>CAYOLE010000083.1:0-12573 GCA_964404705.1 uncultured Rhodohalobacter sp. | reverse complement strand
TTTTCCACCATCCAGACCAGCCCCGGTCAAGGGCGGCATGTCCGTAGCCCCTCAGGATCACAACGTGAATCTGTGGGGTAGATATGAGTGCCGCGCTAAAGAAGCGCTGTAGGTGCGACATTCGTTCAAAATTGATCAAACTTTTTGTAGTGCAATCCGTTACAAAATCAGGCCTTATCCTCATCCTTATCTATATCTGTATCTTCTTCTCTTTCCTTTTCAGCAACTGCAGGCGGTTTTACACTCAGCACGGCGGTTTTTACATGCCTGACAACATTCGCGGTAGTGCTGCCCAGCATCATATATTGAATGCCGGTTTTTCCGAGAGTGGCCATCACAATAAGATTATAAGACGATCCATGTACAAACTTTATGATTGCTTCATGGGGTGAATCTTCCGATACAATGGTATAACTCTTTACGCGATCACGCAATTCATGAAAATATTCTTTCTCTATGAGTTGCATTCGCTGCTGGCGAATTTTTTTAATGGACCGGTCCGTTTCCTTTTCCTCAAACTGGTCCAGGCTCAAAATGTGCAGAATATCGACATTACCACCTGTTTTCCGGGCAATTTTCAGCGCATGGGGATAAGCGGCTTCGGCATTATCCGAAAAATCTGTGGTAACAAGGATATTTTTGAACGCATCCACATCCGATTCGTCTTCAACAACCATTACCGGTACTTTGGACAGGCGCAGAACTTTTTCTGATACTGATCCGAGCAGAAAGCGCGAAAAGCCGGTCCGGCCGTGAGTGCTCATGATTATGATATCATGTTTCTCCGATTCTTCCACAATGCTTTGAGCCGGGTTGCCGATATGCACGATCAAATCGCCCCGTTTCATGTTGTCTATTTTATCATTGGCGATGTTTTCGAGTCTTTCACGGATGGAGGCTTCAATAGATTCATAATCCTGATATACCTGGTTACTCATACCGAGCGCATAAGGCTCGTCGAGTTCAGTAATAGGGATGTGTGAGTGAAACAGAGAAATCTGTCCGCCAAAGATAGATGCATAAGTATTGGCGGTATCGATGGCTATCATGCTTAGATCGGAAAAATCAGTTGGGACAAGTATCTTCATGGTGATCAGTTTATTAAGAGGTTATCTGTAATGTAGCAAAAATCTGTGAAGCACTCATTAATATAGATGTGAGAAAATAGATAATAATGATAGCAGACCGGTTGCTTTATTGAAATTTAATACCTCAAATGCAGCAAGTTACTATTTCCGTCCGCTGAGATGGTAACGATCAGAATATTGCCAAAATCAGTTTCTTCAAATTTAGTAATAAAATGCTCTCTGCCTAAGAGAGCATTGGCAAAGAGGGGTGTTGTGTTTGAATGACCTGCTATTAGAATAAATTCACCTGTATGTTTTTTAATCCATTCATCCGCCAGTGATTCAGGATTTCGATGATCATACTCCGTAATTTCAACCTCATTTTTCTCCGCTACTTTACGCGCGGTTTCTGTGGTTCGGATCAGAGGCGTTGAGTAGACTGCATCAAACTGAATTTCACTCAGCATTCGGTTTAATAATTTCGCCCGATCATATCCTTCAGGTGAAAGATCAGGATCACGGCTGTCATCCGCTTTTTCAGCATGACGTACAAGGATAAATGTGGTAATTTCACCTGATGAATCTTGGGAGTTGATATCGGCAGGGGAAATGAGCAGAAACAGAAATATACTCAAATACGATTTCATGGAAGTGATTTATAGTTGGAAAACAAATTCATCATCATATATTAATGCAAATTCAGCAGTAGCTTCAACATTTTTATAAAAATATTTTCTATGAAATCAATTACGTCCTAACCTTTAAAAGTCATTCATACAAAACGAGAATCAAATGGTTTTGGTTTTTGAATTCTCGCAGATTTCCACAGAGGATATCACTGAGTTGCGCTGAATATTGATTGGTTTGGACAAAAGATCATACGTTAACCTCAGCGGGTTACTCAGCGAAAACCCGGCGAGAAAACATAGGGGTTGATTTTTAAACTTGTTAGCCAATCCGTCTGTATATTGGATAAATACAGGTTTTTCCCAATTCTTAAAAGCGTTTAGGACACTATTGCTATGAAATTAATTATAGCTCTGTTCATCACATGTATATTGACAGCTTGTTTTATGAACGAAGTTACTTACAACTACGACCTCCAGGGACACCGCGGTGCGAGAGGATTACTGCCGGAAAACACGATTCCCGGTTTCCTGAAAGCGATTGATTACGGCGTGAACACTATTGAATTCGATCTGGTGGTGACAGCCGACAACCAGCTCCTGGTTTCACATGAGCCTTGGTTTGATCATCAGATTAGTACAAAACCGGATGGTACGCCTGTCACCGAAGAGGAGCAGACGGATCTCAACATCTATGAGATGACGTACGAAGAGACGCAGCAGTTTGATGTGGGACTGCGGGGCCATCCAGCCTTCCCAGAACAGGAGCCCCTGGAAGTCACCAAACCGCTGTTGCGTGATGCAATTCAGGCAATTGAAAATTATGTGGAAGAGCAGGGACATGATCCGGTTTACTACAACATCGAAACCAAAAGCCGTCCGGAATGGTATGGTGTATACACTCCGCAGCCTGAAGTATTTTCGAAACTACTGTATGATGAACTGGCTAATCTCGATATTCTTGACCGCGTCATCATCCAGTCGTTCGATCCCGCCACACTGATTTCCATGCGGGGAATTGATCCCGATGTAAGACAGGCGATTCTGGTGCATGAGGAAGATCAAACCATCGACCGGTATGCGGAATTTCTTGGATATCATCCCGAGATCTGGAGTCCGCATTACGAGCTGGTAACTCCTGAACAGATAGAAGAAATCCATAATCGGGGCATGAAAATCATTCCGTGGACAATCAACGAGAAAGAAGAAATGATCCGTCTGCTGCAAATGGGAGTGGACGGGATTATCACTGATTATCCGAACCGGGCGCCATAATCAGAGACCTGGCAGAGTGCAAATAGATCGAGCTCTTGCAAAAATCGCGGGTCGATATACAAATTGTGTGAATAAATGTATCGCCCTATAAAGAATTCAATCCGAACCGCGGATTTCCTGTCATTATACCGGGAGATTTAGCCCCCCGAAAAAATCATCAATAGTTCCGCCTGCACGAAATTACTGGGAATCAGCTTTCGCTTTTTCCAGTGTTTTGTAGTAATTGAAGATGGTGAACAGCTTGGATACTCTGAAGAGGCTTTCAATTTTGCTGGGTGCGCTGCAAAGTTTAAAGTCACCATCAGCTTTGCGCGCGCTGGTCAGAGCCGCAATGAACATTCCCAGTCCGGTTGAGTTCAGGAAACTTACATCACTGAGATCTCCTATAAAATTAGTTTTTCCTTTGGCAATCATGTCTTTAATTTCATTGTGAAACTCAGCCGATTCAGCCCCCATTATTTTCCCTTCAAATTTAATGATAACACTATCACCATCTTCCGACATTGAATATTTCATAGCTGATTTTTTTAAGTTTATGTTTAAGTGAAATCATGCCTCAATGTATAATTCTAAATCACCCTGATTTCGTCTACGATTAGTATAAGTTAAAATTACTATTAAAAACAGGTTGATGCTTTCGTTTCTCTAATTTAAAGAAGTCTTTATCGTACAAGTGATTATGTTATAGTCAGGGCCAGGTTAAAATTGAAAACACATGCAAAACCTTACACAGTAGTTCAGCATTAATATTCGGGTAATTAAAAATCTGTTTAGCAGTTGACCGCTGTTGTATCAATCAGGCGATGCTTACTCCTGTATCCTGATCAATTAATCTTATTCTTATGCTCATTTACAAGCCGGTCACGAAGTTCTTTTAGTGATTCCGATAAACCGATTTTGTAAATATGTGGGTTTTTAAATCTTTGGAATTCTATTGGGAGTTTGTCCATTTGCGTACGGTTAAACTCTGCAATTTCACTCAGTTTTCTGGGTTCGGTCAGGCGTTTTCCCTGGTCTACGACTTTCTCCAGCAGTGGTTTTTTTCTGAACTCCCCAAGAGACAACGACTTTCGGGGTTCAGTGGGATGAAACATGACGTCAAAATCTTCCTCATCTGCCAGGGTAACGACGTCGCCACCGTAGAATGATCCATCAGAATATAGCAATCTGTAAACCTGTTTTTTTCCTGGCAGGTTAATCTTTTGGATATTTTCAGAGAGTTTCAGGCGCGATTCATGATTTGCGTAAGAAAGTTTGTAAACGCCATCGAGTGCGGCATCGGGGCGGCCGGTTACCAGGCTCGTGCCAACTCCGAACAGATCAATTGGTGCATTCTGATCCAGCAGGCTTTTGATTACATGTTCATCAAGCTGATTTGATGCGGCAATTTTTACATAATCCAATCCGGCATCATCCAGCATTCTTCGCGATTCTTTCGCAAGCCAGGCCAGGTCTCCGCTGTCCAGCCGGATGCCTTTCAGCTTTTGGCCGCGCTCTTCCATCTCTTTGCCAACTTTAATCGCATTGGGGACACCGCTTTTTAGGGTATCGTACGTATCCACGAGCAGAACGCAGTCGTCAGGCCGCACTTCTGCAAAGTCGCGGAATGATGAAATTTCATCATCATATCTCTGAACAAAGGAATGCGCCATTGTTCCGGATATTGGAATGTTATAATCGCGGCCCGCGCGTACATTGCTGGTGCCATCAAACCCGCCGACAATGGATGCCCTGGCTGCAGAATATCCGCCTGCGCCGGGAGCCCGCCGCAATCCGAAATCGATTAATTTGCGGTCGCCTGCCGATCGCCTCATCCGGCTTGCTTTGGTGGCAACCAGAGACTGGTAGTTGAGAATATTCAGGAGGAGGGTTTCGAGCAGCTGAGCTTCTATGATCGAAGCTTCCACGCTAACCACAGGCCGATTGGGAAAGACCAGATCGCCTTCTTTCGAAGCATATATGTTGCCCCGGAATCGAAAATCCTTCAGGTAGTCCAAAAAATTCTGATCCATTCCTTCTGCCTGCAGAAATTCAAGATCCGTTTCATCAAAGCGAAGATTTTTTACCGTTTCCAGGAAATCTTCAAGGCCGGCAAATACTGTATATCCGCCATCAAAAGGATTTTTGCGGAAGAAATAATCAAATATGGCTGTCTCGTTTTTCAGTCCCTTATGGAAATAAACCTGAGACATTGTGATCTGATACTGATCGGTGTATGTAGCGGTATAATCAAACATAAAATTCTGAATTTAGAGTGTTAAAAATTATTCAGCGATATAATTTTTTCTCATCGAAATTACTTTTTTAAACAGATCATTATCTATTTCGAGGTCATACTTTTCTTTGAGATGACCGATGGCCTCCTCATCTGTTGCCTGTAACATATTGTCTTTCTCCAGAAATTCGAGCAGGTCTTCTGTCACTGCCCACTGGTAGATCAGCCATCTCCAATCAGTCAATTGCGCCCCCGTGTAGTGTGCGTTGAACGAGGTATTTTCTTTTTCATGAAGGACGGCAATTTTGACCAAATCTGGATCAAGAGATGCAATATATTCATAGGCGGCTTTCAGTGTTTTGCCTGAATCATTCACATCGTCCACAATCAGTACATTTGTTCCTTTTAGATCAATATTTATAGGATCCGTCAATTCAACCTTATCCTTTTCCTCACCGCCACTTGTATAATGGCTGATTTGAAGAGAGGTGAGTGTATTGATATTCAAAAAATCACAGATCATCCGGGCAGGAGGGAAGCCACCCCGGGAAATGCCAACAACGATATCAAACTTATCGGAGGAGTTTGTGATCTGCCGGGAAACTTTGTGAGCCATTTCGTACGCTTCAGGCAGAGTAATAATTGTAGCCTTAAAATCTTCTTCCATCTCTTTTGATCTTGTTTTTAAATGAGGTGTAGATTGTTACTGACCTCAAAGCTGCCGGATCATTTTATGGAGCGTAAACTGCCTTTCGCGGCGGCTTTGTCCGGCCGGATAAACAATCCGTAAACCTTTTCGACTGCTTCTATATTCACCAAATCGTCGGTTTCCTGTATGATAACAAGTTCAGAGACCGGAATAATTTCATGAACTTTCCCCGGTATGTATAGGGATCACGGCATGGTTGAAGTGTGAACACTGCTGCTGAGGCGATATCGCAAAAAAAATTCCGGGATCAGAAATAATATCTGCCGGATATACATACTTGGGTTACAGGCGCGCTGAAATTGAATAGGTGAGGGGTATTCAGCTTCAGAAGGGCTTTGTTTGAAGCAACTCCTCATAATATACAGGGATCTAACCCACACGACCAAAGCTGATTTTATATGTATAAGTAATGATACATCAATAGACGCTTATACGTTCATTATATAAGGCTGATGGTTGAATTATAATGGAATAATATTCATGGATATCATGAGGGTTTATTAAATGTAGAGCATAAAACAGGATCTATTGAGACCGATCAGTTAAAGAATAAGCAGGCATTTAGTTTTAAATTTGTAATGGAGGTTTAAGTTGAAAACGGGTTTTTCCGTTTACTGCACTTCGGTTCGGTTCTTTTGACTTTTACAGTTTTTCTTACATCTTATCGAAGGATCTATATTAGGATTCGCCAAAATAAAATTATAATTGTCTTTATTCATAATAATTTTAATAGTATTTCAATTTATTAAATACACATCATTACCTCATGTTAAATGTATATGATTTCATGCAGGATCTGCCTTCCTCTAAACAGTTATCTGTAAATGATCTTCTGTTTGCGGAATATAAATGTCCGTTGAGTGAAACCCGGTTCGATATGTGGACCCATCACAATTATTTTGTGTATGTCATAAAGGGAAAGAAGAAATGGTTTGCCGGAGATCATGAAGTTCTTGCCCGTGAGGGAGATTGCATCTTTGTCAGGAAGGGGGCTCATTCAATCTATCAATATTTCGACGATGATTTTTGCTCTCTGTTTATGTTTGTTCCTGATCAGTTTATCAAAGACACCCTGCTTGAAAAACAAATGACTGCTGAAATCCAGAATGATGATACTGACCTTTCTCCGATTCTGCGGGTACAGACTGATGAGGTGCTGAAAACCTATTTTTTTTCCTTTTTATCCTATATATCAAAACCTGGTAATCCGGATAAAAAATTGGCAGAGCTCAAATTCAGAGAGCTGATAATGATTGTTGCAGGAGAGCCCGCCAATAAAAGTATCTCTGGTTATTTTTTGAATTTGTGCAAAACTGCGCGTCCGTCACTTCAATCAGTGATGGAGTCTAATTTTACATACCCGATGAATCTGGACGAATACGCCCGGCTCAGCGGACGCAGCTTATCTACCTTTAAACGGGATTTTAAACAGATCTACGATACAACACCCAGTAAGTGGCTGAGGCAGAAACGGCTTGATTACAGCCGGTATTTGCTGAAACAAACCGATAAATCGGTTACCGAAGTTGTATTCGATTGCGGATTTAAAAACACCTCTCACTTCAGCCGTGCTTTTAAAGAAGAGTTCGGCAAAACACCCTCCAATATAAAATAAACGGCTAAGCAAAATCTTTGAACGTCTGAGCAAAGCACGGGTTATCTGCATGGTTTAGATTATAAATGAACCTGCAAGCAGCCTTGTGATTTTCGAGGGATTCTGGCAGTGTTCAACAAACGATACCGCAACGCTGTCAGGAAAATTGGATCTGACAGGTCGTTGTTAAAATTCCAATCTATTACAAAAAGGAGATAAAATGTTTATAGCCATCGAACACGAAATCCACAATCCCGAACAATTTCAGACATGCGCAGAAGATGTATTTCCACTGCCGGACGAGCTTTATGTTCATCAGTTTTTCCCTGCAGCGGATATGAGCCGGGCAGTTTGCCTGTATGAAGCACCCTCTATAGATCTGTTGAGTGAATATCTTGATAACAAACTCAGGGAAGCAAGTACCCAACATTACTTTCCTGTATTGAGTGAACATGCAATCGGGCTGCCTGATATGGTTACAGCCTGAAAGAGAAGTCAATAGTACTACAAGAATAATAATCACAGAACCATGTTATGAATACCGGCGCAAACTTTAAAATCATCACTGAAAACCAAAAGGAGACATGGTCAACCGGCGACTTTAACGAGATCGCCCGCCAGAATGTGGTGATGGCCGAATCCCTGTGCAAGACCGCAGATCCGCATCCGGGGCAAAAAGTCCTGGATGTGGCCTGTGGCAGCGGTACGGCCGCACTGGTTGCCGCCCGCCGGTATTGTAATGTTACAGGTATCGATTTTGTACCCGGCCTGATTGAACGTGCGCGAAATCAGGCTATGGCCAGCGGTCTTGAGGCGGCTTTTGAGATTGCTGATGCCCAGAAACTTCCTTTTCCTGATAACAGTTTTGACGTGGTGCTGTCGGTGTATGGCGTGCAATTCGTTCCTGACCAGGAGAAAGCGGCTTCTGAAATGCTTCGCGTTTGTAAGCCCGGCGGAAAAATCGGTCTGGCCGGCCCGGTTGCGGAAGGCTGGAGCGGCGATTTTTTTGCTGCCCATGCAAAGTATTTACCACCACCGCCCGGGTTAAATCCTCCATCGAGATGGGGCACAGAGCAAGGATTAATTACATTGTTAGGTGATGGAACCAGGAAAACCACAAGTAAGAAAAAGAAGGCGCTTCAATACTACCTTTCTGAAGATCATGCGGTGGAAGTTTTCAGCACTTGGTTTGGCCCAACACTGCGGGCACTTGAAAAATCAGATGAGGATCAGCAAACGGAGCTTTTAAATGATCTAAAAGAAGTATTCAAGCGTTATAATCTGGCAGAAGATGGTACAGCGATTGTGGAAAATACATATCTGGAAACCATCGCTTATGTTTGAATGAAGTGATTCGCAAAAAAATGAACGGAAAATAAGTCCTTTCAATCACACATTCAGAGGTTTTGATCCAGCTTAAAATGGTGCTTCGGTACATTTGTTCTCCCATAGTCCGACACATGAATCTCAATCTTATTCTGAAAGAGTTATGCCACCGAGACTTTTGGCGGTTATTTGACGGTCTTGTGGTCCTGGAGAAAATAGTTTTTTGCCAGGTAGGAACTTCTTTTTCCGTGATCTCTTTTTTACAATACAGCCAAATTGGAGCGCTGCACCGGGTTTTTAGTGAGGGGTATTCACAGAGTTTTTATATATTGACTGAAATCAAAATGGCTCAAATTTGCACCCGGTATTTTATCGAATGGCATTTCTTTTACGATTGAAGGTATTCATTTTTCTGATTCTTTTGTTGATTACAGGCTGCACCCATGAGGACGATTCTGAGAAAATATTTCATGAGTTATCCCCCGAAAAAACAAATATTACGTTTTCAAACATTATTGAATCTACAGACTCACTGAATGTTCAGTCTGATCATTTTATCTACAATGGTGCCGGCGTAGCCACGGGAGATATCAATAATGATGGCCTGCCGGATATTTTTTTTTCGGGAAATATGGTTTCAAGTCGTCTGTATTTAAATGAAGGAGATATGAGCTTTCGCGATATCACCAATCAATCCGGCATACAAACAGACAAGCGGGTGACCGGTGTTTCTATGGTAGATATTAATCACGACGGGTATATGGATATTTACCTGTCGGTATCCGGTACTCCATGGTCAGAGCCGGATCAGCGCCGAAACCTACTCTACCTGAATAACGGCGATAACACATTTACAGAATCAGCTTCTGATTATCAGATTGATGATCCGGGTTTTACAACCCATGCCGTCTTTTTTGATTATAATGGAAATGACCTACTGGATCTTTTTCTGCTGGGGAACTCCCCCGAAGAGTTTGGAAGGGGTGATACCGGCGGCGGGTTCATTGGGGCAAAAGAACCAATCGAGTATGGAACTGACAGACTTTACAGAAATAACGGGGATGGCACGTTCACAAATGTATCAGATGAAGCCGGTATATTGAACAGACTGGGGTATGGTTTAGGAGTTGTCGTATCGGATTTAAACAACGATGGGTGGCCCGATTTGTACATTTCAAATGATATCACTCCTAATGATGTCCTTTATATCAACAACGGAGACGGAACATTTACCGACAAAGCTGCTGATTACCTGATGCACACCAGTTTTGCCGGTATGGGAATTGACATTGCAGATTTTTCTAATAACGGCTGGCCCGATATCATTCAAACCGACATGATGCCCGAAAATTTGGCTGACCGGAAACGGATGAGTGGATCCACCTCGTACAGCACCTTTCAACAGCTGCGGCAGCAGGGATATTTTCCACATTACAATATAAATACACTGCAATTAAACAGGGGCGTTACTGAAGAGGGAGACATTATTTTTAGCGAAATTGGAAGAATGGCCGGGATTGCTTACACCGACTGGAGCTGGGCCGCACTTTTCGCTGATTTTGACAACGACGGCCATAAAGATATTTTCATTGGGAACGGATACCCCAAAGCCGTGAACGACTTTGATTATCTGTCTGATATGTACCAGGCACGCCGGTCCGGCGATGAGGAACAGGTAAAAGAAAAAGAGTTACAAATACTGGAAAACCTGCATAGTTACCGGGTATCCAACTACGTATTCCAAAATAACGCCGACCTTACATTTACCGATAAAACCAAACAGTGGGGGCTTCATCAGCCCAATTTTTCTTATGGGGCTGCATATGCTGATCTCAATAATAACGGTCGTCTCGACCTTGTTATAAGCAACATTAATCACACGGCTCAAATATTTGAAAACAGGGGAAATAATGAACAACCCACTAACTTCCTGCAAATCTCCCTGGAAAGTGAAACTACAAACCGCCGCGGCCTGGGAGCGAAAATCACCCTCACTCAAAACGGTAAGAAGCAATATATCCATCACACACCTTACAGAGGATACATGTCTACAGTTGACGATCGAATACATTTTGGTTTGGGCAGCGAAGACACCAATCAGATTGATTCACTGGAGATTATATGGCCTGACGGTAAATATCAGCTCTTAACCAACGTGGAAGCTAATCAGCATCTTACATTTAATCACGAGGATGCCAGCCAACCCGATCAGGTATCGTATAATCCTGATGAAAATCAAGATGCACTCTTTAAAGCTGTTAATCCTGGAGGAGATGAAAATTTCAGGCACCGCGAAAACAGCTATAATGATTTCAACATTCAGGCAATGCTGCCCTATCAGATCTCCAAAGAAAATGTTCCTGTAGCCGTAGGAGATGTAAACGGCAACGGTCTTGATGACATATTCATAGGAGGTGTGGCTGATGCTGCAGGAAAAATGTTTATCCAGCAAGAGGATGGACGGTTTATTGAATCAAACCAGGAGCAGCCCTGGGAAGATCACAGCAATTTCGAAGACTGGGGAGCACATTTTTTTGATGCCAATGGAGACGGTTTACAGGACCTTTATGTAAGCAGCGGCAGTTTTCGACTATCCGGTATTTCTGAGCTTTTACAGGACCGGTTATACATCAATCAGGGTGACGGGCGGTTTATTCACGATCCTGATGCTCTGCCCGAAATACGCACCAGTACCGCAACGATTGAAGCAGGAGATTTTACGGGCGACGGTCAATTGGATCTTTTCATTGGCGGAAGAGTGGCGCCAAGATCATACCCGAATCCCGTACGAAGTTATTTGTTACAAAATGATGGAGGGCAATTTACGGATATCACTGCATCGGTTGCGCCGGACCTGATAAATCCCGGCGGGCTTATAACAGATGCCGTTTGGGTTGATTTTGATGGAGATGAATATCTTGACCTGGTAACGGTTGGTGAATGGATGCCGGTTCAATTTTATCAGAATGATGGAGCGAATCTGAACAACGTTACAGAATCTATGGATCTGCCACCGTTAAGAGGGTTGTGGTGGAGTATTGAGAAAGGAGATTTAAATAATAATGGGCAGTTTGATCTGATTGCGGGTAACCAGGGACTTAATTTTTCATTTCGTACATCTGATGATAGCAAGTTTGGAGTTTATGCTTCTGATTTTAGCGATGGATGGGATACGGATCTTGTTTTTGTTCAGGAAATTGAGGGTGTTCAGTACCCCTATTTTGGACTTGCAAAAATGGGGAATACAATAGACAGGATGAATTACCAATATGACTCCTTTGAAGCCTTTTCCAATGAACCCCTTCAAAACATTTTCAACAGCGAGGAATTAGGGAATGCTCTTCATTATCAAGCTGATATATTTGCGAGTGTAAAGCTACTGAATAACGGTAACGGTACGTTTTCTGTTGAACAACTTCCAAATGAAGCTCAAATCTCGCCCATAAAAAGCATGATTGTTCATGATTTTGACAGTGACGAATCGAATGATCTTCTAATTGCCGGAAATATGTTTCAAACCGACCCCAATATCCCGCGGGCAGACGCCGGAAAGGGGCTTCTTTTGATTGGAGATGTGGAAGGAAATCTGGAACCTGTACCGATTCACAAAAGCGGATTTTATGCTCCAAAGGATGTTAAATATATTACGCTGATAAAGACAGCTGAAGGAAAAGCAGTTCTCGTAGCCAATCATAATGAAGAGCTGCAGCTATTCAGGATCAGCTCCCCCTGATTTATATCTCTTTATTTTTGAGCCTTTT
>CAYOLE010000082.1:0-12595 GCA_964404705.1 uncultured Rhodohalobacter sp. | reverse complement strand
ACTTCAAGTCCCAGGCCCTGAGTCATACCTGAAAGGCCTGTAAGTTTACCTGCGTTTTGTGGACGGTCGATGCCCTGGCTTCGAAGATGGCCCGACCAAAGGGAAGTTTCACTTTTCCTCCTCACAACCCGCATAAAATTGATACCCCATTGATCGATCTCGGGATTAAAATTAAAAGTACGAAAAGGAATTTTTATTTCAGCTGACCAACCAAAATCACCAACTTGAGTTCGCGCATCCCAAATGCCGTCCCAATTCAGGTTAATGGAGCTTCCCTGCCCCGTAGATAGTAGCCCATCCGTCCGCAGACCATTGGGATTAATCTCCATGAAATAGGCGCTTCTCTGATCATCAAATGTATCGATGATCCATGTAAATCGTTCATCAGCCACTAAACGTGCGTCTCTCCTTCTCTGGGTAGCTTTAATTCCGGAGGGATCGCTGTCGAAGAGAATCACACCTAAATACAGAAAATCAGTATCGTAGGCAATTCTAACCTCGGTTCTCTCCGTTGCTGATGAACCTTCAATGGGTTCCTGTTGAAGAAAGCCGGATGCCGGCTCAATGCTTTCCCAAAACTCTTCATTTAGTCTGCCATCAAATACAAACTCATCTGAACCATCAAGCTGATATGCCCTGATCTCCTTTCTCTCCTGAACATTTTGCAGATCTTGCCCATGAAGTGGACATACCCATAATAATCCTAAGAAATTCAGAAAAATGAAGAGTGTGAAATTTATATATAAAAAAGCTAATAAGGATTTCATTGAATCACTTTAAAAATATCCATAATCAACCAATAAAATACTGGAATAAAAAGCTATAGTAGTTACTTGTTTTTGGTGTATTAGTTATCAGGTGTTTCAGATTTCAGTTCTGATCATTAGAATTGCCTGATAACCACTAAGTTAATCAAATCATACTAATGATTAGTCAGGTCTATGTGTCGGGTTAATAATTCGGTTTAAATCAGGCAGATGTTATTGGTTTTTCAGCTCTTCTGAAAATCTGAAATACAGTATAAAATAATATTGGAGTACAAAGGCTATTTAACCGATATTCATAATCAGAAGTACTTCAAATACCTCTGAAAAATAAATTGCCAGATAAATTTATTGAACCCGAAAAACACAATACACATGTATACCGATAACGATAATGATATTGAGATCAGAAACAGACTTGTACAACATGTTAAAGGCGGACACGCCTATTCACCCATCGACAAGTTGATAGAGAAAGTACCATTTGATCAATTGGGAATTGTTCCTGACGGCCTTCCCTATTCTTTTTATCAGCTTTTTTATCATATCCGGTACGGCCAGAACGATATTCTGCAGTACTGTATAAATGATGATTATCAGACACCCGAATGGCCCGATGATTATTGGCCCGATCAGACTGCTCCTGCCAGCGAAAATGACTGGCAGAAACTGGTGTCAAAATACTTTAATGAAAGAGAGGCTCTGTGTGATATTATCCAGGATGAGGCTAACGATCTTCTGAAACCCTTTCCTCAAAATCCTGATCACAATCTATTTCGCGAAATACAGCTTGTTATAGAACATTCAGCTTATCATATCGGGCAGTTATTTGTGATGTACAGGTTGCTTAAAAATCAGTAAAATTACTTTGAGCGGGTACCAATCAGTAGTCCAACATGAATCGTATTATTTACCATAAATAAGGGCAATCACATCGGAATTGTGGAAGAAACCTAAGTATGAAATGATATATTGTTCAACTCCTACCTGTTAAAATAGTCTGAAAGGACATTCGCCATGTCCTTTTTTTCTTCTTTGAGATCTTTCAGAACAAGGCCGTTTTCGAGCAGAACAATCCTGTTGCAGACATCCGTAACATGGCTCAGATCGTGACTGGAAATTAGAAAAGTGGTCTTTTTTTGTTCACGTTCGGCTTGAATTAATCTCTTAAGACGGTTTTGTGATGTGGGATCGAGGTTTTCGAATGGCTCATCAAGGACTACAATTTTTGGATCTCCCAGTAATGCAGCCGCAATCCCTACTTTTTTGATATTTCCCCTGGACAGATCCCGAATGTATTTCTTCTTCCCCAAAATCTCGCCGTTAAAAAAAACATCGAATCGTGCCAGATGGGTCTTCAAGTCACCTTCAGACATATCGTAAATTTTTCGAAGTGTATCGAAATACTCATCAGGAGTCAGAAAGGAAAGCAGCATATGCTCGTCCAGATATGATCCAGTGAAAGTTTTCCACTCCTCTGATTTGCTTACATCTTCTTCCCCGATCAAAACTGTACCCGATGTTGCTTTTATCAGGTCAAGTATTAATTGAAAAAGAGTGGTTTTGCCTGCGCCATTGTTTCCCACCAGGCCAAAACATTCATTTTTTTCAATATGTAGTAAGGGGATGTTCAGCGCATAGTCGCCGTTATATTTTTTTGAAAGATTTTCGATCGTAATCATAACTCCTGCCTGAACGTACCTGAAATATTATGCCTCTGGTGATGTAGTTTTTTAATGGATAAATCCAGCAGTTTATCTTGGAATATCAAGCCTGCCATGCCGATAGAGCCAAGTACTATGAGGGCTCCGTGATCGTCGAGAAATATACGAAAGAGGAAGAAAATGGCGTACATAACTAAAATGTAGGGTATAATCATAATAAACTGAGCGATTCCTACACCATCATAATTAAACATGGCTCCTTTATTGATATCCATTGGTTTCGGTTTCCACAACGACATATAGATAATTAAATGAACACCTATTCCGGCGTTGTAGAAAAGTGCGGCGGTGTGATACACCACAATCTCCCATCCAAAATAGAAATAAGGCAAAGTAAGTACATAAGCCAGAAGCATAGTTACAAGAAACAGTAAATATTTGCTTTTAATTAATGCGGCAAGCCCTCCCTTTTTAGCCATAAAAAAATCAAAGTAAGCCGAATTCCAGCTTAACAGTAACTGGCCGTACTGCAGTACAAATGAACCTGTAATAAATGCACCAATAAAAAGATACATCAGAGAGGAAAATGCAGGGTTACCATTTTCGGATGTTTGATAAAATAATAATCCGTAAAACAATAGAGCGATGGAAACAATAAGATAGCCCCTGCTTTTCTTGTGCCGGAGAATCATCTGTAATTCCGTATCCGCAAGTTTTCCTGCAAGTCCATATTCTGACAGGAAGTTTATCTTGCCACCGGTAAAGATGGTTTCATTTTTAGATGTTATTCGTTCTGTATAGGCCTTGCGATAGTATGCACTGTAAGTTGCTATATATAAGACGATACAGATGGCAACGCTTATAATAAGCGGCAAAGGGCTTGAAAAAGACAAGAAAAAAAATGGTGCAGTCAGCCTGCCAATGTTAAATATCTCAAAATAGAAGAAAATAAACGGAAGGGCCGGGGCGCTCAAAATTATAATACCCTTTAATAGTCCGCCACGTGATGATCGTTTAATTAACAACACCAGCCAATGAAGAGAGATGCTGAGAAAAAAGACCGTGGCCAGCCAGGTCGTTGCACCCGAAGGCCCAAATATTGCAGATAATTCAGAAATGGTAATCGGAGTGAACAAAATGATAACCACAATTGAAAAAAAGGAAAAGAGTGAACGCACAAACAGGAAATGCACAATTCCTGAGCGGCGAATTGGCAAATGGAGATATTTGCCGAAGTCGAACGTGGGGGATTTCTGCATAAAAAAACGGAATATGAATTCTGCAAGGAGGTAATAAATAATTGCAGTACTCAGAAAAGACGCTATATCCTGAATATTAAAATAATTCCGCAATATCAGTCCAAGAAAAATAGATATCCCCACCATTTGCAGGAATAAATATGCGAGGACAAAGAACACAAAAATGCCCGTCAGCATATTGCGAGTAAAAGAAAATGATCTCACAATCTCAAATGCAGACAGCTTAAGCAGCGGCAGTATAATTTGTCTTCCGGACTTTAACATCTCCAATAGTAGGTTTCAACAGGCACAGATTCAATAAAACTCTAACTTATTATAATACTGCATCAAAAAATCTTCCGCTTTAACCCCATGAAAACAAATGGTATTTTTGACCGGTTTAAAAGTTAATGAAATACATGTTGAGTTAATTAAATAGTACCCAATTCAAAATTACAGAGATATGTTAATAGATATCATTGCAGGTGCAAGGCCTAATTTTATGAAGATCGCCCCAATCATCAGAGAGATCGACCTGGCAAATAAACAATACGGCAGGAATAGTGACAGCAATGAATATTTAGAGTACAGGCTAATCCACACCGGTCAGCACTACGACCGCAATATGAGCGGTGCCTTTTTTGAACAGCTTGGAATTCCCGAACCACATATGAATTTGGAATCAGGTTCGGGAACTCAGTCTGAGCAAACCGGCAGAATTATGACCCGGTACGAACAAGTGCTGGCTGACCGAAAATCAGATCTGTGTATAGTTGTTGGCGATGTTACCTCGACGATGGCTTGTTCTATTACCGCAAAAAAGATGGGCGTAAAAGTAGCTCATGTAGAGGGCGGAATCAGATCACGCGACTGGACCATGCCTGAGGAGATCAACCGGGTAGCCACCGATAGCATTACTGATTTCTTTTTCACAACATCAGAGGTGGCAAACAGCAATCTCAGGAAAGAGGGAGTGTCTGAAGACAATATTTTTTTTGTAGGAAATACAATGATCGACACGTTATTAACCAATCTGGAAAAATTGAAGAAACCGGCTGTTTTTTCTAAAAATAATCTTGTTGAGGGAGAATATTTTGTCATGACACTCCACCGGCCTGCAAATGTGGATGAAGAGAAAAAGTTAAAAGCGCTGATTGACAATATTGCCAATGGAGTGGAAGGCGGGAAGATAATCTTTCCGGTACATCCCCGCACAAAAAATATTCTGGATGATTTGGGAATAAAGCATGAAAACCTGATCTACACAGAACCACTTGGCTATCATGAGTTTATCTGGCTTGTAAAACATGCCAGGGCGGTTATCACA
Organism: uncultured Rhodohalobacter sp.; assembly: GCA_964404705.1. Classification (GTDB taxonomy): domain Bacteria; phylum Bacteroidota; class Rhodothermia; order Balneolales; family Balneolaceae; genus SW132. Next base: position 7,602 of record CAYOLE010000082.1, on the reverse strand, counting down.
GATTCAGGAGGAATTACGGAAGAAACCACCGTGCTTGAAATTCCATGCCTAACGCTCAGGGACAATACCGAGCGTCCAGAGACGGTAACACAGGGAACGAATGAGCTGATCGGAACCAATCCCGATGCAGTTAAACCGGCTCTTGAAAAAATAATGCAGGGAAACTGGAAAAAGGGAACAGTGCCTGAAAAATGGGATGGTAAAGCCTCTGCCAGAATAGTTGAAGTAATTCAGCAATTAGTAAAAAATGGCAGACTTGCTTTTCATAAGCCGTTTATAGACAAACCACTGCTTTTTCAGGGGTGATCTATACAATTAATGACTTGAACTCTTTACAGATAACTGGTCTTGCAGATTTCCGCCATGAATCGTATTGTTGACCACCTGTTAAATCAAATCATTTAAAGAGCATATAATAATTACTTACTGAAGCTGACATCCAAACAATATTTAACTAACCAAAAAGGAAAGATACGTGGATCTACTTATTTTAACTCCATTGGCTGCGCTTATTGCACTTATTGCGGCTTACGTTCTTGCGCGGGGTTTATTAAAAGCCCCGACAGGTAATGCTACGATGAACGAAATCGCTGATGCTATACGTGAAGGTGCCGGCGCTTATATGAACAGGCAGTACAGAACCATTACCTGGGTTGCAATAGCAATCATTGTTGTATTCTCAATGATATCACTTTTGCAGGAGGGACAGGCGGCTACTACCTGGTGGTGGACCACAGTTGGATTTGCAGTGGGGGCCCTTTTTTCCGCTCTTAGTGGTTATGCGGGTATGACCATTGCCGTGCGGGCCAATGTTCGTGTTGCTGAATCAGCTAAAACCGGCCTTCCTGGCGCGCTGAAACTTGCGTTTAACGGCGGTGCTGTCTCCGGGCTTGCAGTAGCCGGACTTGCATTATTCGGGGTGGCAGGATTTTTCTATTTGTTTAATAATGTAATTGGTCTTGCCGATCCGGTGAATCCGCTTGTTGGCTTTGCGTTTGGTTCCTGTCTGGTCTCTCTGTTTGCACGTGTGGGGGGTGGCATCTATACAAAAGCAGCGGATGTCGGGGCCGATCTTGTGGGGAAAGTTGAAGCGGGAATTCCCGAAGATGATCCAAGAAATCCTGCTGTAATTGCCGATAACGTAGGCGATAATGTGGGAGACTGTGCAGGGATGGGGGCCGACCTTTTCGAAACTTATGCTGTAACTGCTATAGGTGCAATCCTGCTTGGATATTTACTGCCTGATGTAACAGCTGTAACTGAACTGGTAACATACCCGCTCTATTTGGGCGCGTTTGCTATTCTTGCCAGTATCATCTCCGTTTTCTTTGTCCGGATGGGTAAAGATGGAAATATAATGAACGCACTTTACAAAGGAATGTATGCAAGTGCTGCGATCTCCATAGCCGGGTTTGCTTTTATTACGCACTTTATATTTGCTGATTTTGACTATTCTATACTTGCGCATTTAAACAACGCACCCACAGGCTGGCTGGATCTGTTTTATGCAACTGTTGTAGGAATACTTGTAGTGATCGGATTGGTTTTGATTACAGAATACTACACATCCACGAGATACTCCCCGGTTAAAAAGATTGCAAAATCATCAGAAACAGGCGCGGCTACCAACATCATTAGCGGATTGGCTGTAGGTTTGCAAAGCACATTTGTGCCTACTTTAATTATGGTCTTTGCACTTTTCCTTTCCTACACATTTGCAGGTCTTTATGGTATCGGAGTGGCTGCAGTAGCAATGCTAAGTGTAACAGGAATCATTATTGCGATGGATACCTATGGCCCGATTACTGACAATGCCGGTGGGATTGCAGAGATGAGCAATCTTCCCGAAGAAGTTCGTGCCAATACAGATGCTCTTGATGCGGTGGGTAATACCACAAAAGCTGTAACCAAAGGATATGCGATTGGTTCGGCTGCACTTGCTGCACTTGTGCTCTTTGCAGATTATATATTCAATCTGGAAAAAGCGATGGGCGAAGGCAGCATAACTTTCTTATTGAATGATCCCATTGTGCTGGTCGGATTGTTTATTGGCGGGATGCTGCCATTTTTATTTGCTTCATTCCTGATGGAATCCGTTGGAAAAGCCGCCGGTGCCGTGATTGAAGAGGTTCGCCGCCAATTCCGTGATATGCCGGGCATTATGCTGGGTGAACAGAAACCAGAGTATGATACTTGTGTGGATATTGTTACCAAATCAGCTCTCAAAGAGATGGTAATTCCAGGTCTGATGGCCGTGTTTGCTCCGCTTATCGTTGGGTTTCTCTGGGGTCCGCTTGCTCTTGGAGGATTATTGATTGGGGTGATCGCTTCCGGTTTGATGGTGGCCCTTATGATGTCTAATGGCGGTGGTGCCTGGGATAATGCCAAGAAATTTATCGAAGATGGAAATCATGGCGGTAAAAACAGTGAGGCTCATGCGGCATCCGTGGTGGGCGATACCGTTGGTGATCCTTATAAAGACACGGCAGGTCCCTCGATCAATCCTCTCATCAAAGTGATTAACACAGTTGCTCTCATCTTCGCGACATTGATTGCATCCGTCGGAGGAATATTGCTTTGATGCTGTCTCTTTAAACATCTCTTAAAAGTCATTTCAAATATTTCAACACCAGGATTGAGGGTTTAACAATCCAGCGCCCCAGGTTTGCCGGATCGGTTTATAAATATTCCCGAGGTAATACATGCCATCAACGCTCCATGCTACTTCGAGGGATTGTTACAGAAAACAGAGAAGGATATCAGGCGATGTTTGGGAGTGGTCAACCATCGGAATTGACATTGTGCTAAATAACAAAAGGCTCGCCCCTCACTGTCTGCTAACATAAGCATGTAGTGCGGGGCAGGCCTTTCAACCAATGCTGAATAGATAGAATCGAAAAGCTAAAATTAAGCCAGGTTGTTATTCTACAACAGTTATAACAGTCTGCACGTCTGAAGGAGTTACAGCAATTACGGCGAATTTGGTTCCTTCAACAAAATCGAAGTCTTCGTATCCGGTTTCAACAATTTCAAGTATGGTGTTGACCTTATCATAGCTGAAATTTGGTTCACCATTTGATAGCATGCGGCTGGGGAGATCATCCACAGCTATATTTTGCAGATTAAATTCAGGTAATCCGCGAAGCGACCATATGGCAATCTGGATTTCGCGATAGGTAAGCTCCGAGTCTGCTTGCATCAGATCATCCTTGATATTTAGCAAGTAATTCAGGGGATTCCATTTTTCTACATTAAATGTAGAATACAAAGGAATATTGGCATAAGAGCCGTTATCTGAGTCGATCGGTTTTTGCCAGTCGATGCACCAACCTTCTTTCACCGAACCGCCGTCTATAATATCGTTGGATTGAACATCATTAAAACCCAAATTAAAATATGCTTCTGTTCCTCTGTTCACATTTATCGTAGTGTTATCCGCTCCTGAAATAGGAGTGACGTCTTCTACTGGTTCCATTGTCTCAACGAGATCTCCTTCGTCGTCGGTGGGCATACTGCAGGATGATAAAAGGAAAGCCAAACTCAAAAAGAGTGAAGTTCTGATTATATTTTCAATCATTTTCATGGTAAATGTACATTTAATAGATGATAAATTTAATGGCTTTGCAGGGCCATATAGTACTTTGCAATAATATTAATTCTGAAATCAGTATAAAGAGAGAAGAGACAACATAGCAATTAATTTGCTCTAACTGGTTGGGTTATAACAGGTGATTGGGGTTAGTTTGAGTTAATAATCTGAACAAATAATTCATTTCATTTTTTGCTCTTTATTTAAAAAAAATCCATTCCGCACAGTTCTGTATCATTCTAAAGATGGGCGGAAAATCGATATTCAATAACTTATCGATTCGTCAGATGTTCAGCTAACAATCATTAATATTTTATTCAACAACTGTTATCACTGTCTGTACATCAGCAGGAGTTACGGCAATTACAGCATATTTAGTCCCTTCAGTGAATTCGAAATCCCTATAACCGGCTTCCACCATTTCAAGAATAGAATTAACCTTTTCGTAGCTGAAATTTGGCTCTCCATCGGTTCTCATCCGGGCTGGAAGGTTTTCCACGGTGATTTCCTCAAGATTGAACTCAGGGAGTCCGCGTAGCGACCAGACTACAAGCTGAATTTCACGGTAGGTAAGATCCGGATCAGAATTCATAAGATCCTCTTTGATGTTAAACAGGTAGTTTAGCGGGTTCCAGCTTTTTACGTTGAAAGTTGAATGCAGTGGTATATTACTATAAGAGCCATCATCGGATTCGATCGGTTTTTCCCAGTCGATACACCAGCCCTCACCCACCATACCATCAGCAATCACATCATTGGATTGAACTGAATGAAACTCCAGTTCAAAATAGGAATCAGATCCTCTGTTTACATTTAATGTGGTATTTTCAGCACCGGTGATTGGTGTTACATCTTCAACCGGATCAAGCGAATCCGTTATATCTCCTTCGTTGCTTGTTGAGTTACTGCATGCAGAGATTATAAAGATTAATGAAATACCAAATAATCCAATAAACTTTTTCACTATAATAAACATATAAGATAATTTTATACTCAGTTCCTTAATTAATCATGCATCTCTGCACAAAATTTATGATCCTATTATAAGGATTGCTTATTCTACATGGCAATTAAATTGCTCTAATTAGCTGTGGAGTGCATTTTAAGTTTACATATCAAATACGACTTTAAAACTGCTGAAGAGTATATAAAAAAATGCCCTTGATATATTAAAATACCAAGGGCATAAGATAGGATACTATTTATTATTGCAGGATACCGTTTTCACCGTTTTCATCGTTTTCACAACTTTCTACAGAGAGTATATCAGCATGTACCCCATAGTAATTGTTTTGAGGAACTACAATGCTAAAAGTTTTGCCTGTTGCATCTCCTTTATGGTCAAAATGGCCAATTTCTGGATTGCCTGATGGAGGCGTAGAGTAATCCTGGATTTTTACATTTTCTGATTCTTCTTCATCAAACATAGCATCATCTATAAGATCAAATGTAATTGTAACTTCTCCATTCGAAGGGGCTGAAAAATTTACAGTTCCGATATTTATTGTTTGTCCTGCAAACAACGTTACCGTTTTCTCAACACCATCATATTGAACATATGTGGCCCAATTGCCTTTTTGAATGTAACGAAGCTCACCGGGCTCATCACCATTTGCTGCCCAGGCTGTATCGCCGCATTTTTTAGGTTCAACAATTCCGCCATTCTGCTCATCTTTCATATTGGAGAATAAAATGTAAGATGAACCCGGATTGTATTCAAATTGGGAAACCTCGCTTCGTACCCGGCTGTTGATTTCTTTAACTTTGTCAACGTTAAAGTTCGGTTGACCGTCAGCCATCATTCTTGAAGGCATATCACCATTTTGAAGAGCTTCATCAAGATCGAATGAAGGAGTTTCAATGAGGGTCCACAGAGCGACCTGAATTTCCCGATATGTCAATTCCGGATCTTCAGCTTTCAACTCATCCTTGATGTTCATCAGGTAATTGGCCGGTTTCCAGGTAGTGCTGCCAAATGTGTTAAACATTTCAATACCGTGATGAACGTCGTTATTCTGCCGGATCGGTTTGTTCCATTCCAGGCACCAGCCTTCAGTAAGGCCTTCTTTGATAATACCCCCAGCCTGTATATTGCTCATATCAAAAGCAAAATAGCTGTCGAGACCCTTGTTTTCACCCTGGTTTACGGTAATCGTTGTGTTAGATGCTTCTTCAATTGCCTGTAATTCCATATAAGGGGCAATTGAATCTTCAATTGTTGTATTCACATTTTCTTGGCAAGCACTCATGTAAAGTGAGCACAGGATCAAAAATCCCAAAAAGCCAATAATTCCTCGTTTATTGTTAATCATCGTTATACCTCAAGATAGAGTTAGTATTATTTAGTTGTTTTATGTCACCCCGAAAGCATCGGTAATGTGCCTATGATAGGCTGTAGAGAAGAGATCACAAATTAGGTTCTCTTAACAGAATTAATTTAGTCTTTAGAAACCAGCTAATTACACCTTCTCTTTTAACAGTATTCCGTAATTAAACAGCCCTTTAAGCATAATAAAGAGTATCATAATTAGAATTTTGGATACTCCTATCAGAGCTGTATCGCTGTATAATCTTTAATGAATTCTAATTATAAACTGACCGAATAATTACCGCTATAACAGAACGAAACCATTTCGGCTGATGGAGTTGATGTGCTGAATTATAAAGTTTCTCTCTGTTGCAATAGAATTCATTTTAGCGTCTATCCCTGATTAGCTTGACCGGGATTTAAGATTATCCTTATAACGAGCAGCTTTTTCTCATCCCCCTTTTCACTTTTCGCCCTCTCGTCGTGAATCTTATTTATTTAGATATAATCATAATTTCACGCACAATATTTAAGCTTTTAATTCTATTTACCTTCTCTATTTTCCTTTTTAAAGCGCTTCCATCTGCTCCTTATTTGTAAAATTTTATCTTCTAAAAAGCGCTTTTCCTGATTAAATAGTAATATTTATTAATTCTTTCACTCGTCTATCCAAATAAATATTGAATAATGCCGAATATAGACCTTATAATTTAAACTGAATTTAAAGTTTGGTATTAATAATTATCAAAAAAAGTCTATTTTCGATGTTGAACAATTCTGCCATCATCAATCCGGAGAGTAAAAGGCAAAAAATAATTGTAGTTGGAAACGGCATGGTCGGCTATAAGCTTTGTGAAAAACTGCGTGAAAAAGCCGGCCCCGGGCAATTGGAAATTACAGTGTATGGAGAGGAACCCTGGCCGGCTTACGACAGGGTTCATTTAAGTGATTTCTTCAGTGATAAAAACAGTGAAGATTTGTTGATGGCAAATCGTGAGTGGTATGAAGAAAATGAAATTACCCTTCATACCTCACAGCTGGTGGTGGATATCGACCGGAAAAACAGGTGTATCCTCACTCACAAAGGAAACCGGGATCTGTATGACAAATTAATCCTCGCTACCGGCTCCAGTGCATTTGTTCCCCCGATAGAAGGCACAGATAAAAAGGGCGTATTTGTCTATCGGACAATTGAAGATCTGGAGGCTATTGAACAATATGGTCAAAAATGTGAGCGTGCGGCTGTTCTTGGGGGTGGATTATTAGGACTTGAAGCTGCTAAAGCCCTTATGGATATGGGACTGGATACTTCCGTCATAGAATTTGCCCCGCGGCTTATGCCCCGCCAGCTTGATCATGCCGGTGCAGCTATCCTTCAGAATAAACTTGAAAATCTTGATCTTGAAATTCTTACCAACAAACAGACGCAACAAATTGCTGGAAACGGATCGGTAGAAAGCCTCAAATTTTCCGACGAAACTGATCTTGATGTTGATATGCTGGTAATTTCGGCGGGGATACGTCCCAGGGATGAGTTAGCCAAAAAATGTAACCTGGAAACAGGGGAGAGAGGTGGAATTCTCGTAAATGATCTTTTGAAAACCAGTGATGATTCCATCTACGCAATCGGGGAGGCTGCATTACACAATGAGATGATATACGGGCTGGTAGCACCCGGATACGAGATGGCTGAGGTTGTGGCCTC
>CAYOLE010000081.1:0-12798 GCA_964404705.1 uncultured Rhodohalobacter sp. | reverse complement strand
TCCGACGAAAAATGCAATCGTCGGACGAGGTGATATCACCTCAATTATTTGCCCGCTGACCTTTCTATGCGGTTTCTAAGAGCTGGCAATATTGAATGACCGGAAACAGAGGGGAGAGACTGAATGTAGATCCTGGTCCAGTTTTTTCGATCCGCGGTGCGATACAGATCATACAGTGATTTCGCGAGAGCATCATAATCACCATTGAAATCTATGACATTTGGCTCCGATTGCGTAACCCTTCCGGAATGAAAAATATAGAGTGTGTCATTGTCAAAAGAGGACTTTACCTCGTCCGGCATCCAAAATACCTCTGCATTAGGTTTATAATGGGTGTGACGTGTGCCGGGACTTTTCCGGGTCTGGCTTTTTTGTATCGAATCTGATACAATTTCTTTCGAAATTGCATCACTTAACTCTTCTGCTGAGATTTTGCCGGGCCGCAGAATCGTCGGTTCTTCCGATGTAAGGTCAACAACTGTAGACTCGATGCCGATTTCACATTCACCTCCATCAACAACGGGAAAATCTTCTCCCAGATCATCCATTACATGCTGCGGACGGGTAGGACTGGGCCGGCCCGACCGGTTGGCACTGGGCGCAGTAACGGGTCCGCACTGTTTTAAAAGGGCAAGCGTATCTGCATGATCCGGCATGCGTAATGCCACTGACTCCAATCCAGCTGTGATGATATCCATCACACTGTGTTTCCGGGGAAGTATGATGGTGAGAGGGCCGGGCCAGAATTTATCTGTCAGCCGTTCAACGTCGGGCGATTTGAAATCAGAGAAACTGGCAATTTCGTCGGCATCGCTGATATGCACAATCAACGGATTGTCTGAGGGCCTTCCTTTCAGCTCGAACGTTTTTTTAATGGCCAGTGCATTTCCGGAATCTGCGGCGAGGCCGTAAACGGTTTCTGTCGGGATGGCCACTATGTTTCCCCGGCGAATCAAATCTGCGGCTTTTTCTACAGAAACAATCATACTGCTGCTGGTTCTTTTTCTTCAGAATAACGGCTCAGTTTTTTCAAATAATCCAGTGCCGCATTGCTGTCGGGAATGTTTTGTATCACAATGCGTACCGCATCTTTCTTTTGAATAAGCTCAAAAGAGTTACCACTGTATTCCTCGATGTCTTGTAAAAGTTTCTGGAAATAACCGCCATAAAATTTTTCACCGAGTTCAGATTCATTTTTCGGAAACTGCAGCCACATGCGATCGGCCCGGATCGTCACTTTTTTCACAAGTCTTCGGGAAGCAGCCAGTTTTATGCGTGTAGCCAGCGTAAGGAAAATGGCACTTTTCGGCATCGGGCCAAAACGATCCTTAACTTCTTCTTCCCAGTCATCAACATGTTCAGCGGTACTCGCTTCCGATAGTTTTCTGTAGAGATTCAGCCGTTCTACATTGTCTGACACATATCCATCTTCAAGAAAAGCGGAGTGGTCGAATTCAACCTGGGTTTCGGGCAGATTAACCGGTTTGGGTTCGCTGGAGAACATGGAGCTGAATTCCGTTTCTTTCAGTTCGCGCACAGCATCATCAAGGATTTTAGTGTACATCTCAAAACCGATGTCGGTAATAAATCCGCTCTGCTCTGCTCCCAGTATATCACCGGCCCCGCGAATATCGAGATCTCGCATCGCAATATTAAATCCGGAACCCAGATCGGAGTGCTCTTCCAGGGCCATCAGGCGTTTACGCGCGTCATCAGAAAGAGTGCGGATTGGCGGGGTGATCAGATAGCAATAGGCTTTCCGGTTCGACCTTCCCACACGTCCGCGGAGCTGGTGAAGTTCCGACAGCCCAAAATGATTTGCATTATTTATGATGATGGTGTTGGCGTTGGATATATCGATTCCGTTCTCGACAATATTGGTCGACACCAGGACGTCAAATTTATGCTTATAAAAATCCTGGATAATTTTTTCGAGTGACGACGGCTTCATCTGGCCGTGCGCTGTCCTGATCCTGATATCGGGAACCAGTTCGCGAATCATTTCCGTTACCTCCTGGATATTTTTCACCCGGTTGTTGATGAAGAAAATCTGGCCTCCACGCGAGGTTTCCTGCAGGATGGCATCCCGGATCAGTTCGGCATCAAAACTGTGAATTTCGGTATACACCGGCTGACGGTTTGGTGGCGGCGTATTGATGATACTCATATCACGAGCGCCCATCAAAGAGAACTGCAGCGTTCTCGGGATAGGAGTGGCGGTCATGGTCAATACATCAACAGATGCACGGAATCTTTTGAGCTTCTCTTTTACTGATACGCCAAAACGCTGTTCCTCATCGATCACCAAAAGTCCAAGGTCCCTGAATTTTACATCTTTAGAGACAATACGGTGTGTTCCGATAATAATATCCACTTTACCGGCCTCCAGGTCTTTTACGATCTGCTTTTGCTCAGCAGCGGGCCTGAAACGGGATAAAGATTCCACAACTATCGGAAAATCTTTCATACGTTCTTTGAATGTTTTAGCATGCTGATCAGCCAAAATGGTGGTAGGAACAAGTATCGCTACCTGTTTTTGATCCATCACAGCTTTGAAAGCGGCACGGATGGCAACTTCGGTTTTACCGAATCCAACATCACCGCAGATCAGCCTGTCCATCGGCTGGTTAGATTCCATATCCCGCTTGACAGATTTTATCGCCTCCAGCTGGTCGGGAGTTTCTTCAAATTCAAACCGTGCCTCAACTTCCGTTTGCCACGACTGATCCGGCGAAAAGCTATACGCTTCCAGCGCTTTTCGCTTAGCATAAAGCTGTATGAGTTCGCGGGCAATGTCTTTAACTTTTTTACGGGTCGTTGCTTTTTTTCGTGCCCACTCACCGGATCCCAGTTTTGTGATGCGAGGCTTTTTGCCCTCTTTACCGGAATATTTTTGCAGCTTATGTAAACTCGAAACATTTACATATAGAATGGAATCGTCTTTATAACGAAGAACGGCTGCTTCCTGAACAGTTTTGCGAACATTGATTTTTTTAAAACCGGCAAATGTAGCGATGCCATAATCCACATGAACCACATAATCTCCAACATTCAAATCTTTCAGCTCTTTCATAGAGATACCGCCTCGTACCTGTTTTCGCTTCGCTTTCGGGCGGTGATAGCGATTAAATATCTCGTGGTCGGTCAGAACGGCGAGTTTTCTGTCGCGCAGTATAAATCCCTGGTGAAGCGACTGAACAGCCAGCAGGTAACGAAATTCTTCATCAGGCTCGCCCAGGAGTTCTTCGAACCGTTCCTTCTGGTTTTCGTGGTTGCACAGAATAATCGTTTCAAATCCGGCTGCAGTTTGGTCGGCAATAAACGAACGCAGTATTTTAAAACTGCCGTTAAACGACGGGTGCGGGGAGCTGTTGAGAGTGATTTTCTCTGAGGGTGAAACTGAACTGTTCATAGATCCGATAGTGATTACACCAAACGAGTTCATCGCCTCGTCCCACTCCTCAACGGTTAAATATTCATCCGTGGGCGGATTCAGGGAATCATCACTGAGATCATTGAAACGTTTTTCAGCATCAGAAAGAAACTCTACTATTGTGTCGCGGAAAAGGTCAGCCTGTTCAACCACGAGCATCGATTTATCGGGCAGGTAATTGAGGATGCTTTCTTTATCTCCATTTGTCGAAAACGCAGCGTTAGGGACGATACGCGCATGGTTTAAAAAAGCGATTGAGCGCTGTGAATCAGGATCGAACTCGCGGATGGTATCGATTTCATCTCCGAAAAATTCCACACGGACAGGATATTCACCTGAAAAGGGGAATATATCAAAAATACCACCCCTGACAGCAAAATCTCCGGGTGCTCCTACAAACCGGTCAGCATTGTACCCTTGATCTGCAAGCTGTCCCGCAAGTTTTTCAGGTGACAGATTCATTCCTTTTTCGAGAGTAAGCGAAGCTGCTGAAAACTGTGCGGGAGGCACAAGCTTATCGAAAATCGCTTCAATGGAAGCCACTACAACCGAGGCTTTGCCGGTCTGGATGTGTTCGAGTACTTCCGAACGCTGAACCATGGTGTAAGTATCCACGATTTTTTGCTGATCGTAAGGTTTGCGGCGGGTGGGAGGAAACAGGTACACGCCATCTGATCCCAATTGCTCGATGTCTGATGCAACTGCAGCCGCTTTTTCGTGATCTTCAGTTAAAATCAGGATTGTTCTGAAAAACGCCTGAAGTTCAAAGAAAAGAAAAGGGGCTGATGATCCTGTAAAATTAATAAGCTGGACATTTTTGCCTTCAGCAAGAATGCTTCCAATTTCTGCTGCGTTAAACTCCTTATTAAGAGCAGATTGAATGTGTTTAATCATAGATAATATAGTCAGTGGCGGGAATGTACATCCGCCGAAAAGAGAAAAATTTTATTGTTCAAATAAAGATGAACCGGTAATCCACCGTTCATTAAGAAAACCGGAAATAAGCAAAATAATTCCTGACAGTAGCCACGGCGCATATCTGTCTTCGTAATCTCTATACAGAATCTCTTCGATTTCTGTTGTTTCGAGCTGATCAATTTCGGTATAGATTTCACTTAACTCGTCAGTTGTCGTGGCCCTGTAATAGTTACCCCCGGTTAAGGTTGCGATTTGGCGCAGCATATCTTCGTCTATTTCTACCGCTACATTTTGATAACGGCGTCCGAACACTGGATCATCAATCGGGTAGGGGGCGGTGCCCCGGGAACCAACTCCCAAAGTGTATATCCGGATTCCATAGGTAGCTGCCAATTCGCCGGCAGTGATAGGATCAATTTCACCGGCGTTATTCATTCCATCTGTAAGCAAGATGATAATTCTGCTTTCCGCATCACTGTTTCGCAGACGATTGATCGCTGTAGCTATACCCACACCGATGGCCGTACCGTCGCGAACCATTCCCATATCAACGGTTTCGAGCATATCTTTTGCAAGCTGATGATCGATCGTGGGCGGCACTACCGTAAAACTTTCTCTTGCAAATACTCCGATGCCAATACGGTCGCTGTTCCTGGCATCTATAAATTCTCCGGCAATCTCTTTTGCAGCGAGCAGCCGGTTGGGTTTGAGGTCTTCGGCTCTCATAGAGGTTGATATATCAATGCTCATCATGATATCGATTCCCTCCACACTCTGTTCTACGGTTGTATTTTGCAATTGTGGACGAGCCATTGCGGTCACCAGCAGCGAAAAAGCTCCTGCATACAACAGCGGGGTCAGCCATACCAGTTTTGCTTTGTAGTTTCCGGGCAGGTTGTCTAATATTGACGTGGAAGAGAACGTGATTGACGCACGTTTTTTAAAAAAGTGTTTCCATATTACATAACCCAAATACAAGGGTAGAACACTAAGCAGCCAAAAATATTCAGGATTAGCCCAACTCATTGTTCAAGTTCCTGTTTTCTTTTTTGTTCTTTTAATTCGTGTTCGGCTTCGAGTTCTTTTTGTTCTTCCTTATGCAGATGTTCAAGATAACCAATTCGTTCAGAGTCGATGGTTCGGGCGGTGGTAACAAAATCAGTGCCTGTTTTAATGGCATCTGAGAACTGGTCGGAGGCGGGATTATATTTGGCAAATTTTACCATATCGGCATCGTAGAGCACTTTTTTTACTTTTTTGATTAAGTCGGCAGAAGCTCGTTCATCCTGAAGCTTTTGCACAATTTCTCCGGATGTCATTTCCAGGGCGGGAAATTCATACACACGCTTCAGATACAAACGAATAGCATCACCGAGTTGTATATAAAATTGCTCAAATTCCTGTTCATTCACCGGGACCGGTTGTGATGCAATATGATGGATCGTTTTCTCAAGTTGATCGAGAGGGTTTACAAATGTTTTTGCCTGATAAGGCGCCGGGATAAAAGTTTCCTTCCGTGCGCGGTCTTTCAGGAGCCTGTAGATCAAATAAGCAATGACGGCCAATAGAAGGAATCCAAGGAGAAAAGGCCAATAAGAGCGAGCAAAATCAAAAATAGGTTTTAGAGGACGCAGCTGTTCATCTTCTTCTGCAAGGGTGGTTTTAAAATACAGGGGCACCCGGCTTGATCGAAGCGTTGTATCCTGCTGTTCTGCTCGAATATGAAAATCCATTGGATCTATCGCAGTATCTTCCACACCAAAAAATTGAAGTGTATAAACAATACTGTCGCGGGAGGCACTTACCTGAAATCGTTGCCTGTTTTGCATTTCAAGCTCATCATTGAAATCTTCACTGTCCGGAAAGGAAAGCAGGTTGAAATTTCCATCCAAAACCACGGAAAGTGTAAAAGTATCTCCTACACTTACTGAATCCCGATCAACAATTGTGTGCAGTTGTTGAGCATTCACTAATCCTGTAAGAAATAATAAAATAAGCGCCGCAGAAAGAGTAAGCGTTTTATATAAACGGCCGTACAATAGATTCATAAACCTTATAACAGTTCCTGTAATAGCATAGGTCGGGAGATCCCTTAAACATACGCAGATATTTATAAAAAAATTTTTCTTAAGAATTCCGGTATAAAGTTGTAAAACCCGGGGCTAAAGGTAAACAGAATTTAACTGTTGATTCAATGTTGCCGACAATAAAACCGAACCTGATATGAGCAAGCCAGCCATTCTGAATAGATAAGAAAAAAACGATTATTCGATAGTATTATTGAGTCGGAATACTAATCATTTTTTTATGATAATCGTTGATATTTATCTATTTTTGTTCATTAAAACTTACTAATATCTGAGAAAACCTTGCTCTGAATAATGCTATTACACTCACGTAAAACACTTCTTTTAGTTATTTCTCTGCTTGTGGTCTTAAGCGGAATCATTTATATGGCTAACAAATCAAACAGCGGCAACGCATATGCCTCTGGAGATGAGTTAAAAATTTCTCTTGATACAATTAATGAAATTGAACCGGTTCCTCCCACCGATAAATATGGTTTTGAGCAGGAGGTATATAGCTTTGAAGAGTTTACCGTTCAGAGAAACGAGAGTCTGTATATTATACTGAGAAGGCATAATCTTTCACCGCTGCAAATCCATGAAATTCAGCAAAGTTCGAAAGGAGTGGCTAACCTGAATCGTATAGTTCCGGGTCAGACGTATCGCATTTATTACGCAGGCGGAGAAGCTATTTCGTTCGTTTGGCAGCCCAGCGCAACCCGTTATGTTACAGTAGGGTGGGAAGATGATTACAGTGTAGAAGTTGCAGAAGTACCCATCTGGACAGTAGAACGTGAAGCTTCGGGTATCATTCGTAGTTCTCTTTACGAAACCATTGTCGGGCAGGAACAGTCATCCTACCTGGGAACGGCTTTGGCAAATGTATTTGCATGGCAGGTGGATTTTTTCCTGCTGCGTGAAGGAGATCATTTCAAAGTGATTTACGAAGAAAAATATGCCGGCGATGATTTTGTAGGAATAGGCGATATTAAAGCGGCAGAATTTCAGCACAGGGGACAGATACATACGGCTTATCATTTCGAGAATGAGGAACGCCGCGGATATTTTGATGGAGAAGGAAACAGCCTTGAAAAAGCACTTTTGATGGCACCATTTAAGTATAGCCAGCGTGTCAGCTCCGGGTTTACCAATAACAGATTTCATCCCATTCTTCGGGTTAACCGGCCACATCACGGCACTGATTACGCTGCCCCTACGGGAACTCCTATCCTGGCTGTGGGTGATGGAGTGGTTACAGAAGCACAATATCGCGGCGGCAATGGCAATATTGTTCAGATTCGCCACAACAATACCTACCGCACGGCTTACCTTCACCTTAATGGATTTGCGAGCGGCATCCGGCAGGGAGCGCGTGTTGAACAGGGTCAGGTCATTGGATATGTAGGCCAGACAGGTCTTGCAACCGGTCCGCACCTGTGCTATCGCCTGTATGTGAATGATCGACCTGTAAATTCCCGGAATGTTGATCTGCCCGCATCCAAATCACTGGATGAAAGTTACATGCCTGACCTGAAACGTATCGTTGATCGTTACCAGGGTCTTCTTGAGGACCTTACGCTGATGGAGAGAGTTGCGGGAATTGACGGTGAAGATCGCAAAAGAGACGGGAATGTAAAAGTGACAGGTAATCTGTAGTATTACTACAAATTACCTGCGATGGATTCTGCGCTGGAAAAACTGAATGAGCGGCTTTACATACGATTGATTCGTTTTCAGTTTTACGGAATCCATTTTATTTTTTCTGAAATACTCCTTTAACTCATGCTCTCGCTTTAATCGCTGTGCTTTGTAGAACGATCTTACTTTTTTGTTGGATGTGTCTACCATTCTCTGTGTACCTGTTTCCGCATCCTGTAAAGTTACGAGTCCAACATCGGGCAGTTCATCTTCAAATTGATCTGTAATAATAAGGTTTACAAGATCGTGTTTTCGATTGGTAATCCGGTGCTGTTTTTGAAATGCCTCATCCTGAAAGTCTGAAGTTAAAACAACAATAGATCTTCTGTTCAGCAATCTATTGATATAGGAGAGTGCCTCGCCAATATTGGTCCGGTTTCCCTTCGGTTTGGTAACATACAGTTCCCGGATAAGTCTAAGTACGTGGGTACGGCCTTTTTTAGGTGGAATTACTTTCTCAATTTTATCACTGAACAAAACCATCCCCACCTTATCCCCATTTTTAATGGCGCTGAAGGCAATTACGGCACATACTTCTATAGAAAGTTCCATCTTGGTTTGAGACCGGCTGCCAAAAAAGCCACTGGGGGAGATATCGACACAGAGCATCATGGTTTGCTCTCGCTCTTCCTCAAATATCTTGATGTAAGGTTCATCATTTCGGGCGGTAACGTTCCAGTCAATCAGGCGTATATCGTCGCCAAATGTATAGGCCCGGACTTCAGAAAACTCCATACCGCGCCCCTTAAATGCGGATTGATATTCACCCCCAAATAGGTTGTTAACTAACCCTTTGGTTTGGATTTCAAGTTTTTTGATTTTTGATAATATTTCCTTGGATATCATGGATGGGAAGTAAAATCAGTATTTAAAATTTTACGCCGAAGTAAAGAATATGGGCAACTAAAAGTAGGCCTCTGCCAGCCATTTTCCAACCTCTCTGTTTATGTTAATTTAACATTAACGTAACAATTCGGTGAGCTGTACTATCAACATTGAGACAAATAAATCAGAATCTATGTTGATTGGCAGCAACTTTAACAAACTTTGCGAAAAAATATTGCTTGCGGCAGGAGAACAGGCAGATTACAGTGCCGGCAAAAGGGTGTCAGTTAAAAAACTTGCTGAACTTCTTGATCTTGACAGGACAGAGGTGCGAAATGCGTTTCAATATATAGAGGAACTTGATTTAATATCTATAGAAACAATTGGCGGACCCCTTTTATATGGTCATATATCACTCACAAAAAAAGGCTTACTTAAGATTAAATCTATCAGGGATGAATAGTTTAAACCCGTTAACATCAAATATTCTGCAATTATTTATTCATTAAATCTTTTGTTTTGGATCATTTAGGATTGATTTTTTTTAGATCGAAAATCTATCCGTTTCTTTTTTCTCGCTGAGTTTCACTTCGTGGTCAAAAAATGAGAGGCAGATATTCTGCGTAAATCTGCAGTGAACTCAGTGATACTCGGTGAGATTAGGAACAGTGATCATTCGAGGTTGTAAACTTCTTTCGTTATCCTTGATCGTTTTGGACAGTAGGGCAAATATGCATAAAATCCTCACAACAGTTCCTGTTTAATAGTGCAAAAATTTCTAACTTCCGCCCGAATAATCAACCAGATACTAACATTTTAAGAATTGTGATATGATTATAGGCGTCCCTAAGGAGATAAAGACTCATGAAAACCGCGTTTCATTGCTTCCGGGCGGAGTTATGCAGTTTAAACGACATGGACATGAAGTGCTGATTGAGAAGGGAGCCGGTTCCGGCAGCGGATTTTCCGATGAGTTGTACGCAGATGCAGGTGCCGACATTATTGACGATGTTAAAGAAGTCTGGAAGCGCTCGGAAATGATAATGAAAGTAAAAGAGCCGATAGAGCCGGAATATGCAAGAATGCGTGAAGGCCAGATACTCTTTACCTATCTGCATTTTGCTGCAAGCCGGGAGCTAACAGAAGCTGTGGCGGAATCCAAATGCATTGCTATCGCATACGAAACGGTGGAAAAAGCAGACAGGTCTCTTCCGTTGCTTATCCCTATGAGTGAAGTTGCGGGAAGGATGTCTGCACTGGAAGGAGCCAAATTTCTTGAAAAGCCAATGGGCGGCCGCGGAATATTGATGGGGGGCATACCCGGCGTGCCGCCTGCAAATGTAATTGTTCTCGGAGGTGGAATTGTAGGCGTAAACGCAGCTAAAGTTGCTGCCGGTATGGGGGCAAAAACAACTATTCTTGATATCAATATCCCGCGCCTCCGCTATCTTGACGATGTTATGCCTAAAAATGTATCAACCCTGTTCTCTAATGAAGCCAATATTCGTGATCTCCTGCCTGAAACTGATCTCGTTATTGGGGGCGTGTTGAAACCGGGAGCGAAAGCTCCTCATCTTGTAACCAAAGATATGCTCTCTTTGATGAAACCGGGAAGCGTAGTGGTGGATGTGGCGATTGATCAGGGCGGATGTTTTGAAACATCGAAACCCACCACGCATGATAATCCGGTTTATGTAGTAGACGAGATCGTTCATTACTGTGTAGCCAATATGCCGGGTGCAGTGCCTTACACATCTACACTTGGCCTCACAAACGTGACACTGCCATACGCAGTGCAGCTCGCCAATCATGGCTGGAAAAAAGCCTTGAAAGCTGATCCCGAGCTTTTAAAAGGTCTGAATATTGCATATGGCGAAATTGTCTATAAAGACGTAGCCGAAGCGTTTGATATGAACTACACGCCGGTAGAGGAAGTTTTTTAAAACCGGAGGTTAAAATGTCAGAATAAAAGTTCTTTTAAAGTTCCCGGATGAATTCGGAGCTTATTTAAACTAAAAGAGAGTAACATGTGTATTTATGAGTATCTGATTATTGATAAAAAATAGTTTTGAGATCTATTTTTAATGATTGAAAATCTGCTTAATTTTCTATCGGATTTAATACTCTCGCCTAATATAGAATGATTCACCGAAAAAACGGGGGGATCATACAAGAGATAAATCGCTTTCCTATACTCTTTAACAATCTCAACAACATACTCATGAAAGCACATTTACTACTAAGTGTGCTGCTTTTTTCCGTGATAACCACGTCGGTTTTAGCGCAAGATCGCAGCCAAGCAAATAATACTGTACAGCCTGAACACCCGCTGACCAAATATTTCCCAATTTTTGAAAATATCCGCGAAAAGCAGGCTGCTTTGAAAACAGCCAACGAAAACTTCCAGCTCAATTCCGTAGAGCAACAAGTTTGGAATACCGATAGCTGGGTTTCCTACCTTAAAACCGAAAACACCTATCAGGCAGGCAAGCGGGCTGAAAGCAGGGGATATTTTATTCCGGAACCGGGCGAAAGCTGGGAAATGCACAATAGAGAGACGTACGCCTATACGGAAGATCTGCTTACGTCATATACTCTGGAGGGAATTGCCGAAAACGAACGCACCACCGGCGAGCGTTCACTTTTTACTTACCAGGAAAGTGGCGGGGTTACACTGCCTCAAACAATAATTTTGCAATACTGGGAGGATGAATTTGAAGAATGGGTCAATGAAGATCGAACAACCATCCTGGTGGAAAATGGCAAAATAGTGGGTGGAACCTACGATGAATGGGATGATATTGATACTTGGGAAGAAGTAGAACGTTTTACACTCGAAGAGGTTGACGGTGATCTTGTTGAAACAACATTCAACTATGATTTTGCAACCGAAGAGTGGGTCAGCTATGAAAGAATTGTCTATTCTGATTTTACGTCAGCTGACCTATACGGACGAGTAATGCAGTTTTATGAGCAAATAGATGACTATTCTTTATTCTTCTTATTTACAATGATGCCGGATTATACTTCATATGAATGGATGGACGATGGTGAATCCGGCTCGTGGGTAGCAACGGAGCGTCAGGTTACGGCACCATCAACTGAACTGGAAAATGAGGCTACATCTGCTTACATCTTGTCAATAGAATATAATGTTGGCGAACCTGAAGAGTGGACGACTGCTTATCAGGTTCTGGTGGGAGTTAATGACAGTGACCGACCCGTAGCTATGTCTTTCTTTTCACAAATGGAAGAAGACGAATCGATGGAGCTTCAGAAGATTCTGACCGAAGAATACATGTACAATAGTAATGACTTGCTCGAAGAAGTGTTGAAATCGGGGAGCTGGGATAACTTCACCTACTTTAAACAACAGCAGGATAATCATGCCACCGGCCGGGCAGTTCTTTCCTGGGGTGAGGTTGCAACAAGCATCGATCCGGGAGAACAACCGCTGAGTTTCAGGTTGAATGCTGCGTATCCAAACCCCTTCAATCCATCAACCGTCATTCCTTTTCAAATGGCAACGGCCTCCGGTGTAAAAATACAGGTGTTTGATATGCTGGGCCGAAACGTGGCCACACTTATTGATGAATTCATGCCGGCCGGAAATCATACGGTTCAGTTTGATGGGTCGGGTTTGTCGAGTGGCGTATATATGATCAGAATGGTTGCCCCGGGAATTCAGCAAACCAGGAATGTAACATTGTTGAAATAATCATTTAAGAGGTATCCGATAGAATTGTATCTGTTTAAAAATACAGAGAAAAGAAATCAGTGGAATGATGAAATAGAGAACAAAAGAAACAAAAAGTAAACGTAAAAAAACCCGGCTGATCAAAAATCGGCCGGGTTTTG
>CAYOLE010000080.1:0-12869 GCA_964404705.1 uncultured Rhodohalobacter sp. | reverse complement strand
CTAAACCTTTTAAAAAATGTAACGATTTACCACTTAACACTTGTTTCATTTATATTTATCAAATCCTTGGCTTTTCCTGTTTCTAATTCAGACAAGAGAGATGTCATAACTAAAACTAATGGATAGTGATGGTTTCCGAAGCTGAACGTTGTTCTTCCTTTGATGAGTAAAAAATCTTCTTTTAAACCGGTCGGAAAAAATGAACGAATACACGTTCTGGATGCATTGCGTGGTTTTGCCATCTTCGGAATTTTCATGATCAATGCGCGAGTATTCAGTGGATATGCGTATATGGCAGGCGATGAGAAGAATGACTTAATGCTGGCTGACTGGAATTCATATTTTGACATATTCCACTCTGTATTTTTTAGCGGAAAATTTTATACCCTTTTCTCCCTGATGTTTGGAATTGGATTTGCGATACAATTTATACGCGCCTCTTCTACAGATCGGTCTTTTATTCGCCATTTCAGCCGCCGTCTCTTTATTCTTTTAATCATAGGCATTGTCCATCTGTGGGGAATCTGGTTTAGCGATATACTGGTTCTTTATGCCCTTTGCGGTTATGTGCTGATTTTATTCAAGGATTTATCAGATCGCGGCCTTCTGTGGGCAGCTTTTCTTACGCTCTGTATCCCAGGGTTGTATATATGGTACTTACAATCAGTTGATGGCGGATACGCCAACATAGTATATGAGTATTTCAATGAAAAATGGGCAGAGGCAGATCTTCCTTATTCTGAAAACCAATTTTTCCAGATGAGAGATGTGGTAGAAGTTATCCAAAGCAATTCCTGGAGTACAGTATTATCATTCAATTATATTGGGCCACTACTCAGAGGCTATATCTATACATTAGACGCCCGATTCTTTAATGTTTTGGGAGTCTTTATCCTGGGGCTCTGGACGGGCAGACAGCTTATGTTGCATAAACTGCACAAAAACCGATCATTGCTGATCAAGATTGGAACTGCGGGATTCATCATCGGCTTACCATTGAATATCTTTTTTGTGATGAATAATCCTACTGGTTTTAGTGATTCAACAATTCAGATTGCAAAAGAAGCCCTGGAACCTTTTGGATATTTAAGTCTTACCGCAGGCTATGTAGGTGTTTTTATGCTCCTATACCCCACACGTGTACAAAGTACCTTCACAAATCTTTTTAATTCAGTTGGTAAAACTGCACTGACCAATTATATACTGCAATCATTTATAGGCATCTTTCTGTTTTACGGTATTGGCCTGGGATTAGGAGAATACTTGGGATCTGCCTATTTAACTTTAGCCGTTTTTGTGGTCTTTGCCTTTCAGGTTTTTATCAGCAACCTGTGGTTAAAAAGATACCGGTACGGTCCTCTTGAATGGGTTTGGAGGGTTCTTACATACGGTCGATTTTTGGACAACCGCCAAAAATAAGGAACCTTAGAATTTGATTTAGGTTGATACATAAATCAAATTATATCTTCCCACGCTGAACATTTTTTTTTATAAGCAAGGGTTATGGTTAATCCTGAAAAGATTATTGCAATAGAGAATAAACAACCATTAATAGATGAACAAATATGTTTAAAGTTCTACTTCTTCCTCTTATTCTATTTTTGTTATCACCAGGAGATCTCTTCAATACTGATCTTCAGGATTCCGATTTACGGGAAAAATTCAGACAAATAGATGAGGAAACTTCTGGTAATATAGGGATTTACATAAAAAATCTGGAGGACAATCAAATTGTAAACTATAATGGTGATCGCCTTTGGTATCTGTCCTCGACTATTAAAATTCCGGTAGCCATTGCCATTCTCAAAAAGGTGGAACAAGGTGAATTGTCCCTGGATGATTCTCTAACTTTGGAAGAATCAGATAAGGTTGATGGAGCCGGGGATATGCACTTTCAGGAGCCCGGAACAGTTTACACTATTGGCTCTCTTCTGGAAAAAATGATGAAAAACAGTGACAGTACAGCCACAGATATGCTTATTCGACTGATTGGTCAGGAAGAGTTTAATCGCCAAATTCGGGAAGAAATGGTTAGTGAAGGGTTTGAACCCATCACAACTATATTGCAAGTACGGTATGAGGCGTATGGTGAATTACATGAAAATGCAAAAAACCTCACTAATTTGGATATTATCAGGCTTCGGGGGATATCCCCAATAACCGACAGATTGGACGAACTCATACAATTGATGGGTGTACAAAGGGAAGAGCTTAACGCCGATAATATTGTGGATGCTTTTTATAAATATTATGAACGCGGGCTTAATTCAGGAAGACTGGATGCAATGGGTTTGATGCTTGAACGACTTGTTAATGGAGAATATTTATCTGAGCAATATACCGACCAGCTGATAGAAATTATGGAAGTTATAGCTACAGGTGATCATCGGATTAAAGCCGGACTTCCTCACGGAACCAGATTTGCCCAAAAAACCGGCACCTTGATTGGACGTGCCTGCAATGTGGGTGTGATTTATCCACCCCAGGCAGAGAAGCCATTGATTGTTGCAGCTTGCGCTGAAGATTATGAACGATTGAGTGATGCAGAAGAAGCATTTCAAAGAGTTGGACAAGCTATTACCGAAGTTTGGTTACAGGAATAAAATCTTAACCCTAACCTCAATTTTGATTAACGTGCGAACTGAGATATTCCCGGTTCTACAGTGCGTGCTATTATAATACGCATACCTTCGAGGCGTTCAGGTTGATTTTCCCGGGCATTTACCACATCACGAATAATGATTTCATTTACTTGCTCGGGATAGCTTTCACGAATCATTGTATATACCTCTGGATCCATTTCCCCTGAATCTCCTATCAGAATAAACTGTCTTTCAGGATAGGTTTCCATTAGCTCACTGATTTGTCTTACTTTTTGATCATAGGTTATGTAATCATTGGTTGCCAGTTCCCTTAAATCTCTCCACGAATCCAGATTGAACAGGTTTTTACGCACACTTTTCATATGAAATGTGCCGTTTGGAAATCCGGCATCATCGATCAAAAAGTTTCTGAGCGTGTTATAGAGTTGCCAGGGTGATCCCGATACATAATGAAACGCAGCTATATCTTCCCACTGCCGATACATATTCAGCATGCCCGAAGCAACGGTAAATTCTTTAAAAAAAGTATTTCTCACAACTATCCTGGACCCTGCAGGGATCTCTGTTATTTTAATGGTATCATCAATATCAGAAATTACAGAAATACCCTCAGGTTCTATTAGCTGAACTTGTCCATTTCCCTTGTGGCCTGATGCCGCTGTCAGAGTTAACCATCCATTTGTACTTTCCTGTGCATCAATAAGTTCGGCAGCTCTTTCCTTACTTAGCCGAATTGAGCCACTTGCCAGTCCGTTAAGATCAGTGCGATCCTTATTGCCATTCTCATCCACTAAATAAAATTCTTCGTTTTCAGGATCATCATCAAAAGAAAAAGAGATGATTTCTCTTGATTCACTATCTGCAACCAACCCTCTTATTCTATTTCTAAAACGGTCAGCTTCTTGGGGCGTGAGATTGTATCGACGGCGAGCCATACGAGTCGTTACCCGTTCCACACTGTTTCTGTGTTCATAGGCATATATCTGAATCGGTATCACCCACTCATCACCATCGAGGTGGCCATGTGTATTATAAAATATTACACAGGTATCGGCAGATGTACCGCTGAACGGCCCGGCTAAGGTAGAACATCCTGTAAAAAAAACGAATAGACAGGAGAATAGAGTTATTCTTACTTTCAAAACAATAAAAGTGTATTACGAAGAAACTAAACTTAATAGTTCATCAGGAACATCAATTTCCATACGAAGAAGAGTAGATGCATGAGTTTTTCCCTGTGCATCAAGTTTTAACGATATGGTTCCGCCGCCGCCAAGACTTTCATTCAAAATAAAGTTTAAAGCCGCAATGTTAGGCATTTCATAACGCTCAACCTTTCCCTTGCAGATGTGTTTCATATATTCTTTAACGCGCTCTGCAGTCAGATACTCTTTCAAAAAGGGGTATACGTCCGGATGACGGGCAATAATTCCCACGTTACTGCCATTTCCTTTATCACCGCTGCGTCCGTGTGCAATGTCTAACAATTTTGCTTTTGCCATAACTATTCTACCACTCCAATTTCGATTATAGTTTCACCGGCATATTTACTTTTTTCAATTACCCTATCTTTCACATCAGGCCGGATTATAGCAACAAGGCCTATTCCAAGATTAAATGTTCGCCTCATATCATCCTCAGGTACATTTCCCATGGATTGTATGAGTTTAAAAATTTCAGGCCGATTCCAGCTGTGCCAGTCGATGTTTAAATTAAGACCTTCGGGCATCACACGTTTGGTATTGCTGATGAGCCCGCCGCCGGTTATGTGCGAAAATCCGTTAACACCCTCGATCGCTTTTAAAACGGAAATCAATTTTAAATATGATTTGTGGATCCGTAAAAGCTCTTCACCAATGGTTCCGGTCAATTCTTCAGGTGAATCGTTAATATCATATGTACTGAAGAGTACTTTTCTGGCAAGTGAATATCCATTCGTATGAAGACCATTACTTTTGAACCCTATTACCAAATCGCCTTTTTGAATTTGGTTGCCAGTGATAAGTTTTGCTTTATCAACCACTCCAACAATAGTACCTGCCAGATCAAATTCACCTTTTTTATAAATATCAGGCATCTCAGCAGTTTCACCACCGATCAGGGCTACTCCATTTTCCTTGCACGCTTTTGCGAATCCGTTAATCACCTGGAATCCAATTTCTTTTTCAAGTGAACCGGTAGAGAAATAATCCATAAAGAACAGGGGAGTTGCGCCACATACCGCTATATCGTTCACACAGTGATTTACAAGATCCTGGCCCACAGTGTGGTAAGTTTTTGATTTAAAAGCTACAATCAGTTTTGTGCCAACTCCATCCACACTGCTGACAAGAACGGGCTCCTTTATTGAACTAAAATCCGGTTGAAATAAAGCTCCAAATCCACCAATATTACTCAAAACTGAAACATTGTGCGTTTCTTTTACTACATCTTTAATGGAATCAATAAGTTCTTCACCAGCTTCTACATCAACTCCGGATTCTTTATATGTAAATTTTTTTTGATTCAACTTTATATAGGTTTGTTCATTTTCTTCAGTTCAACAAAGATAGAAATAAAGAGTTAGATGAATAAGGATAAATATGAAGTGTTATCCACAGGAGTTTACAAATAGAATTAGATTTAATTTTTGTTATATAGTAGTAGTGCCTGTGGATAAGTGTATAACTTTTTTATCCTGATTTGCCTGAATGTATTAACCAATGGTGTTAATAAATTTGTTTATAACTTCTCTTTGATAAACAGGTAGTTATAAGAAAGATTTTTTTGTTATTAACATTCATATATAAACCGTACATAAACTTTCATTTTGATTATCTACACTAAAAGTTATTCTTTTCACCTGTTCATAAATAGTATCTTATGTGGAACAGTGTGGACAAAGTTTTAGATTTCTCTATCAGATTTGTTCTCCACAGATAATTGAAACTTTATACACATATATATCAACATATGAGAATTGTAATCCAGAGAGTGAAATCTGCTTCTGTAGTGATAAATCATTCAACTGTAGGTGAAATAAATCATGGATTATTGCTTTTGGTTGGTATTCATGAAACGGATACAAAAGAAAAGATTAACTGGTGCTGCAGGAAACTAATAAAGCTGAGAATATTCCCGGATGAAGAGGGTAAAATGAACCGTTCGGTTACAGATGTGAATGGCGGTATTCTGGTGGTATCTCAGTTTACTCTGTATGGTAATATGAAAAAGGGGACCCGCCCAAGCTTCATTGAGGCTGCTAAGCCAGATACAGCTGAACCCTTATATGATTATATGATTGAAAAGCTACAGTCGTCATTTAATGGAAAGGTTGAATCGGGCACATTTGGTGCAATGATGGATATTTCACTTGTAAATGATGGTCCTGTTACACTGATTTTGGAGCGCTGATGTCTGTTGTTTTTGTATTTATTGACGGCATGGGCGTGGGTGAAAGGGCACCTGAAAATCCGCTATCCAATAATGGATGGGATTCATTTTCTCCATACACCGACAGCGCTGGACTGGATGCTTCCTGCAAGACCCATTATAAAAATTCCCTGTTATATAAACCCATTGATGCCACTCTCGGAGTCGCAGGTCTGCCTCAAAGCGGTACCGGACAAACAACATTGTTTTCGGGGGTGAATGCATCAAAAATCGCCGGTAAGCATTTTGGTCCTTATCCCTATTCCACAACCCGTTACCTTCTCGAAAAAGAAAGCTTGTTTCATAAAATGATTGAAATGGGAAAGAACCCAGTTTTTATGAACGCTTATCCTGAAATATTTTTTAAGAAAGCCCGAAAAAAAAATCGATGGACAGCCACCACACTCATGACAAAATCAGCGGGAGTACCGCTAAAATCGGTGAATGATATTCTTAAAGGATCAGCGGTAACTGCAGAGATAATACAAAATATTTGGAGGGAACATCTCGGTTTGAATGTGCCTGAGATCTCTGTTGAAGAAGCCGCTCAGCGATTACTAAGTGCTGCAAACATTCACGACCTAATTTTGTACGAGTTTTATCTGACAGATAAAGCCGGCCACAGCATGGACAGAGAATATGCCGATCGAATACGGGATTTGCTTAATCCATTTTTAAACTACCTGGCTGAAAATTTAGCAAAAATGGATACCCTTGTAATAACCAGCGATCACGGTAACCTTGAAGATCTGTCTATAAAAACCCACACCCTTAATTCGGTTCCTTTGTTTGTAAAAGGGGAAGTGGATTTTTTTAAATCATCGGAGAGTATTATGGATGTAACGCCTTCGATATTAAATCTGTTTAAATAGCGTACTGTCTTGCCAAGGATAAGGTGAGGAGAAACCCGAAATGTTTCCTTTAATATAAAGCAGCATATAAATGCATTATCAGTACGTTATTTAGAAAAACATTGCGGGTTTTTCTTTGATCTCGATCCGACATATTTACTATCATTAAATAGTATCCAGCGCCTCTTTTATTCGCCCGAAAATCTCATCAACCGAACCCACTCCATTAATCTCTTTTACAAGATTTTGTTTTTTATAGTAGTTTAAAACAGGTGCTGTTTCTTTATGATATACATCAAGGCGTTTTTTTATTTTATCAGGCGTGTCGTCCGCGCGTCCCTCAGCCCGTGAAAGAATACGGTCAATCAATTCCTGTTCAGGTACTTCCAGGTTGAGAAAGAAGTCAATTTTTGAATTCTGCTGCGTTGAGAGAAATTCATCAAGTGCTTCTGCCTGAGGTATAGTTCGCGGAAAACCATCCAAAATGAAACCCTTTTCATATTCCGGTTTTTGAAGCTCATCAACTACAAGGGCCACTACAGTTTCGTCCGGTACAAGTTCTCCAGCATCCAGAATCGACTTTACCTTTTTACCAAGCCCGGTTTCATTTTTAATATTATTTCTGAAAATATTGCCGGTAGAAAGGTGAGGGATGGTGTAATGATTTTTTATCTTTTTGGCCTGAGTACCTTTACCTGCGCCCGGAGGGCCAAACAATATTATTTTCATGGATAAAATGGGTTGTATGAACGTTATTAAAATTTACCCGCAAACAAGTAACCTGAAAAAGGAAGAACTTATCTTTTAAATCTAAAAAATACGTTCAGTGTTTAATTAATTATTTTTCCCTTTTGTATTTTCTGCGGATTTTTTCTCCTGAATACGAGCTGACTTACCAGTACGATCGCGCAGGTAGAACAGTTTGGAGCGTCGTACATCTCCTCTTTTCTTCACTTCAATTTTTGCGATAAAAGGGGAGTAGAGTGGAAAGATACGTTCTACCCCTACGTTACCCGACATTTTTCGAACGGTGAATGTTTTGTTTGCCCCACTTCCACGTTCGTTGATCACAACGCCCACATACTGCTGAATACGCTCTTTTTCACCTTCGCGTACACGATAGTGAACATTTACTGTATCTCCTGCTACAAATTCCGGCAGGTCATCACGCATTACTGTTTGTTCTATTAATCTCAGTTTATCCATTGGTTTATTCCTTATTAGTGGCGTTAATTATTCTTTTTCAAATTTTTTGTAAAGATCCGGGCGCCGTTTTTTGGTTTGTTTAAAAGACTGATCGAGTCTCCACTGTTCAATTTTCTTATGATCACCCGAACGTAATATTTTCGGAACGCTTTTGCCCCGAAACTCAGCGGGTCGTGTATATACGGGACCTTCAAGCAGGTTGGCCTGAAATGAGTCGGAAAGTGCGCTTTCGGCATCTCCAAGCACACCTGGTATCAGACGAACAATTGCATCTGTCATTACCAAAGCAGGAAGTTCACCGCCGGATAGCACATAATCTCCAATCGAAAATTCGTTTGTTATCAGTTCATCCCTGACCCGCTGATCAACACCTTTATAGTGGCCACAAAGAAAAATTATATTTTGTTTGATGGAGAGTTGATTGGCGTGTTTTTGTTCAAATGAGACTCCATCAGGAGCGGTAAAGATAATTTCATCATACGTACGTTCATTTTTTAAATGTTCAATACATGAGAAAATCGGTTGTGGTGAAAGTACCATCCCTGCTCCGCCTCCATACGGATAATCATCAATCTTATGATGTTTATCCTCAGAATATGCACGCAGATCGTGAATATGAATATCAACCCGTTTCTCCTGCCGCGCCCTGCCAACAATGCTGTGATTCAGCGGACTGTGCAGCAGATCGGGAACGCCGGAAATAATATCGATTCGAAGCATATCAATCCTCAATTAACTGGTCAAGGTTTTGGCAGTAGATAATTCGTTTATCATGATCCACCCGCTCTATATACTCCCCGACATAGGGAATGAGTAATGCTCCAGCCTCGGTTTTTATTTCAAGAATGTAATGAGCCGGATTTTGAAGCATATCCAGTACATGTCCGGATATCTCAGTATCAGATCTGATTTCATAACCTGTCATATCAATCTCAGAGTCAGACGTCTCTTCTGAAACTTCATTTTCAGGATTAAACTGGTCAGAGAACAAGGCTTTGTCCCTAAGCGAGTCCGCTTCGGTGCGATCGGTGATCATATCAAATTTTACAAAGAACGATAGTTGATTCTTTTTTTCCTCCGCGTAATGATCATCTATCCGCAAAGGCTGAAAACCTGATCGTTCATTTTTTATATAAACGATAGCAGATTCTTCAAAAAAATCAGTTGACACATCTGGCTCAGGCAAAAAACGAACCCATCCTTCGAGTCCGCGTGCTTTGCCAATACGGCCTATTTCATTAAACCGGGATGTCATAATATCTCCGGTCACTGTTTAAGCTTTTTATTCTTCAGACTGTTTGCTTTCCCATGCACGCTGAACTGTTACACGGTCTTCATCGTCCGGGACGAAACCTTCCAACTCTGCAAGCGGGGTATCTTTTATATGATCAATAGCTTCGTTTGCGTTCATATCCGTTGATACCTGTGCGCTGTCATCATCTTTAGATTTCTTTTCAGCAGATTCTTCTTTTGCTTCGGACTTCTTCTCTTCAGCTTTTTCAGAATCATCCATTTTTTCAGCCTTCTTAGATTCCGGCTCCTCTTTGGATTCTTCCTGTGCTTCAGTTTTTTCTTTCGACTCTTCCTTCGCTTCAGTCTTATCTTTCTCAGATTCGGTTTTCGCTTCTGCAGCTTCTTCTTTTTTCACTTCGGGTTCAGCAGCCTTGGCCTTTTCTGTCGCTGCATCTTTTTCCAGTTCTTCAGAATCTGTTTTTTCTTCGGTTGATTCTTCTTTCTTCGCCTCAGCCTTTTTATCAGCATCCTCTTTAGCTTCTGCAGCCTCTGATTCTTCCTTACTTTCGTCAGCTGTTTCAGCAGTTTTCACATCTTCTGTTTCTTCGGCGTCAGCTTTAGTTTCGGATTCCTCTTCAGATTCAGCAGCTTCCTGTGCGGCTTTTTCTTCTTCTTCTTTCGCTTTGGCTTCTTCAGCTTTCTTTCTTTCCAGTTCTTTAGCGGCCGCAGCAGCTTTCTCTTCCACCTGTTTTTTATAGGCTTGTTCTTCTGCTTTCAGAAGCTCTTTTTGCTGAGCTTTACGGCTGGCACTATGTTCGGTTGATTTAGCCTCCCGAGCTTCCCGCCATTCTGTTAAGGCAGCTTCGATTTCCTCTTCGCTCTTTCCCCACCTGATCAGGTGCATTTTGTAAAGAATACCTTCGTGTTTCAGAATATTGCGAACCGTGTTGCTGGGTTGAGCACCTGTTTTGAGCCAGTGGATAATTCGTTCTTCATCATATGTGAGTTGTTTATTTTCACTCACATTATCAAAACGTCCAAGTTGTTCAATTATTCGCCCATCACGTGGCGCTCGGCTGTCAGCTACTACGATGTGATAGTAGGGTCTCTTTTTTCTTCCTTTTCTTTGTAGGCGTAACGTAATCAATGATTTACTCCAGGTTGGTTTTTGTTAAATTTGATTATTTGCCAAATGGCAGATTTTTGAGCCCTTCCATAGCACGGCCCATCTTGTTCATTTTCGACATTGTTTTCATCATCTTTTTCATCTGTGTAAACTGCTTCATGAGTTCGTTGATTTCACGAACAGTTGTACCTGATCCTTTGGCTATTCTCCGCCGCCGGCTGCCATTCAGAACATTAGGATCGCGTCGTTCTTCAGGGGTCATAGAACGAATAATCGCCTCAATCGGCTTAAATGATTCATCACTGATATCAGCATCCTTCATCGCTTTATCAGCTCCCGGAATCATTCCCACAAGATCAGAGACATTCCCCATCTTTTTAATTTTCTGAATCTGATCAAGAAAATCTTCCAGGTCAAACTTATCAGATTTGATTTTTTTCTGCAGTTTGTCAGCCTGTTCCTCATCAAATTGCTGCTGGGCTTTTTCAACGAGAGAAACTACATCGCCCATCCCTAAAATTCGTTGTGCCAGGCGGTCTGGATAAAACGGGGAAAGAGCATCGAGCTTTTCGCCGGTACTCATAAATTTAATCGGTTTATTAACCACAGACCGGATCGAAAGGGCAGCACCGCCCCGCGTGTCGCCATCGAGCTTGGTTAGTACAACGCCGTCAAAATCAATACGATCATTGAATGCCTTGGCGGTGTTAACTGCATCCTGGCCGGTCATGGAATCAACAACGAACAGGATCTCATGGGGATCAACCGCGTTTTTAATCTGTTCAACTTCTTCCATCATCTTTTCATCAACATGAAGACGGCCGGCGGTGTCGATAATAACAGTATCGAGAGCAAGACTTTTTGCCATGGATACGGCCTCGCGGGCTACCCGAACAGGATCTTTTTGCTGAATGGAATAGACGGGAACACTGATAGATTCAGCCAGTGTCTTCAACTGGTTGATGGCTGCGGGACGATAAACGTCTGCGGCAGCAATAATTGGGTTTCGGTTGTTCTCTGATTTTAAATAACGGGCAAGTTTACCAGCGAATGTAGTTTTACCGGATCCCTGTAGACCGGCTATCAAAATAACAGTGGGAGGTTTTTGGGAGACGTTCAGATCAACTCTTTCTTCGCCCAGAATGGTAACCATCTCGTCAAAGACGATTTTTGTAAATTGCTGGCCCGGATTTACACTGGTAAGCACGCCCGATCCCATAACCCGCTCTTTAATTTCATCGGTAAACTTACGGGCAACTTCCAGGTTTACATCTGCATCAAGCAGAGCACGACGTATCTCACGCACCGTTTCGGCGATGTTGACATCCGTGATCCTGGATTTACCCTTCAGTGACTGAACGGCGGATTCTATTTTAGAAGACAAATCTTCAAACATAACGAGTCAATAAGTATATATGTACTGGTGCAGAGTCTTCAAAAATACGGCTATGCCGTCATCTAATCAATAGTTAATGTGGATAATTTTTATATAACTCGCACCACTTAGCCGCTTTATTCGGGGGAGAGTATTTAAAAGGCGGTAATGATACAATTATTTATTTTACCTGCGTATGGATAAGCTAAAAAACGGTTCACTTCATATTTCGAACTGATGGGTGAAGGTGTTATTTTCGGTGCATACTTCTTACTTAATTTAAAAAAACACACATTTTCTGATTATGTCTGAGTCTAAAGGGTTCGGTTTATTAAAAGGTAAAAAAGGGATCATTTTTGGAGCGCTGGATGAACGAAGCATTGCCTGGAGAATTGCGCTGGCTTGCAAGCGCGAAGGGGCAGACTTTGTGCTTTCAAATGCACCTATTGCCCTGCGGCTGGGAACGCTCGAAGCGTTAAGTGAAGAAACTAACGCTCCTATAATTCCCTGTGATGTTTCGGATGAAAATGAGGTGGAAAAAATGATGAGTCAGGTAAAAGATGAACTGGGGAGTGTTGATTTTATACTGCATGCAATCGGAATGTCTCCCAACATCCGCAAAAAGAAAGAATACACCGATCTTAATTACAACTGGTTTAACCAGACACTGGATATCTCGGCCATTTCTCTGCACAAAGTACTTCATTTCGCAGAAAAAGAGGGCATTCTCAATGATGGAGGGAGTGTGGTTGCCTTAACCTATATTGGCGCACAACGAATATTCTCAAAATATTCTGATATGAATGATGCTAAGGCACTTCTCGAAAGTATTGCGAGAAATTACGGAAGCCGGCTGGCATCAAAAGGGATTCGCGTAAACACTGTATCGCAGGCACCTACAAAAACATCGGCCGGTGCCGGCATTAAAGGATTTGACAGTATGTATACCTTTGCCGAAAAAATTGCTCCTCTCGGTAATCCAACTGCCGATGAATGTGCGGATTATTGTGTAACATTGTTTTCGGATTTGACCAGAAAAGTAACGATGCAAAATCTGTATCATG
>CAYOLE010000079.1:10596-13099 GCA_964404705.1 uncultured Rhodohalobacter sp. | reverse complement strand
AAAACTCATCCGATGACTATTCCCCTGCAACCAAACGTTTACAGTTGACATAACAGTAGATGTGAGATAAGAGATAAAAGATTAGAGACTCGGCACAAAGAGTTAATTGACGATTATGATTCGTCGGACGAAAAAAGCCCATCTGGATGCCCTCGGGACAATCGTCCGGCGAGGTACTCAAAACCATAATTCCATTACCTGTTAAAACCATGAAAATTCTGTTTACACTTTTAATAATAATTGCAATTTCAATTGTTAATTCTGCCGCCCAGGATCGGGAGCGAATCCGTGATCTTGGAATTGCTCCCGGTATTCTATCTCCCGGGCCACTGAATGCCATCACCGATGTTGAGGGAGTAAAAGTTGGCCATCATACAAGAATCGAAGGGGATGATATCCGGACAGGTGTGACTGCAATTTTGCCTCACGACGGAAACCTCTACAGAGACCGGGTTCCAGCCGCCGTTTATGTGGGAAACGGGTTTGGCAAAGCACTCGGTTTTACCCAGATACAGGAACTGGGCGAGCTGGAAACACCGATCGGCCTCACCAATACGTTGAGTATTTATACCGTTGCCAGCGGAATTTCCGATTATGTTCTGAATCAGCCCGGTAATGAGGATGTGAGATCGGTTAACCCTGTTGCAGGTGAAACCAATGATGGCTATCTGAATGATATCCGGGCCCGCGTAATAGAGATTGATGACGTCTACAGCGCAATTGAATCAGCAGAAGGCGGCCCTGTGGCAGAAGGCAATGTAGGCGCCGGCACGGGAACAAGAGCACTGGGTTTTAAGGCAGGAATCGGCACTTCATCTCGACAGCTGCCGGAAAATCGCGGCGGGTATACCCTCGGGGTACTTGTCCAATCCAACTTCGGGGGAATTCTTACTGTAAACGGAGCACCGGTGGGTGAAGAGCTTGGAAATCACTACATGTCGGGAGAGGTTCCATATCAGGTTTCATCAACGATTAAGCCGGATAAAAGCTACGAAACCGATGAGGACAGCCGGCAAGCGGAGGGATACGATTACGACGCTGACGGATCCATTATGATTGTTGTAGCAACCGATGCGCCCGTAACCTCCCGCAACCTGGAGCGCCTTGCCAAACGGGCGGTGATGGGAATATCAAGAGTAGGAGGTTTTGCCTCTAATGGCAGCGGTGACTATGTAATCGCATTCTCAACACATCCTGATGTACGTAGAAATAGTGATGAAAAAGGTGACACCCATTCTGTGACTGAATTGAAAAATTCTGAAATGACACCCCTCTTTCTTTCCACAGTTGAAGCCACGGAGGAAGCGATCCTCAATTCTATCTTCATGGCGGAATCCATGACTGGAACAGATGGCAGAGAAGTAGATGGAATTCCGGTTGATGAAGTGATTCAGATTCTGAAAAGATACAACCGGACAGATAATTAATTTATCTGCAAACTCCATTAATCGCTTCACGATCTTCATCACTTAACTGTACTTCCGGATAAAGACTCTGAGCGCCCATGCTACCGTACATCACTGATTGGGGATTGGTAAGATGATCAAGCCCGAGAGCGTGACCCATTTCGTGGGCCAGAATCAAAGAGAGCTCCCGCTGGTTTACAAACTGATTTACAGTAATAACTCCCCTGTTCCCCTGGCGCTGATAAGTCGCTTTTGTAAATCGCATATCTCCCGCAAAGTCTTCATTATATTTCTCAATCAATCGATTATGTTCATTGAATTTTTTATTCAGTTCTTCCATTTCACGATTGATGGTATGAGCAAACTGATCAAGCCGTTCTCTTTCTTTAATGATCTTCTCCTGATTTTGTTCTACCTGGGATTTTCTTTGCAGAAACTGTTCGTATTCAGATTCAGTGAATCCTCCTTCCTCATTTTTCTCCGCCACCCATTCATTTAATGTCTTTAATTCTTTGGTTGTGCGGTCTGCCAGCTGAAGGTAGTTTTGGGTTTGTTCATCAAACTGCTTTCGTTTCAGTTCATGTTGTTCCTGAAGCTGATCGAGCCGAATTTGATACGAGCGGATTTCCTCACGAAACCGAAGTTCACCATCTGTACGAGCCTGCCGCTCATCGTATACAAAATTGACAGTAATATCCGGTTCACTCTCATCACCATTATCTTGCTGAATCAATACACGCTGCCCGCCATTATTCCATAAAGCAGCCGCATTCTTAGCCGCATCGGTCACATCGTCAGCTGTAATCGAAAACTGTGAATCAACAGCTCCGATTGAATAACTCATAGGTTCGCCACAAGGTTTTCCCGGCGAAAGCACGGCTATACTACCTGATATTGGCTTATATATATACACCCCTGCAGCCATAAAAGCCGTGATGAAGATGAGTATGATATATTTGATTGGTTTATTCAAACAGTGGTTTATTCAAACGTGTATAATTTTATACTGGATAACAGATTATAACTGTATTGGGCTCCAAATTATTTTAGCAGGAGTTTGGGATTGCTGAAAATCTGTACAACAGATTTTATTAAGG
>CAYOLE010000079.1:0-10496 GCA_964404705.1 uncultured Rhodohalobacter sp. | reverse complement strand
TTCAGTCATCAGCGCTCCATGATTTTCGAATGTCAGGGTCAGATTAAATGAATCTCCGTCCTGTAAGGGACGCGTTAGCTGAATTAACATGATGTGAAGCCCGCCCTGTTCAAAACGGACGGTTGACTGAGCAGGAATCTCTAAATTGTTAACTTCACGCATTCCTATCATTCCCTCTTCGCGTTCATATGATTCGTGAACCTCCACACTTTGTGCTATATCCGAATCGGTAGACAAGAGCATATCGGGCTCATTTCCGAAATTGGTAATTAATAAATAAACTGCGCTGATACTGCCCTCACTCCCCGGCCGAGCCCAGGCTCCCTCAATGTGAATTCCCGTTTGCTCTTCAAGGTTTCTATCACTTGCAGTTTCAGTTTCTTGTTCACACCCTATCAAAAGCAAAAGTACTGTGCTGATTGTATAAAGTAATCCTTTTCTTTTCATAGGAATAGATCAGTAGATTGAAGGAAAAAGTTCAAAAAAGTATCACAATTCAGCTAAATCCTCAGCTATAATATTGACCGGTGTCATGCTTCCGCCGTAATCAAATACAAGGCGCGACTGATCATCAATTAAAAGTATTTTATCGGAATGACTGAGAAAATAGATCGGATCACCTCCTTCCACTTCTCGTTCATCGCTAACTGATGTTCGGACTTTAACCCTTTTCATCAAACTGTCAATTGTGTCAGGATCACCCGTCAAAAACTGGAAAGGTTCACGATCCATATCAAAAGCATTAGCATAATTCTGTAATACTTCGGGTGTATCCCGTTCGGGATCGAACGTTATAATGGCGAATTGTGTGCCTTCTGGGTGATTTCCCTCCTCGTATACTTTTTTAATATTAGAGGTGATAAAAGAGCATATATCGGGGCAGTGTGTATAAACAAACCCGACGACCACCGGCGACCCGCTAAAGTCATCCGGAAAGATGATCGTCTTGCCGTTTTGATTTACAAGTTCAAACGATTGATCACTATAATCATCCAGGCGCGGTTCTCCGCAACCCTGAATCCAGAGTATAGTTGTGAGGAAAATTAGGAGCAAGAAGTTTCGGCTACCAGAGAAAAACATAATGCGAAAAAAGATTTATCCTTTGAAAAAAGCGAATCTTATAATAAAGATAATATTCTACAAGGGTGAACAACGTATTAATGAGTATCTGATTTTACCCCTATCTACAGCAATTTATTTGCCCATATTACTCGTAGTTAAGTTTAAGTTAATGCAACAGTTTCACTATTTAATTTGTTCTTACGTATATTTTTGAGCCTTACAGCGAACTGTATATACTAAAAAAACTTTTTATCCCCATTTATACCGCTTCAAAATTAATTTATTTATGATTGAGAGACTTTTTTCTGAATAAGAACCTTCCAAATTAGAAGCTTGAATTTTTCGAAATACTATTTATTAAATATCGCTATTACTGCAGCCATCCTATCTATATTTCCTCAGGAAATACTTGCCCAAGACATGCAGAATGAACCTCCGAACCCAATTATATGGAGTGTATCATTTGAAGGCAATGAAAGTTATTCACGTATCGTGCTGCGTGATATAATTGCTGCACGCAGTCCCAATTTTTTGAGGAAATTAATCCGCCGTTATGATGATTATCAATTAAATGAAAATGAATTGCGCAGAGATCGTATTCGCATCATAAGATATTATGAACGCCGGGGTTACGACCAGATTCAGGTTGACCTGGATATTTCAGAAGGTAATAAGGAATGGAAAAAACATGTTGTATTCAGAATTCGCGAAGGTGCACCTATTCAGATTACCTCCTCTAATGTTATAATTGAGGCGGATTCATCTGTCGTTAACAACCTGCAATCACTGGAACGATTCGAACATGCGGCCAGGCAACATGAATTAAGAGAAGGTCAACGATATCAAACTATACGCATACCCGATGTGGAAGGAAGGTTTATTGAAATAATGCAAAATCATGGATATCCCTGGGCTGAAACCGAAGTGGAAGCAGATATAGATTCACTGGCAAAAAGTGCCGATGTAAGGATTGTGTTAAATCCCGGACCCATAAGCTACTTCACCAATTTTGACTTTGAAGGCGTAGAATCGGTCCCCGAGCGTATTGTTAAGCGAAAAATGGACATCGAAGAAGGAGAAATTTATGATGATCGTAAAATTCAGGAGGCACAGCGTCAGATTTTTGGACATCACCTGTTTCGATTTGCTACAATAACACTGCCTGATCAGGAACGCGACTCTACACTCGATCTTCGAATAAGGGTTCGGGAAAACCCGCTTCGCACCATACAAGCTACCGTGGGATTTGGCAGTGAGGAACTTTTGCGGGGCCAGGTTTCGTGGCAGCATCGGAATATTAGCGGAACGGGACACCGATTGGGTTTCAATGCCCGTAGTTCATTTATAGAACAACGCGTTGGCGGCGATTACCTGGTTCCCTACGTATTTAATCCCAAAAGCAGCTTTGTTACTGCTCCATACGGCCAGAGACGGCTGGAGCCGGCTTTCGAGTTATTAAGATTAGGAATTTCAAACAGCTTAGTTTATCAACACAGACGAACTGAAACCATTTCTGCATCGTACGATTTTTCAGTAAACGAAGAACTTTCACGCCGGCAGGATGCAGAACTTCCTGATACTGTTTTGGGTTATAATGTTTCATCCTTGATTTTCACAGGATATTACAGTGAGGGTAGGTCGCGGGAGCCGGAAGGTTGGTTTGTTCAACCCTCAATTGAACTTTCAGGCACCTTTGGTGAGGCTTCTTATAAGTTTCAGAAGCTAACATTTGATGTTCGCCATTACTACAGGGTAACAAGCAGCACAACCCTTGCCGGAAGATTCAATGCAGGAACAATATTTTATACACAGCCGGACAGTCTTCCAACTAATATCCGATTTTTTACAGGAGGTACGAATTCAGTGAGAGGATGGTCACGCCAGATGCTTGGGCCTAAACGGCCATCATTTGATGAAGGCCGGTTTGATGGCTATGTACCGACCGGAGGAAGAGCAGTTCTAACGTTTAATGTTGAACTGCGACAAAAACTCGATTTCTTATTTAGCGGATTTGGAATTGGTATTTTTCTGGATGGAGGACAGGTATGGCGCGCTATTGACAGGATGAATGAACGGCAAGTACAATTTGGAACCGGTGGCGGATTGCGATATCAGTCACCCATTGGTCCGGTCCGCATTGATGTGGGGTATAAAATTAACCCATTCCATGAAGATTTGAACCGATTCGGTAATATTGACAGAGGAAGCGAATGGGATCGTATAGGAATTCATTTTAGTATAGGGCAAGCATTTTGACAAAAAAAGAATCTAACAATAAACGAAAAAGCTACTTAAAGTGGATAATTGCGCTTTTTGTAATTATTACGCTTTTAACGGGCATTCGTTTGGCTTTAAAAAGCGACTGGCTTCTGGACTACGTCCGTGATTTTGCAGTAGAACAGGCCAATGAACAGCTGAATGGAGAACTGGAAATAGGATCGATACGGGGCGATCTGCTTTTTGGCATCACCCTATCCGATGTAAAACTAAGCGACTTGCAGCAAAACGAGATATTTGCTGTAGACACACTTCAATTACGATATACGCTTCCATCGCTAATTTCAGAACCACACCGCCTTGATTTGTTAAGAGCAGAGGGCATTCGCGGTACATTAATTCAGGATGAAGACTCCGTCTGGAATGCCGAACGTATACTGCCGGAGGCAGACCCTGACTCTGAAGAGTCGGATCCTCTATATTGGTCTGTAGACCGGATTTTAATTGATAATTCGAATATATCCTTTCGCTCTGATCTATTATTGCCAGATGGCTACCTTGAAATCGAAGATTTATCTCTTCAGTCTATGGCAGAAATGTATCCCGATCGCTGGCTTGTATCACTCGATCATCTGTCTCTGAGGATTCGCGAAGGCCGTCTCCCCTCCCCGATTGAA
Organism: uncultured Rhodohalobacter sp.; assembly: GCA_964404705.1. Lineage (GTDB taxonomy): Bacteria > Bacteroidota > Rhodothermia > Balneolales > Balneolaceae > SW132. The sequence continues at coordinate 6,540 of CAYOLE010000079.1, read as the reverse complement.
GTTTCCCTGCAAGCGGTAGCTATGGATGAGCAAATTACTCTTGAATCACTAATGGTTAACACCGGCAGAACACTGCTTAGTACTGAAGCAGAACTGCGTAATCAGAATGAAATTGATGCACGCGCAGACATTACCCCGCTTTCGAGGAGGGATGTAAATGCATACCTCGACGAATATCCCATTCAACAAAATCTGAATATCGGTTTAACAGCAGAAGGTACCATGGAGGATATCGTCCTTTCAGTTACTGCTGATGCCGGTTCAGGCGGAGAATTATCTGCATCTGCAACCACAGATATATCCGATCCCTTCATATTAAAAAACCTGTCCATGGAACTTATTCAATTTGATGGCTTTGAGCTGCTGGGAGATACCACACTACCCGAAATTGAATATGCTTCACTCACCGGTTCCGGAGCGGTTAATTTGATGGATTATGAACATGCAAACTGGGAGGGAAACCTCGCTGCAGAGTCAATTTCGCTTGATGGATTTAATCTCGATCAAATTGATTTCTCTTACAGTCTTGCTGATCAGGTTGCAGACCTGGACGGATCAATCCAAAAAGATGGGGAGGAAATACAAGTTGAAGCGAATGCTTCCTCAGTATTTGGAGACCGCCCGGAATGGCGTGCCACAGTAAATACACAACATCTGAACCTGGCCACCTGGCTGCAGGATCCGGATCTTGATAGCCGGCTTACACTATCGATAAATGCTGATGGCGACGGTATAGATCCCGAAAACATGAGAAGCAATCTCGAGATCTTAATTTCAGACGGGCGTTTTGGGGATCAGCAATTTTCCGAAATACAATTCGAGGGCGACATAACACCAACTGAATTGACCGGCGATCTGCTGGCTGTAATTGATCAAAGCAGATTTACAGCTTTTTTTGAGATTGAGCAATGGTCAGATACCCCCCAGTACAATTTTAATGTGGGGTTACATGAAGTTAATCTCAACGAATTTTCAGGACTTGAAGAAATGCAAACCTATCTCAATGGTACGCTGAGTGGGGAAGGCCGGTCTTTTGATCCCGAAACTCTTGAGATGACAGCAACAGCAGTATTTGACACAAGTATTGTTAATGGAGAACCGATAGACACACTCCGGGCTGATGTTATAGTCGAAAATCAGATACTTTTTATCGAAGATGCTATACTGAACAGTCCGATTGCAGATGCAGAGTTTTCATTACGTCAGAACATTTTAGATTACACACATCCGGAAAACAGCCTACAGTTTACTGCACAAATTAAAGACCTTTTTCCTGTAGCACATTTATTTGGTTTTGAATTGCTGGAAGCAGAGGGCTCAATAGAAGGACAAATGGAGCGGAATACTGAAGGCATTCTTGAATTTCAAGGCACTCTTGATCTGGAAAATATAGAAGCAGACACCCTATTTTCGGCAGACAGAATACTGGCAAACGCAACAGTTTATCTCCTTGAAGAGATAGAGATTGAAACCGAAATTGAACTTGAGCACCCTTCTGTTATGGAACAAAGCGTACAGGATTTAATTTTGAATGCCACTGCCACACTATCTGAAGAAGAAACATTTGGAGAAATAGAGTTTGAGCTTATCAATCATGAAGAGAGCCGCCTGATGCATGCCGGCCGGTACAGCATTACTCCCGAACGATCTCATTTATCTACAACACGTCTCGACTTTGAAACTCCGCTTCGTACACTTTTTCTTCAGCGTGAGTTTGATATAACCTTTGCTGATGACGTTCTGACGGTAGATACTCTCAAAGTTCAATCCGACGACGAAGAAGCGTATGTTGAATTATGGGCACCCCATGTAGACAGTCTTTCGCAAAATATTGGACTTGATGCACAGAACCTCGATATGGGTGTGCTGCTTCGTACTTTAACAGGTGAAGAAATAATGGATGGATTGCTTTCCGGGCAAGTTCAGGTGAATAACAGCCCTGATTCACTTGCATTAAATGCTTCCGTATTATTGGCCGAAATACAATTCGAAGATGGAGAGATGGATACTCTTCAATTTTCCGGCGAGCTGGAAAATGAATGGCTGGATTTGTCCATGCTGATCAGGCATGAAGGTGAGGAATTGCTCCGCAGTAATGCCAGAGTTCCGTTTTTACCAGGTGATCCGGAAACTTTTGATGAGCAGTTTTTTGAGCGCGAGATCGAAGGAGAATTTATACTTACTCCAACAGATGTTAACTACTGGCTTTCTTTCGTACCCGGCAATATTGCTGAACAAACTGAAGGTACACTTGCCTTTGATGGTCAAATAAGCGGACAGGCGGGTATGCCGGAATTTTCAGGAGATCTTACGTTCAGTGACGGCAGGCTTTCGGGTGTACCCATCAATTCGATAGATATAAATGTTATTTATGATGATGATATTAAAGAGCTTGATTTCAGGGGCGAAATAACATCCCGAAATACCAGAGTACTCGATTTTGATTCCAGAATACCTTTTACAATTGATTTAAGAGAACTTGAAATTTTATTTCCGTCTGATGACGATAATCTCCATATCAACATCGAAACACAGAATTTAAACCTGGCAATTTTCAATGATTTTGTAGACAGGGATCAAATCAGACAAATTTCTGGACGGTTAAATGGAAACGTTAGCATTACCGGCACCATGGATAATCTGGAACCAGAAGGTCGGTTTGAACTTTCAGAAGGTTCGTTACGCGTGATGCAGGCGGGAATTACAATCTCAAGGATAATAAGTGAGATAAACTTCAGTTCCGATCGTATTGAAATTCAGCACTTTTCCATGCAAAGTGGTCCTGGCAGAATACGCGCATCCGGTACTATGGCTCTTGATAATCTTACGCCTGGAGAGATAGACATTGAGATCAGGGGTACACAGTTCAGGGCTATCAATACGCCCGAATATAATGCCATCATTGATCTGACTTCCAGTATTTCAGGCACCTTCGAAGAACCAACTCTTGGAGGCTCTTTATCGTTTTTAAGCGGATATGTCAATCTGCAAAATTTTGGAGAACGTTCTGTTGAGGATGTAACACTTGATGATGAAGAAGAGACAGATCAAACGACCTTTTATGAATCTATGGAAATAGAAATGGACGTAAATTTCCGTCGCCAGTTTTTTATTCGTAGTCGTCAATATCTCGATCTTGAAATTGAACTCGGCGGCCAGCTCGATCTGTTAAAACGAAGAAACGATGATCTTGAAATATTTGGTGAAGTGGAAGGTGTACGGGGATTTGCAAGACCTTTTGGCAAAAACTTTGTAATTGATGAAGCATTTGTAACGTTTTCCGGACCGGTGGAAAATCCCGAATTAAACATACGAACCAGATTTGAGCCCCCGCAAGCAAGCGCCAATGTTATAATCTATTACATTATCGAAGGCACTGCACAAAATCCCGAGTTTAGGTTCGACAGTGAACCGGAAATGGAACTGCAGGATATTATCAGCTATACTGTATTTGGCCGGCCATTTTACGAACTGGAATCGTGGGAACAGGTTGTAGCAGGCAGCGGAAGCGGGCCATCGGCTGCAGATGTAGCTATGGATGTTCTTCTCGACCGGGTTGAAATGCTGGCTGCACAACAACTGGGCATTGATGTAGTACAAATTGACAATTCAAGAGTTGGCACCAATAGTAATACATTTATTTTAACAGGATGGTACTTAAACAGGCGTACTTTTTTCGCCCTGATAAATGAAATAAGTGCCACTCCTAAAACACTCTTTTTACTTGAATATTTACTAACAGAGAACCTGGAATTAATTATTACACAGGGAGACGACAGCCATGAAGGAGTAGACCTGCGCTGGAAGTACGATTATTGATTTGCTTAACGCAAACCAACCCTTCTGTTCAATTCCTTCTAATTTATTTTTGCATCATGTTCTGAGCAGAGCATTTTTTTTCATCAAAAATAAAACCTCATTTCCTTTACATCTCCAGGAATGCCGAATCAGTTTCGGACTGCACGTTCATCAACTATACCCATGGAGACTGATCGGCAGCCTGTGCAATTTTAGCAGTATCGATCGCAATTACCAGCTCTTCGTTCGTCGGAATAACATATACTTCTGTTTTAGAGCTATCGGCACTGACTTTTTGAATGATACCCCGGTCCGGCGAATTATTTTTTTTATCATCTATCTCAATTCCAAGATAATCCATCTGTTCAAGTGAGCGTTTCCGAATCAGCGGGGAATTTTCTCCAATACCTGCCGTGAAAATAACAGCGTCACACCCATTCATTGTGGCGATATACGATCCTATATACTGCTTTATCTTATAGCAAAACACATCAATCGCCTGCTGGCAGCGGCGATCACCTTTCGATGCTTCCTCAATCAAATCCCGCATATCACTGGCATAACCACTCAGTCCTAAAAGGCCGCTGTGGCGGTTCAAAAGCGCATGTACATTGGCAAGTGTAAGTTCTTCTTTCTCAATTATATAAAACAAGATCGAGGGGTCGATATCACCACTGCGGGTTCCCATTACAAGGCCGGAAAGAGGCGTAAATCCCATAGAAGTATCTACCGATTTTCCTCCGTCAATCGCGGTTATCGATGCGCCATTTCCCAGATGACACGTAATCAGTTTCGTCTCTGCAGCTTTTTTACCTGTTATCTTATAATACTGCCGGCTCACGAAATAATGCGATGTACCATGAAATCCATATTTTCGGATTTTATATCGCCTGTAGAACCGGTTAGGTATACCATACAGAAATGCCTTATTTGGCAAAGAGTGATGAAAAGCAGTATCAAATACTGCAACATGGGGAATATCAGGCAGGTTTTTTTTAGCTGCCTGAATTCCTTTCAGGTTAGGCGGATTATGCAGCGGGGCCAAATCAAACGCCTGCTCAATGGCAGACAGAACATCATCATCGATTAAAACCGAATCTTTAAACATTTCACCACCGTGTACTACCCTGTGGCCAACCGCCTCAATATCAGATCGTGATGATATTATTTTGTTTTCCGTATCCAAAAGATAGTTCATGATCTCCTGCAACGCCTCGCCATGATTGGCAATATTTTTTGTACTTTTTGATTGGCGTAATCCTTCGGGCTCATGTTTAATAATAGAGGTTACAGCTCCAATACGCTCTACAATACCGCGGCACAGGTTTTTTTCTTCCGTTGTATCGATCAAATTGTATTTTACAGATGAACTTCCGCAATTGATAACAAGTACGAGCATAATGTGGGGTTAGTTGAAAGGGATGTCTGCTTAGAATATATAAAGAGTTTCACAGAAACTGACTCATTAATTCAATCCCGGTGTTGTGAACATTCGCGTACTATTTCTTATCTACATGGCCGCCTTTGTTGCCGGTACTATATTTAAAACGATTCAGTACCAGATACAACCGGCTAAAGTGGCGGATTTGAACAGTACAGTAATTGAATTAACTATAGTTTCCGTAATTGTTAGTGTTCTTATATCCATCTTTTACATGTTTAGGAGTAAATCCAAAATGAAAGAAGAGTAGTGGTGTGTGCCAATAATAAGCATGAATCTGTCGCCTAAAACAGTAAAACCATGTTAATGTAAATTAATAAGTGTAGCTATCTTTTAACATCTTATTGCTTGATTGTGAGGGACTTATCAGAGATTATTCAGATACCAAAACATCAGAAAAATATTATGCGACTCCTATTACTGTCCTTTTTTTTGGGAATAGTCTTACTACTTAGTGCGTGTACTTCATTGGAAAAGGAGCCTGAAAGGATTCAACTGGATAGACTGGATTCAGAAATTAGCGACATGCTAACCCAGGTTTCATCCGATACAGTAGAAAAAAATATTATTACTTTAGCGGAATTTGGCACACGCCACACGTTGTCAGAAACTGAAAGTGACACCTTTGGAATAGGCGCTGCACGGCGCTGGATTAAATCTGAGATGGAAAGATACAGCCGTGAATCAGACAATCGGCTCGAAGTTGAATTTCACAGGTTTGAACAGGAACCGACGCGGCGAATTACAGATCCGGTTGAAATTGTTAATATTGTGGCTACTCTTCCAGGAACAGATCCCGATGATGACAGAATTTTTGTGGTGAGTGGTCACTATGATTCCAGGGCTTCAAATGTGATGGATGCTGAAAGCCTTGCTCCCGGGGCAAACGATGATGCTTCGGGTACTGCAGCCGTAATGGAGATGGCGCGGGTGATGTCTCACTACGATTTTCCGGCTACTTTGGTATTTATGGCTGTAGCAGGTGAAGAACAGGGGCTTTTTGGAGCCAGTAGATGGGCCGAAGAAGCTGCGGAGCAGGGAAAAAATATAGCCGGTATGATTACCAACGATATTATTGGCAATCATGAAGCGGAAGGCGGGGATCTTTCCGATCCAAATGTAGTGCGATTGTTTGCCCAGGGAGTGCCGCCCAGCCGCGAACTTGACATGGAAACAATCCGTTATTTGCAAACCGGTGGTGAAAGCGACATGCCCACCCGTCAGCTTGCACGAACTATCAAAGAGGTGGCTGAAAGCTATAATCCGGAGATGGATGTGTGGCTGATTTACCGTCTGGACCG
>CAYOLE010000078.1:0-13272 GCA_964404705.1 uncultured Rhodohalobacter sp. | reverse complement strand
TCCTCTGTGGAAATCTGCGAGAATTCAAAAAACCAAAACCATTTAAACAATCATTAATATGAATGAATTTTAAAGTTCAGGACGGTATTGATTAATCAAATGAACATACACAATTTTTTTCAAAGAATAACACGCACTCACAACGAAGAAACGTACCCTTTATAACTGCATTTTTTTATGAAACTGCAATATTGTGCACGGTAAAATTATTCCGGTACTACCTTTTAAAAGAAAGTCTAATTTGGAGAGTTGGCAGTTTATGAATGAACCCCGTGCCATCAATAATCTGAAATTTGTAGCGAATTTAGCGGCACGGGATAAAATGTTCAGGCAAAAACATCTTTTATTTTCGAGAAGAAACCCTTTTCACGGTTTGTAGCACTTTTCGGGTCAAAATGATCATTGCCTCTTAAGGCTTCGATATGGCGTTGTTCTTCTTCGGATAAGTCTTTCGGCACATACATATTCACCTTAATAAACTGATCTCCCGTTCCTGTATTATTTAGACCACGGATTCCTCGCTCCTTCATTCGAAGGAGTTTGCCAGGTTGAGTTCCGGGTTCAATCTTCACCTTGGCTTTTCCTTTTAACGTAGGCACTTCAACTTTTGTACCCAATATGGCATCGGGGATACTCAACGAAAGATTGTAGTAAATATCGTTGCCGTCACGTTCAAAATGTTCGTGTTTTTTCTCTTCTATCAATACAATCAGATCACCAGGCTCACCACCGCGAACGCCTGCATTACCCTGCCGGCGAAGTGTAATGTAATTACCATTGGATACTCCAGAAGGTATATTCATTTTCACTTTTTCCTCGCTGCGAATTCTGCCTTCTCCATGGCATTTTCCGCATTTATTACGAATAATACGGCCTTCTCCCCGGCATGTTGGGCAAGGTTGTACGTTTACAAACTGGCCAAACATTGTTTTTGATACCTGCCGTACTTCACCCATACCATTACAGGTTCCGCAGGTTTCAAAATCAGAATCTGTTTCAGCGCCGGTGCCATTGCACTCATCACATTTTTTGTATTTTTTTACTTTGAGTGTTTTCTCGGCACCCTCGGCAATTTCTTCGAGTGTAAGTGACACGCTGAGCTTCATATCAGCTCCGGGCTGCCCCTGGCTGGTTCGTCTGCGGCTGCGTGAACGTGAACGGCCCCCGCCTCCAAACGGATCTCCCCCGCCGAAAATATCTCCGCCAAAAATATCGCTGAACCGGCTGAAGATATCTTCAAAATCTGCGTTGCCGAAATCAGAAGCGCCGCCAAAACCGCCGCCATTTATACCGGAGTGGCCATACTGGTCGTACCGTTGACGCTTTTGAGGATCTCTGAGCACTTCATAGGCTTCTGAAGCTTCCTTAAACTTTTTCTCGGCAGACACATCCCCTTTATTTCTATCGGGATGAAACTTCATCGCTAATTTTCGATAGGCTTTTTTCAGTTCGCCCTCTGATGCATCTTTGCTAACACCTAATACTTCGTAATAATCACGTTTTGACATGAAATAAAATTATTCGCTTACAATTACTTTTGCGTGGCGAATGGTTTTATCGCCAATTCTATAGCCATTTTCCAATACCTGGAGCACAGTACCGCTTTCAACGGAATCATCTTCTGTTTTTTGTCTTAACATTGCATCATGCAAATCTACATCAAACGGAACTCCTTCCTGATCGATCCGTTCGACACCATATTTTTGCAGAACATCTTCGAATTTGCTGGCTACCATCTTAATCCCATCAAGATAAGTGGGTTCGGCATCAGCTTCTTCCATTGCCTTTAAAGTTCTTAACAGATCGTCATTTACTGGAAGGAAAGATTCTACAGCTGATTTCTTTGCATTTTCGAATGTTTGAGCACGTTCTCGTGCCAATCGTTTACGCATGTTTTCCATCTCAGCTGCTTTCCTTAATTGCGTATCTTTCACACTCTGGATTTCTTCTTTTAGCTCATCAATTTGTTCTTGTTGCTCGTTGATAAGTTCCTGTTGCTCTTTAAGCAGTTGAGTATCTTCAGATTCACTCACAGACACATCCTGCTCCTCAACGGCCTGTTTTTCCTCATTCTTTTTCATAAAATTAAAATCGATATTTAAAAACTTTGACATTTATATATTCTTTTGAAGGCAAATAACATGCCAGACTGGAACAGTAGCCCATATGGTGACAATCTTGCGCCATCCGGCGTTAGTGCGACAATTTACCGTTCAAAGAAGAATTCAATCATATTTCCGTCGGGATCGGAAGCAAAGACAAATCGCCCTTTTTTGCGGTTTGCCGGGCCACTTAAAATGGTAACTTCATTTTGGCGCAGATATTTTGCCATTTCGTCTACTTCTTCCGTTGAATTGAGATAAAACCCAATATGGTCAACCCGGAAATCTCTCGAATTGGGATCATAGCTGGTTTCGGCTTCCACAATCACCAATGTGTCCTCCTTGCCAATTTTATATACCGCCATACTCTGTCCCATCTTGCGAACCTGTTCAAATCCGAGAATGGTGCCGTAGAATTCTTCAGATCTTTCAATTTCGTTCACCCGAATAGTTATGTGATTGATTCCGGAAGGTTTAAAATCCATATATTTATCAAAATGTTGTTTTACTGTTTATCCCGACAATAAAGTACGGGTTTTGCTATTATCTTATGAGAATAAATTTATCACAAATAAAGATAATTTTGTGTCTACTCTATACATTGTGGCTACACCCATCGGAAATCTTTCTGATTTTTCCCCCAGGGCCGTTGATATCCTGAAGAATGCCGGACAGATTGCCTGCGAAGATACCCGAACATCATCTGTACTGCTTCAGCATTATGAAATTGATAAACCGCTCTTTTCGTTTCATCAGCATAACGAGCATCAAAAAGTCAACCATCTTATCAACCTGTTAAATGGCGGTACAAATGTGGCGCTGATCAGTGATGCGGGTATGCCGGGTATTTCAGATCCCGGATTTCTTGCCTCACGGGCAGCACATCAAAATGGCCACACTGTAACCGTTATTCCCGGCCCTGATGCAGCTACCACGGCAATTGCTGCAAGCGGTTTGCCAAGCGACAGATTTATTTTTGAAGGATTTCTTCCCCCTAAGAAAGGCCGCGAAACAAGAATCAGGGAAATTGCCGATTCAGACATTACTTCGGTGGTATATGTAAGTCCCCACAAACTGGTCCGTTTTCTAAACCGTTTATCAAATTTTACCGAACCCGACCGATGGATCTGCATTGCACGCGAACTGACAAAAAAATTCGAGGAAGTTCAGAGGGGACAACTTGGAGAGCTGATCGCTGACTGGGAAAAACGCCCAGCTGTAAAAGGTGAGTTTGTGGTAATCATTTCCGGTAAAACCTATTCTGAATAAATGAAAAAGAGTCAATTATGGGATCAGCCCTGGGCACTTTCCGTACTTGCCGCGCTATTTTTGTGGCTGTCATTTCCGCCATTTAATATGGGGCTGCTACAGATTCCGGCGTTTGTACTGCTGTTCAGACTTTCTGTCATTAGCGTGTCAGTTCGCCAGATGATTTTGTATGCCTGGCCATCTTTCGTGCTTTGGAATCTTCTGAGTACATACTGGCTGATGATGGCTACCGTAACCGGAGGCGCTGCGGCCATTGTGGCTAATGCTGCACTCATGCTGATACCACTCTGGTTAATCCGGAAGCTTTTTTTAAGCAACCTGAATCCTGTTTTCGCTTCCTTTATTGCGGCATCTATCTGGGTGAGTTATGAATTTTTACACCATCAATGGGATTTGTCCTGGCCGTGGCTTACTCTCGGAAATGCCTGGTCGAACCTGACCGGGGTTATACAATACATTTCAGTAACGGGCGTGTGGGGAATCAGTTTTTGGGTTGTATTTTCAGCAGCTCTTGCCTATCAGTCGATCGTGACGAATTCAAAAGCGGTAGTAAGAAGTGCCGCTGTTATCTTTTTTGCCTTTCCTGTATTCTCGGTTCTTTCGATGATTAACATTCAACAACCGGATGACAAACCCCTTGATATCGTCATCGTTCAGCCCAATTCTGATTCATACCAGGATTACGGGGGCATGGAATCACTGGATGATCTTGTAACCAAACTGCTGACATTATCCGATGAAGCCCGTAATGAAGCAACAGAATTAATCATCTGGCCCGAAAATGCACTCGATGCCTCCATGACGCTTCAAAATCCTCATATAAGCAGAATTCAGGATAGTCTTAGTGCCTGGAATGTTGAGCTTATCACCGGAAGTGGATATATGAAGTATTATGGAGAAAATGAAATACCCGCACTAACGCGAGGTAATCACAGTGGACGATATTTTAATGTGTATAATGCCGCATTTCATTTAAAAAGTGATCAACCAGTAAATGTTTATGAAAAAGGACGGCTTGTACCCGTTGTAGAACGATTTCCCTTTGTGGAGTACTTTCATAAAACAGACCGTTTCAATTGGTTAGACTGGGGTGGTTTCCAGGGGTATGGACTGGGTACTGAAGCTACAGTGTTTGATATAAACGGCGGGCGAACTCCCGCTTTGATCTGTTACGATTCAGTATTTCCGGGATGGGTGAATGAGTTTGTAAATAACGGTGCCGACTTTCTCACGATCATTACCAATGATGGCTGGTGGGGCGATTCGCATGGCCATATTCAGCATTTTGCATTTGCACGTTTGCGTGCTATAGAGCATCGCCGATGGATTGCACGGTCTGCCAACAACGGTATTTCGGGTATTATCTCGCCGGACGGTAAGGTGCAGCTTGAAACGGACTACTGGACCGAAGACGCTTTTTCGTTTCGAATATATCGATCAGACTATAAAACTTTCTACACGCGCTTTGGTAACTGGCTGCCTGTTCTCTTGCTTATCTCGTCATTCGGGGGTCTTGTGTTTTTGAAATTGAGCAAACAAAAGGATTAGAAAAAAATTTAAATCCGGTTTAATCTGAACGAATATTGATCCTTACGTTAAATCGAATATCGTGAGTGGTTCTGGAGAATATCCGTGTTGATTTAGGATTTGTACTCGTGTATGTGTATTCAAAATTCGACTGAAAGGTGTCGGAGAATCGGTAACCAATCACAACAGAACCGTTGAAGCGTGACTGTCCTGAAATTCTTGGATCTGTGATAGTGTAGACCGAGGGATCCCGTACTATCTGATCACTACCAGCCTGCAGAGCATTTGAAATATCAGTTTCCAGTAAAAAACGTTCTTCTTTATCATCAATAAAGTTACCATTCAGCGTGATATCCACATCATTCTGCAGGGTTCTCATAAACGGCAGTGTGAAGTTTTGAATGGTGTAAGCAAATGAAAAGTTTACACCCTGAGATGTTCGTTCAGTAACCTGTACATTCGATAGCGCCAAGCTTGTAATCATACTTGTTTCGTATCCCACCTGTGTACGTAACCCGTTATTCCAGGTAACATTCAGCTGGGCAAGCGGGGCAAATCGTTTCTCAACATTTAATGCATTGGGTTCAAATTCTGATCGTAAACTGGTTACCGAATAGGCCCCCACATTTCTGATAATTTCTGTACCCGGATCATTATTAAGAGACCAACCCATTCTATACCTACCGGAATAGGAGTGTGTGATAGATGCCCTTTGCATAAACCGGCCAATAATCGGCAATAAATTTTCCATACCCGTCCAGTTCAATCTCCAATTAGGAAGAGGAATGGGTGTAAAATTTTTATCTCCAAGCGAACTACTGCCTTTTAAATACGATTCTCGAAAATCCTCCTGCAAGGATAACCGATTTAGAACTGTGTTTCCGTCACCATCAATATCAGAGATAATATTTTCCCCCACTGCCATATCGTCGAACGCTGTTTGCAGCTGAAGCTCGAAGAGATCCCGGTAGCCGCCTCCAAAAGCCCAAACTGAGGATGAAATATTTCCGGAAGCAGTTTGAACCGATAAAATTTCATTATCGGGATTAAGAGCAATAGATTCAGTCAGACGTTCATCCCACTGTGTTTGCCATGATAAATCAAGAGAAACATTATTGAACGGATTGAACCTTGCACTCATATTTATATTATCGCTATAGGTATTATTTGCAGGAAGCTGAATTACTGATTGGCCATCAATATTGTCGATTAGATGATCGGTACTAATTCGTTCTTCTATGCCCAGCCGATACAGAAATCCTGGCGATAGCTGATCATCATTGAAAAGATCATATAGTTGTGAACCTCCCGCATACCCGGCTTGTGATGAGGTTTTTGAGTTGTTGTAATTTGCATCAATGTTCTGAATACTAAACACCGCCAGAAGTAGTTTTCTTCCGAAATAAAGTGCTTGTTCATCAATTCCATAAGGTTCCTCGTCATCATTTTCCCGGTTTCTTCTGGCCTCCCGTTCGCGGCGTGCTTCCCTGTCTGCCTCAATCGCGTCGGTGTAGGTGGATGATTTTCTTAGCAAATTATTGATATCAAACCGTAATGTATGATCGAGCTGGAGGCTGTTTGAAACATTTGCACCAAGATTTGATCCAAATGCTGAATTCTGCCATCTGAATCCACCGCCATATCGAATAGTGTAGTTGATCCATTGCAGGGAATTAACCTGATTAAATCGGGGTTGCCAGCTGGCTGTGTAATCTTCGCTGTATAAGCTTCGCCGTGGACTTAGTGTATCAGATACAAGATCATTTAATACTTCCAAAGTAGGTATCGGTTCCTCAGCATCAACATCAACACCTCCCAATCCTGCATTCCGAACAGTAAACTGGCCAAGGTCGAAAGTATTCCTCGCCTGGAAGGTAGTAGTAATGGATCTCACCAGATTATATCCAATACCAAAAGTAGTATTGTAGGTAAAATTATGATTTTGCTGTAACGGAAGCTCATCCTGGCCTTCCAGCACACGTCGTTTCCTTTCTTCAAACGATCGGTTGGCTGCAATAGATGTGGTTATATTGTTTGGTTTGTAACCAAATCCCAGTCCTGAGATTGTACCCAGTAATGGCACATCTTCAAGAAAACTGAAAGGCCTCCAAAATGTAATATTACGAAATGTGTGCGAATAGCGAAGCGATGTATTAAAGTTCCAATCATCCTGATAAAGCTGCTGCGGATTTCTTCCTGAACGGGTATTATAGTTGTAGCTAAAAGTAGTATTATCGACTGTATACCGAAGAAGCCTGCTTTCAGAATTCTGTTTTGAAACGTTCGACAGGTTGACTGCATAACTTTCCGAATACGTTTCAGCTTCCAATCGCTGTTCCCTGATCAATTCATCCTGTTGTTCTTCATTAAGGGTTTCACTGGCACGTACTGCACTCTCAAAATCCGACAGACGAATATCACCCTGATTGGGTAAAAATTTAGGAATCGATGTTGACTGACGAGTTGATAAACTTAGGGGAATATTCCAACCATGACGCTCTGGAATAAATCTGTGAAGATTTATAGTGGTACTTAGATCATATGCCGTTTGATTATCCACCCGACGCTGACCCAATCTTGAGTTAAGTGAACCAAAACCCTGCGTTTGCCGGGTGAGATTGCCATTCATGGTAGCAAAATCAGCAAGCTGGAACCGCGCGCTGGCATTAGCCGCCCAGCCGCGTTCATTATCATAACCTGAAACTCGCAGTTCATTCAGCCATAATTCAGCATCAACTATAGTAGAACCCGGGCCATTAGGCAATCCAGGATCGTAAGGATTGCGGATTCCCATCCCTATTTCTGTGACTCTGCCCAATGATGGATTACCGCGAATGGCCACTACAGCTCCGGGGGGTGCATCCACGAGTAGATCTGCCCTTTCATACACACCGTCTAAATCTATACCAAACTCCTGGTCCCTCAACTGCTTCAACTGGTTGAACGCTGAAAGAACAATATTCATACTATTTTGATCATACAGCCAGATTTGTTCCGCTTCTTCGCTAAGTTGTGCATTATTAGCAGGATCAAAATTTTGGAAAGGAAAATTTTCATCAGAAGGTGTAACCGGTTGCCTATACTCGTAGTAGTTGTTTTCAAGGTCGTTACCAAAGCGCAATACCAGTTCTACCTCGTCGCGATTATTATACCCTTCTCCATGAACGAACATACGCATATTGGTGTATTCTAACAGGTTCAGTCCGCCCGGATAAACTCTTTTAATTAGCTGAACTGATTGAGGGCCCAGGTTTTCCGCCTGCAAAACGATAGACTGCTCGTTTTGGAGACTTTGAAGCTGACTGCCTCTATCCTGGGCACGAATTGCTCCGGCCGGCTGGCGATAGGGAAACGGCCTTCTATTTGAATTTTCCTCAATATTTATAGTGCTGATTCTCAGATTGGCATTTGGATCATTTTGTTCATTTATTGACTCATCTTGTCGCCACTGACTACCCACAAATTCCATGGTTGCAAAGCGAAGTGTAAATGGCTGCTCATATCCAGATACCCAAAATCGGACGTATGTGATGTTTTGAAAATCATTGATATTCCCCACTTGCCGTTCAAACTCCTCTATTGGAATTCTTACCTGGTACCACCTGTCCTGTTGCGGATCTCCGGGATTACCCACCTCATCTACTATATATGTTCCCGGTTCCCCGATTCTTAATCGTGACTGATCTGCGGGATTAAAATCAACTTCATATTGGAAATAGGCATTGGTGAGGTTGACTGTAGAAGGATTAACCAGCCCTTCAGAATCCGGACGGTTGGTAATTGCCCTGTTATCGCTTTGATCGATCGGGGTGTTACCGTCAGGAAATCCAAGAAGCCGGTGAAACCGCTCATGCAAAGGCAATCCTTCAGCGGCAGAGGAACCATAGAACTGATAATCATCGGCTGAGGGATCTCTAATAATTTGCTGAAACTCCTCGCTGTCTTCACCATACAGTTCCCGCATCTCAGCAATAAAATCCTCAAATACCGTCTGTTCATCCAGTCCGTTTATACCGCCGGAGTTTGGAAGACCATCCAGACCCACATCTTCAAGCTCACGGTTTTCGTTAGAAAACTGGCCTTCCGGCGGTGGCGGATTTGCAGGCAGTGCAGATCTCGGGTTATCCATATCATCGAGAATCAGATTATCCGGGTTTAGCGCAAGTCCATCCTCAGTATTCAGTTTGTTATTTGGTACTACATCTTCAGAAATAAGGCCAATATCGATATAAATCTTACCATCATAATCTTCAATAGCTGCACCCCCTGGAAGCTGTCCTCCCGGCAGAACCGGCTGAACCCAAAATTCAAGAAATTCGATATTATTCTGGGTAAAATCTTCCTGACCTGAGGGAATCACCCCGGTCATACCACCCCAGGTGCGCTCAGGCGATTGCTCAAGTAATTCCTGCAGGTCTGAGTTATAGTTATATTGACCTCTCTTTGTTGGGTCAAAATGAATATCCAGTGTATTTATAATCTCATCTTGTGGATTTTGAGTTTCTCTTCCAGGAAATACATCCCGTACATTTACAGGTTCTGATTCGGGTGTATATGTAACACCGCCTAAAATGGACGATATATTTCGTGGAATAGTGTAGAAACTGAACTTCGATCGCAGATTGGTCCGATCTCTCCGGGATTGACTCGTGGCCACAGGCTGACCCGGAAAATCATTTTCTTCAAAGTATTGAGCGTCGGGTTCATAACCAGGCACAGCCACCGGAACAGCAGCAATATTCCATCTGGTTGCATTAAGCAGACTTAATTTTATACTGGAACCTTCAAAATCGTCTAAAAAAGACAAACCCTCTTCTTCATCCGAAAATAACTCATCATTTCTGATTGCCCTTCGTACAGCTCTCGTTTCTGCCACGCCGGGCCGGAGCTGAGCAAATTCTCCGCTGAAGGAAAATTCTGAGGGTGCACGTGTTTGTAACAATGGAAACGCATCAAGAGCCCGCGTAACGAATGGTGTATCAAACCGCGCGTTTGCATCTAATCCGATAATGGAATTACTGATAGGTTCATCCCCTATACGGATTTTATCGTCCAGAGGTCGTTCGTTAAACCTGAAATAAGTGCCTCCAAGTTGTATATCATTGTTTACTTCATATTCGGCACGAATACCTGTAAATGTTTTTTGTTCGATTGATGTAAACGCCTGGTTCTCATATTCAATAGTAATATCCTGGCCCGGTGCAGTATATCTATCATTTAAAATAGTGATGCTTCCAAAAGAATAATCAACCTGATAATCTACATCTTCCTGCAGTTCCACCCCATTTGCACGCACTCTTACCGATCCTTCCACAAGGGCAATACCCAGGTTATAATTATCCTGCACGCCGCCTCTTGATACACCTTCAAACCTATAAAATTCATTCTTGGAACTTTGAGCTGCATTACGTTGCCGCTCAGTATAAAGTTCACGATAGGCAAGACGCTCAATATCTTCTCCTGTTGCGGGAGAATTTTCAAGAAGTTCGATCAACCTGTTTCCAAAAGGTTCCAGATAGGGAAAAATAATTCGTCCCTCCTGGGCATTCAGCGTTCCGGTACCAAAATCGATTTCGTTGTTTGGATCTGGAGCACCTTGCGAATCAACTCTGTCGAGGCCTAAATCCTGCATGAGCGTGTTTGTACGGCCCGGAAGCCTGTTTTGAGCCACATTACCTTCAGTGAAAAGAAGATCTATTTCAAGATTCTCCGGGGTAATATTACTTACGCCAAGAGAATAAATATTTCGCATAGTTAAGGGAAAAAGATCATTATCAGTAGAGACATTTCTGGGGCGCAGCATTTTAAGAAAGATGCGATCTCCTCCACCCTGGTTAATTTCTCCCACATTAATAATTTCACCACCGAACCCTCTGTAATTAAAGGCAACAGCCAACACTTCGCGCGATCCGAGTGAACTTCGAAGTGAAATGTATCCCGATACTTTATTAATTGTGTAGTCTTCACCCTCGCGAAGAAGTGTAAAATAGCCCTCTTCAAAATTTCTGGAATCTTCAACACCCAGATCTTCTGCAGAAACTCCTTCCTGGGGATCTCTGAACTGATTTAAAAGCTCAGGAGAAAACCTGTCATTCTGATTGTTTGGAGGCTGATACCCACCCTCCGGACTCTCTACTACACCCATGTTGGCAAGAGCTACAGCTCGCCGTGCACCTTCATCAGCCTGGACCGTCTCTCGCAGTTTCCACACCTCCACATCCGCAATTTGAAGCGTCTGGCTAAGCTGTTGCGGGTTGGAAAGACTGTTCTCAAACTCCTGACGAGTATAGAAATCGAGGAAAAAATGGCGGTCATCATCATAATCGGCTGGTTTTACAAGAATTGGCTGCTCCTGCGATCCGCCGCTAATTGTTTCAACATTACTTTCACCATCTTGCTGAGATATAACAGAAGTGATTCTAAGCGGACCAAATTCAGCAATAGATTTAATTCCAAATAACGCGCCACTGCCACGAATCAAATTATTGCCGGTATTCATCGATACATTTCCCATCTCAATACGCTTTAGAATTTCATCATCATATCCCTCATAGACAATGCTGAGTCTGTTTTGGTATTCGAATGTACGTTCTGTATCCCAATCGGTTTGAATGGTGAGTTTATCACCGATCGTTCCCTGTATATTAAGCTGCAAACTTTGATCAAAGGTAGGATCCACACGAGTACGCTGATCTTCTGGCAGGTTCACATCATCAGGCGATTTTTGTATAGATGCTCCCACATTCATTGTGGCAACCCCGTTAACCTGCAGGTTCACCTCCGGCCGGCCAAAAATTGTAGTGAATGCCGATTGTTCTCCCCCGGGTATTTCGAGACTAAAATCCAGCAGGCCACGTCCTCTCTCCTGTCTCTGTCTGGCTTCCTGAACCAGCTGATTCCAGTTACGGCTCAGTGAACGCTCAAAATTCAATTCTTTATACTGATCGAATGTGTAATAGCTTGCCGCGCCGCTGGGGTAGCCAAGAATAAATTTCCGTGCAAAAAAATTACCGTCTTCCGTCCGCTCTATCTGAACTTCTTCTGCCGGCAGGGTAATAAAATATACTCTGGGAATAGGTTTAAGAAAAGGACGGGTTACTTCATCCCCACGAACTGAACGAAACATATTTCGAAGTTCATCCTGGAGAGTATCTGCTTCGATAGTTGTTAATGTATCAGAATCGGTTACATTTTGAGCACACAGACTTGCTGCCGAACCCACTGCAAGAATCCAGAAACTAAAAATAAACGCTGAAAATCGACGTACTTTATTCACATTCGTTTATATACTGGTACCTGTGTGATGAACCCATCCCGATAGGCCAAGTTTAACAGATAACCGTGCTACTTAATATTACGTTGTTAATTACGTCGTATCTTTAGAATCTATATGCAAACGGGGTTCGACATGAAATAGTTTAACAGTGGCATTGATAATAATGTTTTACCGAATATGTTGAAAGTACAAATCATATAAAATATCTCCACGCGTTTTAATACCTTCTTCTATACATTTCCACATCGTACATTTGGTTTATGATTAATAAAGTACAACTTGATTTACTAAAAAAGCATGTAGGGCCCTTCCTGTTCTGTTTTTTTGTACTAATGTTTTTTTTGCTCATGCAGTTTTTGATGTTGCATGTTGACAAACTGATCGGTAAAGGACTGCCATTTTTTGTTGTTATTGAGCTAATATTGAGCAATTTGGCTTATATGGTGGTACTTGCTGTACCAATGGCAATATTAGTTTCAACTCTAATTGCATTTGGTAAATTCTCAGAATGGAACGAACTCACAGCCATTCGGGCAGCTGGTATAAATCCCATAAAATTGATATTGCCTGTATTAGCAATCTCCTGCGTACTTTTTATTTTTACATTCTATTTTTCAAACTATATCCTGCCTGAGGCCAATCACAAAGCCCGATCTTTATTCATGGATATCCGCATGGCAAAACCAGGATTCGACCTTGAAGAAAATACATTTTATGAAGGCATCGACGGCTACACTTTTCTTGTACGCGATGTAAACAACGGCAACGATACTCTTCGTGATCTCACAATTTTCCAGGAACCCGTTCAAGACCGATACCGCGCATTTATTCGAGCAGAATCAGGTTACCTTAAAAGTGATGATGACCAAACGCTTTCGCTCTTTTTAAATAACGGTTCCATACTCAGATACATACCCGGTGAACAACGGAGTGAAGAAACGTTAGAACGAACAGACTTTTCCCGTTATCGGCTTAGTTTTGATCTTTCTGAACTTGCATTTTCAAGAACAAATCCTGAAAGCCGGTCACGTACCGGTCGCACCATGAGTGCCGAAGCAATGAAAGCCGTTGTGGACTCCATTCGAAAAGATGTTAATA
>CAYOLE010000077.1:0-13300 GCA_964404705.1 uncultured Rhodohalobacter sp. | reverse complement strand
AGCGGCTTTTCTTTTGTAAGATATACATTAAAGGGGCAGATTATCGTGCTTTTTCTTTGGCACTGAATCCACCTTATTCTGGCACAGTTCAAAAGCACTGATTAGTTTTCGGCGCGTTTCATCGGGCACTATAACGTCATCAATAAAACCACGGGCAGCCGCTTTATATGGATGAGCAAATTCTTCACTGTACTGCTCTTCCAGCTCTTTTTGTTTCTCCTCCGAATTGTCAGCTTTTGCAATCTCTTTTTTGAAAATAATTTCAACCGCTCCTTTGGTACCCATTACAGCAATTTCGGCAGAAGGCCAGGCAACATTGTAATCGGCTCGTATATGTTTACTGTTCATCACATCGTAAGCGCCGCCATATGCTTTGCGGGTAATCACTGTCATTTTAGGAACAGTAGCTTCACAAAATGCATAAAGCAGCTTTGCACCATGTTTTATGATTCCTCCCCATTCCTGATCAGTACCTGGCAGAAAACCCGGAACATCCTCAAATACAACAAGCGGAATGTTAAATGCATCGCAGAATCGAACAAACCGCGCTCCTTTAACGGATGCATCAATATCCAAAACTCCGGCAAGTGATAATGGCTGATTGGCCACGATCCCCACAGAACGTCCGGCCAGTCTGGCAAATCCAACCACTATGTTGTCTGCATAATTTTCATGTACTTCGTAAAATGAATCTTTATCCATTACTCCGCCAATAACCTCTTTTATATCGTAAGGTTTATTGGGGTTATCCGGAACTATTTCATTCAGTTTATCAGTTTTTGCTTTTTCAGGTTCCACGGCTGGGATGTGCGGAGCTTTTTCTTCGCAATTTTGAGGCAGATAACTCATAAGTTTGCGAATATCATGAAGACATACCGCATCATTATCAGAAGCAAAATGTGCAACACCTGATTTGGTTCCATGAGCAGATGCTCCCCCGAGATCTTCCGATGTAACTTCTTCATGAGTTACGGTTTTTACCACATTGGGGCCGGTTACAAACATGTAACTTGTATCTTTTACCATGAAAACAAAATCAGTAAGTGCGGGGCTGTAAACAGCACCTCCGGCGCAGGGACCCATAACTGCCGAAATCTGGGGCACCACTCCCGAGGCCATTGAATTGCGCCAAAATACTTCGGCATACCCGCCGAGTGAGCTCACCCCCTCCTGGATACGTGCGCCGCCTGAATCGTTCAATCCAATAACCGGTACTCCGTTTTTTAATGCGAGATCCATCACCTTGCAAATTTTCTCGGCATGAGTTTCAGAAAGTGATCCCCCAAAAACAGTAAAATCCTGGCTAAAAAGGTACACTGGCCTTCCGTCAATTTTTCCATAACCGGTTACAACGCCATCTCCGGCTATGTGTTGATTCTCAAGTCCAAAGGCATGGCTTCTATGGGTTACAAATGCATCGATTTCATGAAAACTATCTTTATCAACCAAAATCTCAATACGTTCACGAGCCGTCAGTTTTCCTTTTTTGTGCTGTTTTTCTATTCGTTTTTCCCCACCGCCAAGTTTAGATTTCTCCCGCAGCTTTTTAAGCCGTTCGATCTTATCCTGTTTGCTCATTTATACTTTTTTATGATTTGAATTTTCAAAATAATCCTGCAGTTTGTCTGTAAAGTCTACTGCGTCATCATCGTACATGTTAACAGAATTTCGCGCAAATATTTCTTTTCCGATAAAGTTTGCGGCATTTTTCCAGCTTTCAAATTCATCAAGTTTAATGAGTGCTCGCTCATACGAAGCATTCGATCCGTTGAAAATTGATTTCACAAAACGCTTCTCATCCTCTTTAAGCCATTGAATCAATTTTTCAACATTTTCTTTCTTTTCGGCTTCGATAATAAGGCTCATTATAGGATCATCTTCTTCCATTTCAGAATAAGCGGAATATTCAGGTTCATCAATATCGTCTGCTTCAATATGATCTTCATCACCAAGATATGATTGCCAGATCGGGCGGTCAGACGATTCCTCTGCTTTCATCTCAATATGGTTTTTCTCACCAAATAAATATTTTTCATCAACTTCATCTTCATCCGGAACTATACCATGTTCGGACTCAACATCTTTTTCATCCGTATCCCCTACTTCTTGTTTAGCCGGTTCAGCAGATTTTTCCTGTCCAGATTTCGTATCTATGCCAGTTTCTTTATTATCAACTATTTCAATTTTTTCATACTCATTATTTATTTCCTCCTCTGTATATACATTCTCTGAATCTATCTCATCATCCAGAGGCTCTTCAGGACTTTCATCTTTTTCTTGTTTTTTCTCTAATTCATCTTCTTCATCAAATAACTGTTCTGATAATGTTCTTTCTTTCTCAGACTCAGTAGAATAATTCCACTCGTGTTCATCATCATCTTCTTCGTCCTCTTCTTCCATAAATAAACTGTAGAGGGTAGGTTCACTGTCTTCTTCATCCTTTTCAGACGTATCTTCATCCTGCAACCCGGCGTAATTGAATGACTCCAGATCTGCTTCCTCTTCTTTGTCTTCTTTCTCATCTTCTGCCGTATTTCTTAAACCACTTTGAAAGGATGCCAGAAGAGTATCTTCCTGCTCAACAGGCTCAGACTCATCCTCATCAAACCTGGAATCGGGCAATACTTCTTTTTCACTTTTCGGTTGTTTTGCAGATCTGTCTTTATCTTTATCAGCAGTTTGTTCTTTATTTGCCTTAAAGCTGTTTTTACTCGTAGAATCCGAATGAATTTTTCGTTTTGGTTTACTTTCCTCAATTTCCTCAGCTATCTCATCGGCCGGTGCAGAGCCTGCTTCAGATTGGGAGGCAACTACATCCACAAATTCTTCACTATTCTGAACATCTGTGGAATTTAAAACTTCAATAAAACGCGGTCGAGTCAGGTAATCGGTCAATTGATCGAAGAGATGAGCAACAGTGTTCATTCCCCTGCTATCGAAAAATATTCGAAACAGTTCTGAATCTACTTTAGGCCCTGTCAATATATAAAGTGGCTGCAACTGCTGTGCCCATTCTTTAGAGGTGAAGTTATGAGTTAACCGCTCATCCACTTTTTCAACAATTTGTTTACAGGTTTTAATATCCAATTCATCCTTTTCTCTGCGATCCATATATTTTATGATCGCTTCTGCCAGATGGGTATTTACGGTAATAAGCGGAATCCTTTTTTCAAGCTCGCTTTTTGTGAGGGTTGTTTCAGATCCAAAAAGTATAGAGGGAATGGCTGTGCGCGGTTTAAGAATCATCCCGGCCACATCTGTTACTGACGTTTTGATAACGGACGCAGCATGTAAAGCCGGCATTCGAATCTCAGCAACGATGGCTTCGATAAATTGATCCCAAGCATTCTTAACATCATCTGAGGTCATATCTGTCCAGTCGGAGTGCGGCGGAACAATTGATTCATTTAACTTTTTGTGAATTTCAATTTCGATTCGCCGAACCAGAAATCCGGGAATATCATAATTTCTCAGATCCTCCGGAGTAATGTACGATTTATCCTTTGGAAGAAGATTTGTAAACTTTTTAGTAACGTTGCGTATGAGTCGCTCCATGCTGTAACCTAATTTTTGAGGGAATATATGATTTCGTAACCATTCAACGAAAATAATAACAGATATTTCATTACCACTTCGTGAAAAAAACTATTAATCTTGAACTTTGTTTTTGATCCTATGATCCACACCTTTTTTTATGATAAAACTCAGCATTCATAACTTATCAAAAAGTTATTCCAGCAGGGAGGTATTCCGGGATCTGAATTTTGAACATAGTGGTGGTAAAATTGGCATCGCGGGTGCGAACGGGGCTGGCAAATCTACACTGTTACGTTGTCTGAGCGGTTTAATTTCTCCCAGTTCCGGTTCCATTCATTGGTCTATGAATGAGAGCGATTTTTCACCCAAGGAAATTTTTACTTTCCTGGGTTTTACGGCACCCTACGTTGAGCTTTACGAGGAGTTGACCGCTCGGGAAAATCTTGCTTTCATTAATGACCTGCGAAGCCATCAACCCTGCGATAATATACCTGATCTCATCTCACGTTTTGAAATCGAACGCTTTGCCGATTCTCTTTACGGAAAACTCTCTTCCGGCCAGCAGCAGCGTGTTAAACTTGCCGCCTCTGTAGTTCACCGCCCCTCCATTCTTTGTCTTGATGAACCGGGCACCAATCTCGATGAAAAAGGCCACGCAATCGTAAACCGAATGGCTGACAACTGTGTGGAAAATGGAGGCATGGTAATCCTCGCATCAAATCAGCCGCATGAACTTCGGGGGTGTAACTCAATTGTTAATTTAAATAACATAAACCGGATTAAATGATAAATTGGGATAAAAAGATCATTAACTACATGTTATAATTGCTAACATTATGTTGCCATCAAATACTAACTAAACATATTCCGTATGAACGATTTAATAGGAGTACTGGGGATTGGCTTTTTTCTTTTTCTGGGATTACTGACAATTATGTGGATTCTTATTCCATTTCTGATTGCCGGAGTAAACAAAAGGTTAGATAAGCTAAACAAGAATTTAGTGAAAATTGGAGAGCTCCTGAAAGAGAAGAAGACCGATAAATCGAACGTTCAATAACGATTAGTCACAAAATAGCCGATACCCGCATATCTCATGCAAATATCGGCTTAAGAGCGGAGAGAGAGGGATTCGAACCCTCGATACCCCTTTCGGGGTATACTCCCTTAGCAGGGGAGCGCTTTCGACCACTCAGCCATCTCTCCATGTGATCAAAATTCAGGATTTTTCCTGTTTTAAAGAGCCTCAAATATAGGAAGCTTTGCAATGCCTTTGCAACCTTGAAATGAAGAATATTTGCACCCTCTTATAACATCTACGTCTGTTTTTCCAGAATGTAAATTTGTGCCAGATTACGTCCTTCCTGTGCATAATCGAGGCCGTAACCGAGTACAAATAGATTAGGAATTTTAAAACCTGTGTACTTAAGGCTAACATCGTGTTGAGTAGCTTCTGTTTTATGCAGCAAAGTTACCGCCGCAAGCGAGGATGGTTCAAAACGGTTAAGCTTTTTAAACAGATAATTCATAGAGAGGCCTGTGTCCACGATATCCTCAACAAGTATCACGTGCCGGCCTTTGATATCCGCATCGATATTTTTGAGATCGGTGACATTTCCTGATGACACCTTTTCATCGCCGTAACTGCTCAACTTCAGGAAATCAACTTCGCAGGGAATCGTAACATGTCTCATCAAATCAGCCAGAAATATAAAAGCACCATTCAGAACTCCAATAAATATCGGGCGTTTATCTTTATAATCACGGCTGATCTGTTTTCCCAGGGATTTCAGACGCTTCTGGATCTCTTCCAGCGTAAGATAAATCCGAAATTGATCTCCGTTAACGTTCACTTTTTCCGGTAAATATTGGCTCATTGAGAATCTTTATCTATTTGTATTATATGGGTTGTTTCAAAGTCACATTTAGCCTGCTCAGAAATTATGCCCCACCGGCCATCGATATTAGTGTGCGGAAATATAACGGCACTGATGATTCCATCAAAAGATTCTATCAAAATCGCTTCTCTTTTTTGCGGAGAGTTGATTTTTTTATCTGTTAAAAGATCCGCGATCTTTTTGCTCCCCTTCATTCCCAGGCATTGAATGCGATCACCGTCTTTCCAATGCCTCACTGTAACCGGCCAGGTAAGCTTATCTGCATCAAGTTGTAACCGGCTCATTTTTAACGTTCCGTTCCACTCGGTTACAATTAATCGGTGCCCGGCAATCCATTGCTCATCTGAAAGATCTTTCTTGGTTAAGCAAACTTCTATTTCTTGCTCTTCGATCTTCCCATCCACAAGCTCAAAATATTCTCTGTTCCGTACAATTTTCCATTTTTTATCGATTTCAATGTTATTTCCTGTTTGTAGTTCATCAATTGCTAAAAACCGTTTCATCAATCCCTCTGATAAAACTGTGCCTGGCAAAAATTTTTTCAAAAATTCAAGAAACAGTACCGGCCATAGCTGTTTTGGAAATTCAAGAAGTTTTTTTCTGTTGATCTGAAACTTTCCTTTTTGCACCTTTGACAAAAGAACACCTGTCATGAGTGAGAATTCATCGGCGCGTTCGGGAAGCTTTAGGATATTTTCTCGCCAGCCGGGGAAAAAATGATCCATATCGGGTGTGAGTTCATGTCTTATGAAATTCCTGGCATACCCGGCATACTCATTTGTTTTATCAACCCGGTAGGGAATTTCGTGCATCCGTGCAAAATCTACAATCTGTTGCTTGGGCACATTAATCAGAGGTCTGAGCAGATCATCTTCAACCAAGCCCATTCCCTTCCATGAAGCTAATCCGGCTCCCCGCAATATTTTCTGAAGAATGGTTTCCACCTGGTCGGTTTGATGATGAGCTGTGAGTATATAATCCGCATCGACCTGTTTTTTAAGATCCCTGAAAACGCGATACCGATTCTCTCTTGCCCATGCCTGAGTATTTTTATTTTCAGCCTCTTCCGGATCAAATGCGGCAGTAATACATTCGAAATTCCACATAGCAGAAATCTGCTCTACGAGGTCTCTGTCTTTATTCGATGCCATTCCTCTCAGTTGATAATTACAGTGTACTACTGTGCAGTCTATTTCAAAACGGTGCAACAAATAAAGAAGCGTCATAGAATCGATACCGCCGCTTACACCGCATATAAAATGGGCTTTCTGTGGATGTACAACTTTTTTGATGTTTTCGCTAAACGCACTAACGACGGGGGAAGATTCGAATCTGCTCATAGGAAAAGGTTTTAACGTCTAAATCTTTAGTAAGCATTATACATTCAGCTTTTTCGTTCATCCCCAAAAACTTATAATCCCCCTGAATAACAGTTCCATTCATCGAGGCTGTCACCCATTCGCCGAAACCAATAATTTTTTTGTTGATATCTTTGCATAGTTCAGAATCCTGCTGTGTCCATCGCGTATAAAGATGTTCCATCTCCTGTAACAAGTGGCAAAGCAGTTTTTCGCGGTTTATAGGTTTGCCACACAGGGAAAGTAACGATGTAGCCTCAGTGCTTATGCTTCCTTCAAACTTTTTTTGATTTACATTGATCCCAATCCCCACCAGGACCCTGTCCGGTTTCTGGCCCAGGAAAACAGATTCAGTGAGAAGGCCGCCAATTTTTTTTCCGTTAATCAGAATATCATTCGGCCACTTAATTTCACTGCCTTCAATATTCATGCGATCGAGCGTTTTTACAATTCCCAGTGCAAAACACAATGTCAAAAGCGGCAGCCTGTTGCCTGATGTGGGTTTAAACGCGATGGTAAATGTTAGATTTTTAAATTTTTCTGATTTCCAACTTCTGTCGTATTGTCCCCTGCCTTCCGTCTGATGATCGGTTAGTAATACCGTACCATGACCAAATCCTGAATGATCAAGCTTTTTCAGATAGCTGTTTGTTGAAGGGAGTTCGGGTTCATAAATAAAATCTGCACCAAGCCACCTGGTTTTCAGCCATCTTCTATATTGAACTGTACTAAAAGGTTTGATCCACGTTTCTGTCATATTATAAGAATAATCACTGCGGAACAGTTTTCAAACCTCCTGTTCATGAAAAGTTTTTTGCCATTCCTTCAGGATTGCTGAAACCTCCATACATGTTTTGGCGCTTAGTACATCTTCAGCAAGATTTTTAAAGTCTTCCAAATTATGGCTACACAAAATTGATTTTACGGAGGGTATAGAGTTAGTCGTCATACTCAAATCATTTAATCCCATTCCCAAAAAACATGCGGCATATAATGGATTCGAAGCCATTTCACCGCAAACAGACAGCGGAATTCCTGTTTCTTCCGAAATCATTATGATATTCTTTATAACTCTCCAAATGGAGGGATGAGCAGATTGGTATAATTTTGATATTTTACCGTTTCCCCTGTCCACAGCCAGCATATATTGGGTAAGATCATTTGTACCAATGCTGAAAAAATCTACACTTTCAGTTGCTTCGGCCGCCATTATTGCGATTCCCGGCACCTCAATCATTATTCCAAAGGGAATTTCTTCATCAAACGCCACTCCCCTGTTTTTCAGATCATTTTTCACATCCTCCAGAATTTTTTTTGATTCAAAAATTTGTTCAAAATGCGAAATCATTGGAACCAGTATTTTGATTCTGTCAGGAAATTGTCCTGAAACCCTCAATATAGCCTCATACTGCTGGCGCAATAAATCGGGTTTATCGAGCAACATTCGTATTCCCCGCCATCCAAGAAAAGGGTTGTGCTCTTTTTCATGGTTATCCGGCAGTTTATCTCCACCGGCATCAAACAGCCTGATCACGACCGGTTCAGATGAAGATGCTTCAGCAACTTGCTGATAGAATCGTACCTGGGCATCTATATCAAAATCGTTGGCGCCGAATAGAACGCTTTCAGTTCGAAGTAAGCCCACCCCCTTGGCACCATGGGAAGAAAGACGGGGAAGTTCACTGGCAAATTCAATATTCCCACGAATTGTAAACGGTGACCCACAACGGGTAACATCAGGTTTTTCGGCCCATTCAAGAGCAATTTTTTTACGCTTCAATTCCTCGTTTTGATAAGATAAAAATTGCTCCCTTAATTCTTCTGTAGGCTCAAATATAATCGTTCCATCATCACCGTTTATCAAAACAGTGCTAAAGCGTTCTGGATGCAACAATTGCCATTCTGCGCCTATAACACACGGAATGCCCAGCGACTGTGCCAGAATAACCATGTGAGATGTAAGACCGCCTTTTTGGGTGACAATACCGGCCAGTTTAAAGCGGCTGAGTTTAATCATTTCCGTAGGTGAGAGTTCCACGGCAAATACAACTGCATCATCAGCGTTCAGATCTTTCGGCTGCCGATTTCTAATAATATCAATCAGCTGATCGCGAATCGAAATAATATCAACAGAACGTTCATTCAACCAGGGCGTATCTGAATTTTCGAGTAGTTGAATATAGGTACTAAACGAGGTGAATATGGCGTACGTTGCTCTGTATTTTTTCTGTGTGATATTCTCCTCAATGCTGCTATTTAGTTCAGGATCACAAAGTACCTGAATTTGCATATCAATTACCTGGGATACTTCTTCTTCATCACTCACTTTTTTTAAGTTCTGAAACTCTTCAATTAAATCTTTTACCGCTTGCCTGGTCAGTGCTAATTCATTTTGCACATCTTCTTCTTCAATTTTTTCGGGTCTCACAATAGTTTCCTCAGTATGCAGTACTTGTGGCCGGCCGATTCCCCGCCCCCCCGCTCCCGGAGTGCCTGAAAGAGTGTGTTTTTTAATATTCCTCCTTTTACTCACAGCTGTTTGGATTTAAATTTATTATTAAAAAGCTCGGTTATAGCCGCCATGGCCTCCTCTTCATCCGGGCCTTCAACAATCAGTTCCATCTCAGTTCCCTCTTCTGCAGCAAGGGTCATTAATCCAAGAATACTTTTCCCGTTTACCCGGTATCCATACATCTCGATAAACAGTTCAGATTCAAACTCCGAAGCTGTTTTTACTAAAACAGAAGAGGGCCTGGCATGAAGGCCTGCCTCGTTAAGTACTTTCACCTTTTTCTTTATCATTCAATAGTCTCTTAAAAAAGTTTATTTTCTGTAGCTGAGTCTATAGCGTCTCTGTAAAATAATCATTTATTCTGTGAATGATAGGAGGAGTACCTGGAATTTGTAAGGTGCTGTTCTGTCTGTACTCAAAATACATGCCCCTTGTTTCTCAGCTCCGGTTCACAAAATGAGTGTTGCCTTTCACGCTTTCGTGGATTGCGGCTTTTGCAACGGTATCCGGTCCATAGCAATTATTAAGGCAATCTGTGGCGCGGTAGAGATGTCTCATCTCATCCTTCTCCTGGAAGAAAATCTCCAATTGTTCTGTCTGTTGCATCTCTATTGTATGAAGACCAATTCCCCGGATTTTAATTCCTTTCCGGAGGGCGCTCTTTACAATCCGCATGGCCTGTGGAAGGCAGTGGTTCAGCACGTAATCGTCGAGATTGGTAAATCCGGGGGTGTTGAAGGCAAATGATTGCCCCTCCCAGTGGGCTTCCTGGTAACGAATGTGGCAGCCCCATCGCCGTGCCTTCCGTTTATAGCCCCGCATGCGATAGCACACCTTTCGCACCGCTTTCACAATCTCGCCTTTTACGGCATCGGGCTCATCGGTCCAATCGGAAAACGTGTGCATGTAGCTCACTTCATCCGGAATATGGACCTCATTTTGAAGTACTTTGGCACGGTCTTGCCCGGTTACCGTTTCCCAGAAGAGCTGCCCCTGCATCTCACCAAACAGTTTCTGAAACGGTACTTTTCCCTGTTTCACTGCATCAGCAATGGTGAGAATGCCGTAGCGTTTCAGATGCTCGTACCGCCGTCGGCCGATCCCCCACACCTCATCCAGCGGCAGCGGATATAGATATTCTGCGGCATCATCCGGGCTGAGGATCGCCAGCATTCCGTTGGGTTTACGGAGGTCCGATGCCAGTTTCGACCAGGTCTTGCTGTTCGCCACCCCCACAGAGCAAACCAGCCCCAATTCATCGTAAATTGCCTGTTTCAATCTTTTTATAAACGAAAAGATTGCTGTCCTCTTCTTTTTCTTTAAAAAGGTGATATCCATGAAATACTCATCCATCGAATATTTCTCCACATCGGGCGAAAACCGATCCATAACAGCTTTTAGCTGGCGGCTGATTGCTTTATACTTGTCGTAGTCGATCTGCATGAACACCAGGTAGGGACAAATCTGCGAAGCCTCAAATGCACTCATCGCCGTTTTGATGCCCAGCGCCCGCGCCTCGTAGCTTGCCGTAGCTACAATTCCGCGGGCAATACCATTGGGCTTTCGCCAGCCGCCCATCGCCAGCGGAAGGCCATACAGATTGTAGGCGCGCTGCTCCACCTGGGCGTAGAAACAGTTCATGTCCAGGTGCAGGTAAAGCCGCTTTTTCATGCTATTGTGCTGATGCTCCTTCGCCACAGTGCTGTAAAGCGTAATGCGGTGCACGTCCTGTTCCAGGTCATAATTTGAATATCGGTTTGGATCCATAGATAAAGTATAAAAAGAAGTTTTACATATATCATACATATATTTGGTTTTTTTTCTCCCTCCCGCTTCTGCCATAATCCTGTTACCCTTATCCAGATCAGCCGGAAATTTTCATCACCTGACAAAACCTTTTCCTAAAGCAAATCCACGTATCAAAAATTCATCTGGGAATTCATTTCCATGCAGATTTCCTATTCGGGAATCTATACAGAAAATTCTGAGTTTGTTATATTTGATTCGCTTCAGGCAAAACACTCACATTCACCGAAACCAGGGCCCATGTGCGGACGATACGTTTTAAAAGCCACTCTCCAGCATCTCAAAGAAACCTACGGTGCCGTTCCGCAAGGAACATATTCTTCTGCTGAACCCAACTACAACGTGGCACCTTCAGCGCATATGCCCATCATTCTGGAGGATGGAAGTCAAAGGATGATCCGCCCTCATCGCTGGGGATTGATTCCATTTTGGGCAGATAGCGTGAAAACAGGATACTCCATGATCAACGCGCGGGCTGAATCGCTGACCAAAAAACGATCCTTTCAAAAACCGTTTTCCTCGCAGCGATGCATTGTGCCGGCAAACGGATTTTATGAATGGAAAACCACCGGCACTGGAAAAGTGCCGCACTACATCACACGAAAACAATCTGATCTGATGCACTTTGCCGGGCTTTACGAACAGTGGAGTGATAACAATAGCAAAGAGGTTGTTCATAGCTATACTATCATTACTACGAAAGCAAACACATCTCTGTCTGAGCTTCACGACCGGATGCCAGCTATGCTGCTGCCCACAGAATTTTCAGCCTGGCTGGATCCAGCCAACTCCGATACGGCAATGCTCAGCGACCTGCTCCGCCCCTGGCCCGATGATGATATAAAGTTTTACCGCATAAACGACGAGGTTGGCAATGTTCGCAACAACCGGCCGGAGCTTCTGGAACCATACAGGGATCTTTTTTCGTAAACGGCTGCGCCCAGGTGTCTCTGTGAAAGCAAAAATAACATGGCAAAAACTCATAGTTGATCAAAAAGTAGTTTACTTGATATCTCGTGGGCTCTGCCCCCAGGTAGTTCATTCAGACGGATTTTTAAAATTTCGAAACTGTCGTTATCTATCTAATTTCAAATATATCTCTCCCGATGAAGACACAGATTAAATTGATTCTGGAAAAACAGGGGCGACACGCATTTATACTTGCCGTATTGGTATTGGGAATAGCCTTAGCCACAGAAATGGATGAAATGTCAACTGGCATTCTGTGGGGACTCACCACCGTGCAGTGGTACTGGATTGCGGTTTCCATTCCCATTTTACACCAGGTATTTGTATGGTTTTGCTGGCGGACCCAATTACATGCAAATTTGCTGAGCCATATGTTCGGTGAGTACGATTTCACTATTTATACCATCGGTTTTTCAATCCTTGGAATATCGAGAGTATTTTCAGTTTTAATTTTGGCAGTCTCAAATCGTGGTACGCTTCCGGGGGATCCCGCTCTGTTCAGTGTTCTTGCAATTCTTGCATTAATTCCGTCACTATACCTTTTCTATTCAGTAAAACGCTATTTTGGCTTTAAGCGGGCGCTTGGAATTGATCATTTTGATGAGAGTTACAGAAATTTGCCCTTAGTGCGTGAAGGAATTTTTCGGTTTACTTCGAATGGAATGTACGTTTATGGTTTCCTCTTATTATGGGCAATTGCATTGTGGTACGCATCAATAGCAGCCTTGTGCGTAGCACTATTTAATCATATTTATATTTGGGTGCATTACTACACCACTGAACTTCCCGATATGAAAAAAATCTATGGTGAAAGAGTGTAACTGAGTGAATGGGAGTATTATTTGAACGTTGGCAGTATTATAATTGGTTATCGTGTCTCTATTCATGCATAAAAAAAGTCAGAGAAATTTAAATCAGGAACAGAAAATTAAAAAGGAGAACAAGAGATGAGTGAACTACTCGAGAAGATTCATCCTGAAGGACCGGAATTATCCAAAATATCGGTTGGAATGTTACGATTGCCGGAATGGGATTATTCCAAAAAAGAACTCGCTGAATATATAGAAGCCGTTGTTGATCGAGGTGTCACCACTATCGATAATGCAGATATTTACGGTGAATATATGAGCCAGCCATTGTTTGGTGAGATGCTGGCTGAAAATAAGGACTTACGGGACAAGATCCAGCTAACAAGCAAATGTGGAAATGTTCTTATATCG
>CAYOLE010000076.1:0-13421 GCA_964404705.1 uncultured Rhodohalobacter sp. | reverse complement strand
ACCACTTATGAATTAAAAAATGCCCTCAAATCTCAGGCGTAGAGCAGAAACAGAATTCCGGCAATAACTATAAAATTTATGATGCTTATAGGTAAAAGTCTGTTCCATCCAAGTTTCATTACCTGGTTAAATTTAAATCTTGGTATAGTCCATCTCACCCAGATAAACAGGAATACAAAGAATGCAGTTTTGCCCGTAAAGACGGTAATATCCAAAATTGCTTTCGCAACAACTGGCAATTCCGGAAGCCAGTATCCTGCAAAGGGGAGATGGTAAGATCCAAAAAAGAATGTTACCATCAACATAGAATTGATCACCACATGCATATATTCTGCAAGGAAGAACATCCCAAATTTCATTGAACTGTATTCGGTATGAAATCCACCTACCAGTTCCTGTTCAGCTTCCACAAGATCAAATGGGGTACGGTTACTTTCCGCAAATGCAGCCACAATAAAGATAATTGCACCGATTGGGTTTAAAAATACAAACCACCAGTTTACCTGCGCAGCAGCAACATCTACCACACTTAATGATCCAACAAAAATTACAACTGAAGCAACTGCCATTCCAAGCGGCAGTTCGTAACTGATCATTTGAGCGGCAGCTCTAAGCCCGCCTAATAGAGAGTATTTACTGTTAGAGGCCCAACCTGCCAGGGTTACTCCATAAACACCAAGTGAAGCAACTGCCAGTAAGTATAAAACGCCTGCATTTATATTAGTTACAAAAATACCTTCACCAAATGGGATTACCGCTACCGTTAATAAAGCGGTGACAACAGGTATCATAGGTGCAACAGTATGAAGGAAGCGATAACTTTTATAAGGGGTTACATCTTCTTTTAGAAGTAACTTTACCACGTCTGCAATGGGCTGAAATAAGCCCAAAGGTCCCACTCGGTTAGGGCCAACTCTGTTTTGAATAAAGGCTGCAACCCGACGCTCTGCGTAAACCGTAATGGCAGCTGAATTTAGCAGCATAAATAGTGCTATACCGAGAATTATGTAGGAAGTGATGGTGACTTCAGCCATTCCTGTATCTTAAGATTTAACTGTTTTTTCGGTTTCTGTGAGATCAATACCCAAATTTTCATCGATAGTCTGAAATGAAACACCTTCAAAAGCAGGATTGTCTTTAGAAATTTCTGACAAGATTTCACGACTTGTTGAAAATCGAATATCCAGACCTAAGCGTTTTGCGATTTCATTACTTATACTCCAAAAAGGCTGGCAATCAACTTTGTTGTCCTCATTAATCCAGTTATCAAAACTTGTGCCATAGCGGTCAATCCTGCCTTCAGACATTTCTAAATCGAGCCGCCGATTGGTATACTTTGTCTCTTTAGCGGGTACCGTTCGTTGAATACGTTTATCTACATTTACATAGCTTGCTGCATGTTCTGCTGCCGTTGTTATAGGAATGATAAGATCTGCGGCTTTGGACGTCTCAGTGGTATTTGTTGCAAACATCATGAGAAACTTATTCTTTAGAACTTTTTTCTCAATAATTCTCCTGTCTAATAGATTGTCATTTAGTAAGACGATCAGTTTAGCACTCTGGATTGCATCAGCAATATCTTCAGCCGGGTATTCCTCCAGGCCAAGCAGCCGGCAACCGTTCGTGTTGGGTGCCTGATCATCAGTTAACAAGAATCCATCACCTGCACCTTCTTCTATGTGGGGTGTAAATACCGGTGTTGATCCCGCGAGAAGATTTGATAAAGACATTAAAACGTAATTCTCTTCCACTGACGCATGAGGTGAGCCAATGAATAGAATATCACTTTTGTCAGTTTGTTCTATTTTTTCAGCAAATGTTTCAACCGCATTATTCCAGGATGATTTCACATGTTCATTATCCAGTTTTTGTGAAGGTCTTGAAATGCGATTTTCATTGAAAATTTTGTAAGCTTCACGTCCTACATCCGGTATCCAGTAATCGTTTACCGCCTCATTATGACGGGGGGTTATGCGGAGGATGATATTATCCCGGGTCCATAGATCAATATTGCAGCCTTTGCCATTTGTAATATCAATGCTGGGGGTTTGATTCATTTCCCAAACACGGGCTTTAAATCTAAAATCAGCCGAAGTTAATGCGCCAACCGGACAGATATCAATGGTATTCATTGAATATGGATCATCAAATTGACGGCCGGGAGCCGTAACCGGATAATTTTTATCTCCCCGTGATGTGATGGTCAGTTGTTTAGATTTGCTGATTTCATCAGTAAACCGAACACAACGGGTACAATTAATACAGCGTTCAGCATCCAGGATTACACGAGGTCCAAGCTGCACACGTTTCGGTTTATGAACTTTTTTTACCTCGAACCGGCTGCCTTCAGGTCCGTATTTATAGGTTTGAATTTGAAGTGGGCATTCACCGGCCTGATCACAAATAGGGCAATCCAGCGGATGGTTAGCCAGTATAAATTCCAGGGTGTCCTTTTGAGCTCGTTTTACAAGTTCATCGGTCTCCTGTGTATGAACCACCATGCCATCGGCTAACTGCAAATTACATGAGGTTTGCAGTTTTGGAAACCATCTGATTACGCGATTGCCATCTTCATCCAATTCAAATTCACCGGTTTCACGGTCTTTAACCGGCTGCCCCACTTTCACCATGCACTGACGGCAATTTGCAGGGGCTGTCATAGATGGATGATAGCAGAAAAACGGAACTTCCAGTCCCTGGTCCAGGATGAACTGTAAGAGACTGTGGTCGCCTTCAAATTCAAACTGTTTTCCATCAATTGTTACTTCAGGCATCGTTTTTAATTGATTATTTATTATTTATGAATGATTATTTCGTTGCTTACAATCAATCATAATTAATCATTTTAGTTGTACTGTTTTCCTTGAGGAGATGAAAATAGAAGTTAATTCTGATGCTTCAACTCTTAAAGGTTCAATAAGTTTTTTCGGTATTAGTTTTTCGTCAATAATAAATTGGAGCCAGAATTCAGACTCGTCAACTTCTTCAATCACTATACTGATTTTTGATGCAAAAGCTGCTTTGCTATGTGCTAAACAGGCTGCTCTATAATTAGCGGCAACCGAAGTTCCGCATCGTATCAACTGTCCCTTAATATGATTTCCCAATTTTGAACTGGGAAGTGTCAAAGACAGTTTTACACATCTATGGGCAAATGTTTTAGTTCGTAATTTTAAGTCATTCTTGTTCAATTGATTTATGAATGATTATTAGAAAATATTTCCAAAATGCTCAGTCAAAAATAGTTTTCAATTTGTTCTGCTTTTTGCTGTGATTAATCTAATTAAGCAATAATCAATAATCATTAATAAATATCATGCGACAGCATGAACTGATTTTTTACACCTTGCTTCAAATTCATCACGGAACCGGGTGATGGTATGGCGAACAGGCCATGCTGCAGCATCGGCAAGAGCACAGATTGTCCGGCCTTCCATTTGTGTGGTTATATCCAGCAGCAGGTCAAGATCTTTTATTTCACCGTCGCCGTTTTTAATCTTCAATAAAATTTTCTCGAGCCAGCCTGTGCCGTCCCGGCAGGGGGTACACTGTCCGCAGGATTCGTGGTGATAGAAATGCGAGATTCTCCAGAGCATATCTACCATATCAGTATCTTCATCCATTACAACCATTCCAGCAGTACCCAGCATAGTTCCCACTTCACGAAGACTGTCACTATCCATTGTAACGCCATCGAGCTGATCGGCTCTCAATACGGGTGTTGATGATCCCCCGGGTATTACGGCCTTCAGCGCTTTGCCATTTTTCATTCCACCGGCAACTTCATGTATCAGATCAAGAACAGGAACCCCCGAGGGCAACTCATACACACCCGGACGATTTACGTGTCCCGAAATTCCATATAGTAGCGGGCCCGGATGATTTTTTGCGCCAATACCTGTAAACCAATCTGCTCCATTATTAATGACAGACGGAACATGTGCCAGTGTTTCAATATTATTGATGGTGGTGGGGCGCCCCCAAAGTCCTTTTTGAGCGGGGAATGGCGGTTTCACTCTCGGATATCCACGTTTACCTTCAAGCGATTCCAGCATGGATGTTTCTTCTCCGCAGATATATGCGCCTGCACCCGCATGCACATAAAAATCGACATTGTAGCCAGAACCAAAAATATCTTTGCCGATAAAACCTTTCTCATATGCGTCATCGATTGCTTTTTGCATCATATGAATGTAATCACCGTACTCGCCTCGTATGTAGACATAAATAGCAGTGATTTCCATCGCATAAGCAGCGATTAATGCGCCTTCGATAAAAACATGCGGATTGTATTCAAAGATCTTTCTGTCTTTAAATGTACCTGGTTCTGATTCATCACCATTGCAGGCAAGATAACGTGGCCCGCCATCAGCAGGGGGCATGAACGACCATTTGAGACCAGCGTTAAAACCGGCTCCGCCGCGTCCCCGAATATTGGCGGCTTTAACTTCATCTACAACATTTTTTGGCCCTTCCCACTTCTTTTTGTCTGTAAGAATATTTTTAAAAGCTTTGTACCCTCCATTTTTTTGATACACGTCAAGTTTATGAAGGTCTTTGACATTGGGTATCAGTACAGGTTCGTAGTTTTTCCAATCTGCTGAGCTCATATTTATTTAGTCAACTTTACGAAGTGGCAGTTCAATTTTTTCATATTCAGGGGATTTGCCCTCTTTAAGAGTATCAATCAGCTTATCAATTTTTTCTCTGGTAAGGTGATTTACATGTTTGTCGTTGGTAACCTGAAGCATAGGAGCATATCCGCAGGCTCCGAGACATTCAACTTCCTGTAATGAAAACATACCATCTTCGGTTGTTTCACCTGCTTTTATGCCCAGTTTGTCTTCGAGGTAGTGAAGCATATCATATCCGCCACAAAGCTGGCAAGTCAGGCAGGTACAAACATCAAGTACGTGTTCGCCCTTTTTTTCTTTATAGTATTGCGTATAGAAAGATGCAACTCCGTGCACATGTGCTTCTGGAAGATCCAGCGTGTGGGCCACCAGGCGTTGAACCTCAGGTTCTACATGACCAAATCGTCGCTGAGCAACCCATAGGACAGGAAGAGTAGCCGGCATAACTTCAGGATACTTTGCCTTAATCTTTTCTATTTCCTTTAAATCTTCTTTTGTGAATTCGTAAGTCATAAGTCTTATTTATCTGCTTCTCCCATAACGGGATCTACTCCTCCAATTATAACAACAGTATCTGCTACCATTTCACCGTCAAGAATATTTTCCAATACCTGTAAATTGACGAAAGAAGGGGCATTTACTTTTAATCTCCATGGATGGCCGGTGCCATCGCTTTGTATAAAGTAACCCAGTTCACCTTTAGCTGATTCAACAGCGTGGTAAGATTCTGCTCCTTCAGGCGGGCAAATACCGGTATCAGTCATCATAAAATCATGAATCATGCCCTCCATGGAATAATATACCTCATCTTTAGAGGGGTAAGATTGCTTTGCATTGTCAGTTCTAACAGGTCCTTTTGGAAGTTTTTCTATGCATTGATTAATGATTCGGATGCTCTCAGCCATTTCTTCCATTCGTACAAAATACCGGGCAAGATTATCGCCCTCAAGACGGGTTGGTACACCAAATTCGACCTCATCATAACGAGCATACGGAGAGAATTTTCGAATATCGAAACCATATCCGGTAGCCCGCAATACAGGCCCTGTGGCCCCGATGCCGAGGGCTTCTTCTGTTTTCAGAACTCCCACGGCTTCATTTCTGTCAAAAAATAACCGGTTTCTGTCGAGTAGTTTGTGATAGTCTTTCAATTCCTTAGGAAAGGTTTGGGCAAATTCTTTTATAGATCCCATAGCATCGTCCGTGATATCGTTGGCTACACCCCCAATTCTTGCATGAGAAACGGTAAAGCGATGGCCGGCGATCAGGTCCATGATATCATAAATCTTTTCACGCTCTTTGAATGTCCAAATAAAGAAAGAGATAGCTCCTGCATCCATCACCATTGTTCCCAGCCATAGTAAATGAGATGAAATTCTGGCAAGTTCACATCCAATCATACGAATATAATGTGCACGCTCGGGAACTTCTACGTTTGCAATTTTTTCAACTGCTATACACATAGCCACGTTATTGCTGTAGGGAGACAGGTAGTCCATGCGATCAGTATATGGCATGAATTCCTGGTAGGTTTTATTCTCTGCAATTTTTTCAACCCCGCGGTGCAGATAACCAATATCGAGTTTGACCTTTTCGATGGTCTCCCCATGCAGCTGAAGTACAAGCCGAAGCACACCATGCGTAGCCGGATGTTGGGGACCCATATTTAGAATCATTTTTGAACTCAAAGGGTCGCCATCATCCATCTCCTCGATAGTAGTGTGTTTATCTTCAAGGCTTTGATAGAGCTGTTTTTGATGTTCTTTGAAAAAAGTAGAATGTACCTTGGATTGAATATCAGATAATTTCATAATTCGCTCTTATTCAGTATCCGGTATGGTGTTTGGCAATTCAATTGACCCCTGGATGCCAAGAAGCGGAAACTCTTTTCTTAGTGGATAATATTGAAAATCTTCGGGCAGAAAAATTCGTCTGTGATCAGGGTGGTTATTGAAGCGTATACCATACATATCGTACACTTCCCGTTCATTCCAGTTTGCACGGGGCCAGACAGAAACCACAGATTCAATTTCTGGATTTTCTTCACTGCATCTGACCTTCAAAAACAACCGCGTTTTATTTTTCAAGGATATCAAATTGTAGATCACCTCAAATCGTTCATCCGAGGTATATCGATCTGTTCCGATTATATCACTCAGATAGACAAAGTGTTGATCCTCTTTAAGGAAAGTGCAAATTTCGATGAGTGCATTTGCTTCTATTCGTGCAAATGTATCTCCTGACGACTGGTAAACTTCGATCAGATTATCAGGAAATTTATCAGAAAGTGCATCGATTGTAGTTTGAAGAGACTCACTTAATTCTAAACTCATATCTAAAAATTTATGTGTCGAGCATTATTGAGTGTTCGGTTTTAATTTTGTCCTGAATCTTCATCAAAGCATGCAAAACTGCATCGGGGCGGGGAGGGCATCCCGAAATATATGCGTCTACAGGAAGGAAATTATCGACTCCCTGCACCACTCCGTAGCAACGATGCATGCCGCCGGTTGAAGCACACGCGCCCATCGCGATACACCATTTCGGATCGGGCATCTGGTCCCAAATTCTGCGAATTGCGTG
The DNA here is from genome assembly GCA_964404705.1 of uncultured Rhodohalobacter sp. GTDB lineage: Bacteria > Bacteroidota > Rhodothermia > Balneolales > Balneolaceae > SW132. Next base: position 6,204 of record CAYOLE010000076.1, on the reverse strand, counting down.
AGACATTTTATAGGTGCACCAGCCAGCTACGATCATGACGTCACTTTGGCGGGGTGAAAATCTCATTACTTCGGAACCAAAACGAGCCGCATCATACCTGGGCCCGGCAAATGCCATCATTTCAATTGCACAGCAAGCAAGACCCATTGGCATTGGCCATGCGGCATTGGCTCTAGCCCAGTTTACCAGGCTGTCTACCCTGCTTGTTAAATAACCTTCTCCAAGTGCACTTTCTATACCCATAATTATTTACTTATGTATTGCTTCATGTTTAAATTTCTTCATGTCCCATTCTAAAGTGCCCGCTTTAAGGGTATAAATAAGGCCTATAAAGAGTATTACTATAAATAGTACCATTGCGAAGAACGTTCCGGCACTATGTGTTAAAAACGCTACCGCCCAGGGAAAGATAAAAACAACTTCGAGATCAAAAACGATAAATTCCATTGCAACAAGGTAAAAAGCAATGGAATAACGTTCTTTTGCTTCACCTACAGGGTCCATTCCACTTTCGTAGGCAGATAGTTTAGTTTTATTAGGGCGGTATGGTCCTAAGATTCGGGATAGCGTCATAAAAGCCAGTGCTAATATCAGGGCTACACCGAGCAGCACAATAATTGGTAGGTATTGTTCCAGCATAAAGATTGAAAATTGATTTGAAAGGCATTTAACTGCCCAACGTAATCGTTCTGTTCTGACTGATTTTAAGGTTCCAATATAGGGTGTTTTTGAGCCAAATTGGAACGTTTTTTTAAGATTTTTTTGGGTGTTTAAGCTATCATTTTTGTGGAATCAGGCATATAATGGAAGAATCAGGCATACTGATTTAGCCAGTGATAAGGAGAGATAAATTTTTTAAATCTGTATATCGTTTCAGCAAAGAGGCAAGATGAGTTTTGATCAGTAAATCAAGAAACGCATACTCTGCAGGGAGCAATTGTTCAATCAAGATTGAAATGTCGGATAAATAATGTGAAGCCCGCATAGTAAAACCCGATAAGCCTTCTGACACATTGTGTTACACTACCCTGAATACGCGGCATTTTATTGTTACCAGCCAATTCTGCCACGTTGTTCATCAACCTGTTCGGTTTCACGGCTTGGTTCTTCCGGCATTACAAATCCGGCGGGAGGTTGAAAAGGTTCGTAGCTCCAGGGGGCATCAGGATCGTCTGTAGCGTAATTTATAAATGTTCCAACGATGGGTAATGCCGTTCGTGCTCCCTGACCAATGCTATTTGATCTGTTCACAGGAAAACGAATTCTGCGGTCTTCACCTCCAACCCAGGAGCCCATTACCATGTGGGGCATCATAGCCACAAACCAGTTGTCGGCACTGTTCTGAGATGTACCAGTTTTACCGGCTATATCCTGCTGTACATTGAATTGATTTCTCATACGAACTCCCGTTCCGTGGTAACCATCCCCACCACGAATTACCCCACGCATCATATCGATCATAATATATGCAGTTTCAGGACTGATCGCTTCACCACTGTAATCAGGGAAATATTCCACCAGCACATTTCCTTCTTTGTCTTCTATCCGGGTTACAGCAAGTGGGTCGATATGTACTCCTTCATTTGCAAATGTGGTATATGCACTTACCAATTCAAGAAGAGAAACATTCGCGGTGCCCAACGCAATGGAGGGGTAATCACCTCTTACATTACTCATATCAATACCCAGCTTAGAAGCCATCTCCTGAATTTTACGAGCGGCCGGAGCAAGGTCCTGGGCCCGATTTGTGCCGGAAGCTCCAGCAATCTCCGGCAACAGGCGCACGGTAACATTATTTAAACTACGGGCTAAGGCATCACGCAGAGGCACCATTTCAGGACCCTCGGGCACCACTCTGTCTTTTGGATTCCAAATTCTTCCGTTTTGTTCAATAAAACTAATCGGATATTTTGAAAATTTATGATAAGGCATGTATCCATTATCAACAGCAATGGAATAAACAAATGGCTTGAAAGTTGATCCAGGCTGCCGTTTCGACTGATATACATGATCGAACTGCTGCTGGCCGTAATTCACTCCACCTACCCAGGCCAGAACACTACCGTTGTTAGGATCAATTGCCACAAAACTGCCCTGAAGCTTTGTGCGTGCTCGTTTGACAGAATCAACAAAAGCTTCATCAGCCATTAGTTTATCGAATACAACCGATTCCTGGTTGGTGTCGAACTTACTGAAACCATTTTTGTACCGGTCAGTTTCTCTGATAAAATCCAACAAGAATTCTGGATACTCTTCCCAAAAAAGATCCATGTACTCTCCGTCCGGGCTTGTCCATTCTGCCGCAAATTGGGGTTGAAATTCTTCGAGATTCTCTCTTACAGCGCGTTCTGCATGGTGCTGAAGTCGTGAGTCGATAGTGGTATAAACGGTAAGCCCGTCTGTGTATAAATCATAGCCGTTTTCTTCAGTCCATTTAATTACTTTTTGTCGAACATATTCCCCAAAATAACGGCTTTCACGGCCGGAACGCGAAGGTGGCTGATAATCCAGAGCAATTTCCTCCTGGCTCAGATTGGCAAAAACATTTTCTGATATAAATCCTCGCCGCATCATCTGTCTCAAGACAATATTTCTGCGCTGCATAGATCGTTCAGGAAAGATTCTTGGATTATAAGCATATACTGCTCTCAACATACCAATAAGTGTAGATGCTTCTGATACGCTTATGTCGCCGGCGGGTTTACCAAAGTGTGTTTGTGAGGCAGATTCAATACCGTACGTACTGTTTGCAAATTCAACAGTATTCAGGTACATCTCAATAATTTCATCTTTCGTGTAGTTCTGTTCAATCTGTATCGCCGTTAGCATTTCACGGAATTTACGGGTTACAGAAACTTCACGTCCAATTTTTCGATAAAGGTTGCGGGCAAGCTGCTGGCTGATAGTTGATCCGCCCTGGAAACGGCCTTGCAGCCAGTAGATAGGCAAGCCGATTAAGCGTTCTGCATCCACTCCCCAGTGTGTATAAAAACGGTGATCTTCTGTGGCAATTAATGCATCAACTATATTAGGTGAAATTTGTTCAATAGGAACATACGTCCGATTCTCAGTAAAATAACGATCAAGCACAGCGCCGTCACGACTTTTAACGACAGAAGCAATTGCTGTTTTAGGGTTTTCGAGTTCTTGAATTGAAGGCAGACCCTGGAAAAGGTAAAAAACATAACCAGAAGCTATAAGCCCAATCAGCAATATAAAGGAGAGCCCGCCAATGAGTATTTTTTTTCTCAGTGAATGTTTTCCGTCCGCTGATCTTTCGGATGGAGGGTTATTTCCTCTCTTTTTTCGTTCAGCTACGATCTTTTTTCTGTATTCAGGATCGCTGAAGTATCGGTCTCTGTCATAAGTATTGTTATCGTCGTTCATCAATTAATGCGGGTTGTAACATGTTATCGTAGGGTACGAAGGATTTTGTTGCAGCATTCCAACTAACGAGATGAAGTTGACCATTGGTATACATCCCTACCGTACGGTGTTCAAAAAATGTTCCTGTATTTATATATGTGCCAAAATCAAATTTCAGAATTCTGGGATGATGATCGTGCCCGGAGATAACTACATTATAGGCAGAGTTTTTTAAAAAGTTTTTTGCCCAGTTATCTAAAATAGAAGGATCACAGTAGGCACGCCGCTTACTAAAGTTCGAAAATGCCTTCATTGTTGTAATCCCGGCTTTTGGCGGCAACAATCGTTGATACAGTTTTACAAAGATTTTGTTTCTGAGTAATCGGTGCATCGGTGGACGGGGCAGATTCATTTCCGGATCGCTTAACCCATCACCATGATGTAAAAAAACTCGTTTCCCATTTAGTGACAGATCAAAAAAATCATGACTTATGTTAAAACCAAGTTTTTCAAAATAACCGTTTGTCCAGTTATCGTGATTTCCGGTTACATAATTAATAGCACCATGTTTTTTCATATAATTGGTAAAGCAATCCAGTATTTCTTTACCGAGGGCCGGTTTCCAATTGGGATATTCCATCCAATAATCAAACAGATCACCATGAATGTGTATAAAAATGTTTTGATCGGAACAATGACGAATTAATTCTGCCAGATCGTGGCGTACACTGCGATCAGGCAGATCGGTAAACGCGCCCAAATGTACATCAGACAGAAATAAGTGATTCATATTATGGTTTGTTAAGGGGGATTACTTTTTTCTCTTAATAATAAACTCTACGAGAGCCTCAAAGTCGTCGAGACCTTTTTCGACCGGTAGTGCTCTAAGCTGCTCCATAGCTTGTTCGGCATAGTTAGTCATGGAATCTTTGGCGTATTTCAGCCCATTTTTTTCATGTACAAATGCAACAATTTTGTCAATGTCTTTGTTGCTTTTTTTCCGCTTTCTCATTAACCGTTTAATGCGGAGAGTTTCCATTTTTGATGATTTATCAAAAGCGTAGATAAGCGGTAAGGTAACTTTCCGTTCCTGTATATCATTGCGCTTCGGTTTTCCTATATCATCGAGACCATAATCAAATAGATCATCTTTTATTTGAAATGCAATCCCAATTTTTAATCCAATTTCCCGCATGGAATTAATTACATGCTTATTATCAGTAGCCGCTGACGCTCCGCATTCGCAACAGGCTGAAATAAGACTTGCGGTTTTCTCGGTAATAATCTGAAAATACCGATCTTCTGTCATATTAAATAATTTCGCTGTTTTAAGCTGACGCAATTCTCCTTCACTCATCTGTTTTACTGCTCCTGAAAGTATTTGAAGCAAGTGATATTCCTGGTTATCAAGAGCAATTAATAAACCTTTCGAGAGTAAAAAATCTCCAAGCAGTACTCCTGCTTTGTTTTTCCAAAGCTTGTTGATGCTTAAAAATCCTCTTCTTTTATCGGCTTCATCTACAACATCATCATGAATTAAGGTAGCGGTATGAAGCAGTTCTATCATTGTAGCAGCAATATAACTTCGTCGGTCAATCTCTCCGAACATCCGGGCAGACATAAAAACGAGAGTAGGACGTATTTCCTTGCCCTTTTGGCGAAGCAGATAGCGCATAATTTTATTTAGCAAAAATATGTCTGTATCTGTCTGTTTTTTAAAGAAATCCCTGAACATATCAAGATCATCCTGTATGGGGGAAGTGATTTCTGAGAGTGACTTCAACGATCGATAATTTTTAAATTTAGATTCTATAATAGCCTGTTCCGCCATAGTGATTTAAAGTATTTAAAAGGGATCATATAATAGTAAATCCATTCATTAAAAAGTTGCGGAATGAAGAATGTGTGGTTAGTTTACCAGCTTATTTATTACTGAAATTAAAATATCACATTTACATTGAAAACAATAGGTGTTCTAACAAGTGGCGGCGATTCTCCTGGAATGAATGCCGCCTTGCGTGCGGTGGTTCGAACGGCAAACAGTGAAAATCTCGAAGTTGTAGCGTTCAAGCATGGGTTTAAAGGTTTAATTAGTGGGGATTTACAAAAGATAGGCCCAACTGATGTTTCTAATATAATTCAACGTGGTGGAACAGTTTTGAAGTCAACGCGATGCGAGGAATTCAAGACAAAAGAAGGAAGGGCAAAAGCTGCCGAAATTTTAAACAAAGAAGGAATTGAAGCCTTGGTTATAATCGGCGGAGACGGTTCTTTCCAGGGTGGAGCGTTGCTTGCAAAAGAGCATGATATTGTGGTAATAGGTGTGCCTGCAACGATTGATAACGATTTGATAGGCTCGGATGAAACAATAGGCTATGACACAGCCCTTAATACCGCCATGGATGCGATTGATAAAATCCGTGACACCGCTGATGCCCACGACCGGCTTTTCCTGGTTGAGGTGATGGGACGAGATGCCGGTTTTATTGCACTTGAAACAGGAATTTCTGGAGGTGCAGAGCTTATTTTATTACCTGAATCTCTAACGGATGTAAATGAAGTACGGTCTAATTTACACAACATTCTTAAAGAACAGCGCAGGAGTAGCCTTGTGGTAGTGGCAGAAGGAGATGAAACAGGTGGCGCACTTAAATTGTCAGAAAAACTGAAGGATGATTTCTCGAAGTACGAGATGAGAGTATGTATTTTGGGACATGTTCAGCGGGGTGGCGCACCTACAGCCCGCGACCGTGTATTGGCCAGCAGACTTGGTGCAGCAGCTGTAAGAGCCATTAAAGAGGGGCATACCCAGGTTATGGTGGGTATTGTAAATAATTC
>CAYOLE010000075.1:1199-14019 GCA_964404705.1 uncultured Rhodohalobacter sp. | reverse complement strand
CACGTCGGCGGTGGCGGTGATGGGCAACGAGTTCGATACCGCAAGTGAGCTTTTTCCCGAAGCAGTGGGGCCAGCAATCATAATTCGATGGCTCATATAATAAATAGCTTTTGAATGGTCGGAAAAGAGTTTGTAATCCTGATTCTGATGTTCACACCCCCATCTATAAAACTCTAAACGCAATTCATTATCAACGTAGGAGTATTACGTTCAAAGTGTAATCCTGAGAGATATTCGGTGCGTAACACCCAGCACGCTTGATGCCCCGCCGAAATTGGCAAAACCGTAATCAACAAAAACAGCCCGAAGGTGTATGCCTGCACCCAGGGTCGGGGATATATAGACTCTGTTATCCGGATCGGTGGTGACATCGGTTAGACCCGCACGAAGGCTCAGGCGGTTTTTATAAGTCGATTCAATACCAGCATGCGGTTCAAAACTTACCCTGTCAAGATTGATAAAATATGCTCTTCGATTTTCGAACCGAACATCCACATCTGCTGCTGCTGTGATTAAAAAATCACCATATTCGCGGGTATGTCCGGCTCCCATCTTGATGGTTGGCAACACTCGTTCATTCTGGCCTGATGGAATTTCATCCCCAAAAGTTTCTTCAAAATCTCCAAATTCCGAACGGTTCACTGACCAGAATTTCAACATTGTTGTAAGATCCATCACATGAAGGCCAACAGATGTTCTGCCAAATTGGGCCTGCGTTCCCGCATCGAGGGAATAGCCCCAGGCATCAGCAAACGGACCAAGTCTGTGGTTGATGATCTTTGCGTTCACTCCCCAGGAAATCCGGTCGCTGGTCCGTGTGGCGTACGAAAGCAGAAATGCCATATCGGCAACACTGAATTCCTCAATATAATCCTGAACATTTTCCCGGGGCAGATTCCGCTCACGGTCCCATGCATTTAAAGTATTGGCGATGTTATCAACGCCCTGGCGAAAAAAGCTCAGCGCAATTGTTGATTCTGAATTCTTTATTGGATAAGCAATTGCCCCGTAATCGTAGCTTACAATACCGGCAAACCGCTCGGAATGCATATAAGCAATATCAATTTTTTCCACGGATGCCAGGCCTGCGGGGTTCCAATAGGCGGATGTAACATCATTGGAGATCGCGGCATGAGCACTTCCCATACCCAGTGCCCGTGCACCAGCTCCGACAGACATAAAATCACCGCCATACTTCGCATTCGTAAACGACTGAGCGGCAACGTCGGAGACGCAAAACGCTGCAGCTAATAAGAAGAGAAAGGTTGACTTCACGTAAAAATGATATGGATTAATTGATGCGGACAATATATGCTTTCTTGCCAGTAGTTAACAAACGAACGATAGAACCTGCTTTTTCATATAATTGAGCGAAAAATGTTATAAATCTGTATGGATAGGTAGCTAAACGCGATTAAAAATTTCAAACGGCGGTAGTGACGTGTCAATGATGAAATGGCGGGTTTGAGTCATCGGATGAGTCAATTCAAAGTCTTCACAATTTTATAAACATCTCATTTTTTCGAAAAAACTCATCCGATGACTATTACTTGCAACCAAACTTTTACAGCTGACATAACAGTAGGATAATATAGAGTTTTGCATAATTCAATCCTGAAACTACTGAAAGATTAATTCAAATCAGCAATTTTACTTACACTGCCGGCAAGCTTCTCAGAAATACTTTTCCACACCGTTTTACTCTCATACCAATACTTTTGATTTACCTCAATTTCCACTCCGGTATATTCATCATCCGTAAATTCCTTCCGAAGCGCTGTGGTGAGCCCATCCGATGAGCCTGAGTAGGGCTGATTCATTCGAATTTTAAAATCAGGAAATCCCTCTTCAATCTGACTTTTCCATTTCCGGCAAAACTGTTGTTCGGAATTTCGCTTTGGATCGTATAACAGGCCGATATCTACATTTCGAATTGCTCCATCCCATTCAGGTGTAAAAGTATGAACACTGATATGAATCACTCTTTTCTGTATAGATTTTTCCTTTTGGATCTCTTTACGAATTTGATTTCTGTGAGGAGACCAGTATAAATCAATCAGTTCTTTTTTTTGTTCATCGGTCAGATTTTTACTGATTTCTGAAAAAAGCTTCGGATGATGCTGCGATCGGTTCGGCTCAATCAGCAGCCGGCTCCAGGAGTATACGTGCGGCTTCACACCCAGAGCATCCGCTATTGCCCTTGCCAGTTCCAGTGCCCCTGGATCCCACCCGCGATGTGTATCCACCAACTCTTTAGCCTGTTCAAAAATATGAGTCCACCTTTCCGGTAAGGCGCTGGAGGCATGCTCGCATGAAACGAGCCAATGGATCTTCTTTTTGTCATAAGTTTTTTGTTTGATTCTTACCACCTGATTAGTATCTCCATTTCTTATCTCATCATAACCACTATTCTTAATCAGGAACAAACATCTCTTCGTTTTCCAGGCAATCACAGAGTAACCCGTAAATATGTTTTAAATCATTCCGGGTAAAATCAGCTGGTAATGCATTTAAAATACGTCTTCCAAGCGGACCCTTGTGCAGAATAATCCTCAATACGTCTTTGGATTGATGGTCTATCAGTCCTGAATCTTTTACTTCTTCATACAAATACTGCCATAGTTCGCCGGCTTTCATTTGATGACTGTCAATTCCAAATAACTGAAGGAATTTTCGGCTGGAGATTTGAGCTTTTTCACCATCTTTTGCCACGGTCATCAAAATATTGAAAAGATCGTCCTCACTCCATTTCTTTTGCTCAGAGCGTTCAGCCCATCGCTCTTCCATCAGCAGTTTTGTAACGGCCACAAATAACTGAAGTATGGCAATATCTGCTTTGGGGCACTCCTGAATGTCGATCACACGAATTTCAATTGCACCACGATCAAACCGGGCCATTACGCCGCGTGAGTTCAGCCATTCATCCTGCAAAATTCCTTCCGGATCGTGGGGAGAAATCGCTTTGTACATGGGTTCAAATATAGATATATAGTACTCTTTTTTACTGAAAACAGGTTCGGGAATAATCTTTCCGGTGATGATAGGAATTCTTGACGAGTTGGTGCGATAGACTTCCATTCTGTAATTTAAAAATGGTTTTTTTACTCCATCTGCAATCGGCGAACTTGCCGAAATTGCCGGTAAAAGGGGGGTTAGAATCCGAAGCGCAGCGCAAAGCCTTTCAAATTCTGCATCTCCGCTAAAGGGAAGGTTCAGGTGTGTGCTCTGCAGATTGGCCCATCCATGGCCCCGACAGTCAAATATTCGATTGTATGCATCATAAATTGGATTGTATTCATGAGGCCAGAGCTTCATCTCCTCTACCGGATCCATCCACGGATGCATTGCACCGGGCATTAATCTGGCGTTCAGCGACTCTAACTTTTTGTTGACTTCCGTAACTTCCTGCTGAAATACATCACCCAGCCCGGCAAGTGTGGTTGCCGGGCCATCGGTTTTTATCTCAATCACATGCAGAACCAGCTCATTACTCCAGGCAATCTGGCCGCGAGAATGTTCAGGTACAATCGAACCGGCCACCGATTCGAGCAGTTTATCCGATACAGGCAAAACGGCAAGTGAATCTCGATCCACAATCATATACTCCATCTCAACTCCGTAGCCATCAAACAAATGAAGTGGCCGCTTTTGCTGTATCTCCATCTATTTCAGGCTCCTCTCTTTTTTGCGCTCAATTCTTCGCAATATTTCTGACATTATGCTTTTATATAGCTCATCCTTTAACACCCGGTCTTCATAATTTGAATCAATACTTGGGTTGTCATTAATTTCTATAACATACACCTGACCGTTTATCTCTTTGATATCCACTCCATAGAGGCCATTACCAATTAAATTTGCTGCTTTCAATGCGGTTTCAATCACTTCTTCGGGAGCTTCCTCCAGGGAAAGTGTATCTGCTTTACCTGCATGAGTTTTTCCCTCGGTTCGCTCATAAATCTGCCAGTGTTTTCGGGCCATATAGTAGCGGCAAACATAAAGCGGCTGTTGATTTAAAATCCCAACCCTCCAGTCGAATGAGGTGGGAATAAATTCCTGGGCAATCAGCAAGTCTGATTTATCAAAAAGGTCATCAGTTACTTTTTCAAACTCTTCGGCATTATCTACTTTCTCTACTCCAACGGAGAAGGAACTGTCGGGCTGTTTTAAGATGCATGGGTAACCCAGCATTTCAGTTACATTATTTTTGTTTTCCTGGCTGATAATCAGGGTCTTTGGCGCCGGAATTTTATTCTTACTCAAAAGCTCTGCCAGGTACACTTTATTTGTGCATTTAAGAATCGATTCCGGGTCATCAATTACAACCAGTCCTTCTGCCGCGGCCCGTCTCGCCATCCTGTAGGTGTGATGATTCACGCTGGTAGTTTCACGTATAAAAAGGGCATCAAATTCATTCAGCCGCGCACTGTCTTCACGTGTGATCAGTTCGGTGTAGAAATCAAGTGATTCTGCTGCACGGATAAACCTCTGAATCGCTTTTTCATCACTCGGCGGCATTAATTCATCGGGGTTTACGAGTATGGCCAGATCAAAGCGCGTTTCTTTTGGAACGGATTTAGGGCTTCTCTTTCTGAAATAGTTCTGGGCTGCTTCCACTACAAAATCATGATGCGCACCGGGAATATCGCTCCCCGCGATATGGCTGATCGACTTAATAAGCCAGAAACCATCTTTTCTTACAAATTCTGCCCGCAGCAGCGGGGCCTGAAAATGCTGAAATAACCGGTGGCAGAGCCTGTCATATCGCCTGGCCATATTTTTACCGAAATAGATACTCAGAGTAAAATGATCTCCCTTTATTGGTTTCAGACTCGACTGCATCAGGTTTTCCAGCTCATCAGAAACAATACGAACTATAGTCTGAGACTTCAGATCCTGTATAGCCAATACCCCGGGTATCGGCTTGTGTTCACGGGCGGTTGCGAGTAAAGAAACATAATATCCAATACTTTGATACTTGTAGCTTTTACAAAGATTATAGATTTTCACATTTCGTAATGTGGAATATTCTTCATCTGCCAGATATGCACGGGCCTGCACCACCTCAACCCCGGGAATCTGAAGCGGCCATTTTTTAGGATTGTTTACGACAACCAGGTGTTTCATTCTCTCTTTGGCTTTTTAGGTGTGATGATAATCAGGTTTGCATCGTACGTAACAATTCCCAAAAGTATGGCATTGATTACCCGGTCGATGCTTACTTCATAAAATTGCCCCTCACTTAGTGGATTAGACATGAGCGGATCAGCTACAGATACCATACGAGTTTCGCGGTTATAGCCGTGCAGAACAACAAAATGGCCGGTTGGCTCCCCCCGGATATCATCGTAGTCCTGATTTGGGCCATATTCGCGTTGACTCTGGTATAGATACGTTGCACTTAAACCGGCAATAATGGGTTGTTCCTTTTTCAGATAACGCCGCAAGATAGCTGAGCGCAGGTCTTCGAACTTAAGCTTGCCGCCAAGTTCCAGAAATCTGTAATAGGCTTTGGTTACAGTTCGAAGTTTTTCATCTTTTTTATAAGCTATTTGTTGCTTCATTCGCTGTTTCATATCATCCTGGTCAAGATCAAACCAGCTGGGGTCGAAAACCTGCAAATTATAAGTATAGATCGTTGCATTAAAACCACGGTACAGTGCATCTACGGCGAGCCATGCTCCAAATGTACCTCCCATTTCCATTTGCAAAACATCACGAATTACAGTATCCAATCCGATCGGGTTTTTATAGTATTCATAAACAGCATGCAGGCAGGTGGGTCCACAGGTAATTTCATCTGGCTGTGGTTTGATGGGTACATTTATTATCATCAGCGGATTTTAAAAATGTTAAAGAATCGTGATTAAATTTAAGTAGATTCACCAAACCACGCATATCATAAAGCACATATACGGTTTTGACCCATAAAAAGAAGGCCTCATAAATTACAGAATAACTTTATAAGGCCTCCATTAATAAGTGTTGCCAATGATTTAATTAGGATCGTTATTACATCTATAAAGTTCTTGATTTTGTTCTTCCCAGTGAATTATCTACGGAATATAATCCGCTGCCTAAAATGAAAAGTGCCAGATTTGTTAACAAAAGCATCATATCGAGGCGTGCCGGGCTAAATTCTCCTCCCAATTTTGTAGTTAACAATGCCACGAGCATCACACAAGCCAGCAATAGAGCGGGAATACGAATATAAGCACCAAGAAGTACCATTATACCACCAAAAAATTCAACAATGGCAACCACCCACGCCATTAAACCTGGTAGAGGAATTCCAATATTGCCAAAAAATCCCTGGACTCCTTCTATGCCAGTAAGCTTACCCCAACCGGAAACTATAAAAATTATACCTACTCCAATTCTTAATAATAGTATAGCTAAATCATCATATTTTCTCATATCATTTAAACCCATGATTCGATTCCGTTTAATTTTGAAATTTAGTTTAATCTTCAACTTCTCATCTATGATAATTTAATTGGAAGAAACAGAAATGCAAATTTTTTGATTACAAATCGTATCCATGAATCTTCGTAAGTAAACCGCATGATTTTGAATGGAGGCTACACTTTGCCAAATCAGTGAGGCAAATCAGGAATTTGATCGTGAAAGGGTTCTTTATTGCAGAATCAGGTTCCAAATCAGATTCGGTGTAGATGAATCAAACCCTGGAATAATAAATTTACCTGACAACTCCACTTTTTACAGCGGCATCTTTAACCGCACTGGCAACCCGCCGAACAACCTGTTTATTAAAAACACTTGGAATGATGTATTCCTCGCTCAGGTCCTCATCATCTATCTGATCGGCAATAGCATAAGCGGCAGCCAGCTTCATTTCTTCATTTATATCCGTTGCCCGGGCATTCAGAGCTCCCCGGAACAGGCCGGGAAAAGCCAGCACATTGTTTATCTGATTGGGATAATCACTCCTGCCGGTGGCAATTACACGTGCAATTGAATCTATCTCTTCCGGCATAATTTCCGGGTCGGGATTTGCAAGCGCAAATACAATGGGATCATTACCCATCTGTTCAACGGCTTCTTTTGGAATACTTCCCGGTCCGCTTACGCCAATCAGCAAGTCAGAATTCGCAGTTGCATCTAAAACAGAGCCATCTGCATTATCAGTATTTGTATTTTCTGCAAGCCATTTTTTGCTGTCATTTAACTCTGGAAGTCGATTCCGGCTGATTATTCCCTTACTGTCGCAGCATAAAATTTTATTGACACCGGCATTCTTTAGAATCTTAATAATTGCTACCCCTGCAGCTCCGGCTCCTACGATCACAACATGTAAGTCTTTTAATTTTTTTCCGACAACTTTTAAAGCATTAATGGTTGCGGCCAGAACAACAACGGCTGTGCCGTGCTGATCATCATGAAATACGGGGATATCCAATGACTCTTTCAGTCTGTCTTCAATTTCAAAACATCTGGGTGCGCTTATATCTTCCAGGTTAATTCCACCGAATCCTGGAGCAATCCATTCAACAGCTTTAACAATTTCATCAGCATTCTGAGTATTTAAACAGATAGGATAGGCATCAATATCTGCAAATTCTTTAAATAACATCGCTTTTCCCTCCATTACCGGCATTGCTGCTTCAGGTCCTATGTTGCCTAATCCTAAAACCGCAGAACCATCACTGACCACAGCTATAGAGTTTTGTTTGATAGTAAGTGTATATGCTTTTTTATTGTTCTCGGCAATCGCTTTGCAAACACGCCCTACGCCCGGAGTATATGCCATAGAAAGGGCATCACGGGTATCTACAGGAACCTTGTTTTGTATGCGTATTTTACCACCCAGATGGAGTAAAAAAACACGGTCGGATACATTCCTGACCTTAATACCCTCAATTTTTTTAATCTCAGTAACAATAGCGCTTGCATGGCTGTCATCACGTGCATTTACAGTAAGATCCCGAACCTTATAATTTCCTTCCACCTTTACCACATCTACAGCTCCGGGATCTCCCTTCATATCAGCAATTGTATTGAGTACTTTTGCAAGCATGCCGGCTTTATTTTCTATATAAAGGCGCATGGTAAAACTATAACTGACAGTTGGCTGAATTTCGCTCATTGTTTTGCGGAGTTGGTTTGTTTTTAAAGATAGTTTTCTAAAAATATTACATTGCTGAGAGATTCACTAATACTTTGGGCGCAGCGAGGGTGGCTGCCCCGTGAAGCAATCTTTCTTCCGACGATTAAAATGGATGGATGATGTATTCTTATGCTGATATACTGAGTTTGAAGGATGATCAATGTTAATTCGATGCTGCCCCGCTAATTGTATCCCCGAAAAATACGGCATTCATCAGCAGCTTATTCGTTCCAAACCAAAAAGCACGAAATGCAGGGTTGTCCACGAAACTGATCACGCGTCCACTTCCATGGCTGCTTACAATAATGGATGCGGTATCGCCAATTAATTCCATGTTCTCACTGGAAATATAACCGCTTGCCAGAGGGTCGCTGGTATATACCAGCGGGGTGGCATACGGATTATCGGCTGGTTTCATAAATGTGACCGAGTTTCTGAAAATTGAAATCTCTTCTTTATTATATCCGTATCCCAATGGATGTGTAAGATCCAGTAATCCGTGGAAAATGGACCCGCCAATAACTTGAGCGCCCCTGGCATCAGACATTTCAGCGTATAGCCGCCGAGTAGTATCCGGTTCGGAGTGTTCAACAAACTCGATATTTGCCAGGCCTTCTCTTTCTCCCCAGTTAATGGCCGATCGATTTAAAATAAGGGTGCCGCCATTGCGCACCCATCGTTTGATATCTTCTACTTCGCCGTTCGATAAATCATTGTAGTTTCCCTCCACCATAATCATACTGGTGTATCGATTCAGATCGGTGCTGCCTAACCTGTCTTTTTCCAGTATGGTGATAGGCATGTGAAAGCGCTGATCAAACAGGTGCCAGATTTCGCCAACATCATTTCCGCGTACGCCGGAACCGCCAAGAATAACAGTTTCGGGTTTTTCAAGAATGCTAAAGCTTGGGCTTCCCAGATCAATCCCCGCAGGATTCAGCCCACCCTGAATACTGTAAATCGTTAATCCATCTTCTTCAGCCGCTGTTTGTATTATACCATAGATCTCCTCTTCATCCACATCCTGGATTCCAAGGGATACCAGAATCGTTCCGTAATCAAATTCCCGAACGCCCTGTGTCGTGACAGACTGGAAACTCGTTGAAGCTACCTGAGTGCGTACACCGGCTTTTTGCAGGCGATAGAGTGTACGAGGAGCATAATATTCATCCCACTCAAAAAGGTAGGCGTAATCACTCTGTCCGCCAATAATTTGTCCTGCAGGAAATTCTGGTGATTCAATTCGATCACCCATCAGTGAGCTGCCAAACTGCCGCTGGCTTAGTTCTGAAAACGGCAGATTAAATGCGTAAGGCAATGTCCAGGTGGAGATGTCATAAAACAGACTGTCGGAAAATTCGGTGCGCTGTTCGAACATCGCTTCAATGAATTTAAACTGTCGCTGCTCCATCGGAATCACAATTGCTTCGCCCCGTTTAAATTCATGGCCATTGGCTTCAAAATCCTCATCAAGCGTGTACATTTCAATATCATGATGGCTCAGAAGGTCAGCCAGGTGCCAGGTTCGGGAGCGATCATTGCTGTCGCCCACCACAATACCTTTTATAGAGGAATTAGATGCTTCCTGCTCTGCCTCGCGATAAAATGTTCTCATGTGATCGAGCAGCTCTTCCCGCAGTTCGAGCGATGCCTTCACCGTGGAAAAAGAAGTGGTTACCTGATTCAGGATCGTAGAGGGAAATTCTCTAACACCGTAGATACTCTCCTGGGAATGGCCGCGGGAACTGGCTTGTTCGAATAAAATTCCAATGGTTCCAAATACATCCGGATATGTGGAACCTTTACCGTAGTAAAAATCGTCAAACCCTTCCCGTGTATAATAAAGCTGCTGCCGTGCATCCATAGCATCAGCATGATATTCGGCAATTGCCATGGTCAGGTCCTGGTTTCGCTGAGGAGTAAATGGATGGGTTCTTTCCGGCACACCCGGCTGGAAAAAATATGTAGAGTTAGTCCCCATTTCATGAAAATCGGTCAGCACATTGGGCAGCCATTTATGGAACATATTTATTCGTCCCCTGCTTGATGGATGCTGAACCGGCACCCAGTCGCGGTTTAGATCGAACCAATAGTGATTGGTGCGCCCGCCCGGCCAGGACTCGTCATATTCACGGCTTGCGGGATCGGTAACCGTTCCATAAAGGCTTTTATGCTGATTTACCCACGTGGAGAAGCGCTGAAGGCCATCAGGGTTAAGACTGGGATCGAGTAATATGACGGAGTTTTCGAGAATCTCATCAATATCTTCACCTTGTGCAGCTGCGAAATAATAGGCCATCAGCAGAGAAGCGTTCGATCCGCTCGGCTCATTCCCGTGCACGCTGTAACCAAGATTCACAATCACCGGCATAGTGCTTATATCTATGTTTTCCGATTGTGACGGATCTTTCAGCAGCAGATGATTTTCCCTGATCCTGTCAATCGATTGATGGTTTTCAGGAGAGGTGATGGTAAGCATAATCAGCGGACGGTCTTCGTAGGTGTATGCAAATTCGTTGTAGGTTACCCTGTCTGATGCCTCCGCAACAGCACGCATATAATAGACGAGTTTATCATGCGTAATATGCCATTCACCAACCTGGTGGCCGATCACATCTTCAGGTGTTGGTATGGATTCATCATATGAAATGTTATCCGGCAGATAATAGTCGATAGATACCTGCCCGGATGCCGTCTGAGCAACAAACAGGAAAAAAATAAGAGAGAAAACTGTAGCAATCTGTTTCTTCATTGAACGCAGTAGGTTTGGTTTGATCTGATCTTACCTTAACGATGAGGAGTAACGTCAGAAAATCGATATACATAAACACGATCTATAAACTACCACAGACAGATGAAAAAATCTGTGAAGTTTCAGAGTAAATGTGTGAGAGAAATGGAAGAGTCATTGCAACCTTATCTCTTAAAACAAGTAGTGATTCCCCTGTGAAAAACCGTATCTTTGCCATTCTTGATAAAAGGCTCAAAATGAATTATTTATGCAGATTGAAACCTATTTAAAAAACCGGCTTCTACATGTTCTCCGAAGTTTTGATCTGGAGGAGGATCAGATTCCGGAGATCCACCTGGAAACCCCGCGGGATCTCTCTCATGGCGATGTAGCTACCAATGTGGCGATGAAACTTGCCAAAGTGATGCGCAGCAATCCCCGGAATATCGCCGGAGAGATTGTAGAGAAGATTTCTCTCGATCCCGCTAAAATTGCCTCGGCCAAAGTGGCCGGACCGGGCTTTATAAATTTCAGATATGCTGATCAATATCTGACCAGCGCACTTCAGGATCTGCTGGATGCCGGGTCTGATTATGGAAAGTCGAGGGAGCGATCCGGAAAAAAAGTGCTGGTTGAGTTTGTAAGCGCCAATCCAACAGGACCGCTGACGGTGGGCCATGGCCGGAACGCCGTTTTGGGCGATACAGTAGCCCGTTTGTTTGAATGGACAGGCGCCGATGTTGAGCGGGAATATTATTTTAACAACGCTGGCCGTCAAATGCGCATGCTGGGGCTAAGCGTACAGGCCCGATATCTGCAGGCACTGGGCAAAGATTCTGAGTTGCCAGAAGGGGGTTATGAAGGCGAGTATATCAAAGAGATAGCCGGTATTCTGATTGAGAAACATGGCGATAGTCTTGCGGAAAATGATGACGAAACCGTCTTTAAAGATGAAGCAGAGTCTGCCATTTTTGATCAGATCCAGACCACGCTGAAGCGGATGAATATCAGTATGGATTCATTTTTTAATGAAAACACACTTTACGAAAACGGCTCGATTGATAAGGTGGTAAATACGTTTCGCGAAAAGGAGATGGCTTATGAGGAAGATGGCGCGGTGTGGTTTAAAACCACTGCGTTCGGCAAAGATAAAGACACCGTGCTGATTAAAAGCACAGGTGAGCCTACCTACCGTCTGCCCGATATCGCTTACCACGCCAATAAACTGGATAGGGGGTACGACCTGTGTATCGATGTATTTGGCGCAGATCATATCGACACCTATCCCGATGTGATGAACGGCCTCAGCGTACTTGGCTACGACCCGAAAAAAGTGGACGTATTGGTCTATCAGTTTGTTACGCTTGTTCAGGATGGAAAACCCTACAAAATGAGTACCCGTAAAGCCAACTTTGTCACCCTGGATGAGTTGATGGATGATGTGGGCGAAGATGTGACAAGATTCTTCTTTTTGATGCGATCGCCCAACACACATCTCGAATTTGATGTGGCCCGGGCAAAAGAAGCGGGAGAAAAGAACCCGGTATTTTACCTTCAGTATGCTTACGCCCGCATACAATCAATTTTGCGTAAAATTGAAGAAATGGATGATTCTGCCTCAGAGCTGAATTTAAATCTGTTGAATCATGAAGCAGAAATCACACTGATCAAAAAAATGCTCGCGTTTCCCGAGGCGATTTCGCTGGCAACTGATCACAAAGAGCCGCATCGTGTCATCACTTATCTGAATGAACTCGCGTCCGATTTCACTTCATTTTATCATGATTGCCGTATTATAGGCGTGGAGCCGGATCTGATGAAAGCGCGTACAGAACTGGCCCGCGGAGTGGCCCAGGTCCTGGCCAATGGCCTTGAGATTCTTGGAATATCTGCTCCTGACCGAATGTAGAATAGATTTTAGAGGAAGGATATTACATATTTTGATAATAGATAATAGATAA
>CAYOLE010000075.1:0-1099 GCA_964404705.1 uncultured Rhodohalobacter sp. | reverse complement strand
TCTCATATCTCTAATCTCACGTCTCATATCTCTTAAACTAACTTGCTATCAGTTTTGTAAAACAAACAATTCCTTTATTGAACTGATCTACTACTGAAAATCCAGCCCGTTCAAAGAGGGCATTGCTTTCGTCGATGCTCCAAAATTGTAAACCCCCAAAACCGACTGGAGTTTGAAGAATGCGCCCGGCAATCGATGTTGATTTCAGCAGGTGCATCATAAAAAATGTGCCGCCTTTTTTTATCACTCGCCGGCATTCGTACAAAACCTTCAGCTCATCTGTAAGTTCATTAAGCGTGCCCCCCATCATCAATCCATCAAAAGTGCCTGCAAAAAAAGGCATTTCGCGCGCATCAGCCCTGATTAGAAACATATCAACAGATTCGCCCATGCCTTTTTTTCGGGCTTCTGCCAGCATCGGCCTTGATATGTCGATTGCAACCGTAACCGATTCCTCGCAGTATTTCTTAACCGAGCGGGCGTAGAGTGCTGTGGAACAACCTACATCAAGATATATCTTATCTGCTTCGGGTTGCAGCCATTCAATAAGCAATTTCTTCTCCATCTCAAATGGAAAAGATTCACCAATCAAAACGGAAAGTGAGCTGTTCCGCCATAAATCTTCATAAACAGCAGCGGTGAGACCCAACTGGTTACTGTGCTGAGCAAGGGTATAGTCGAATTTCTTTTGTAGCAGATCAGCAATGTTGCCCTTGATGGAATATTCGTTGCCATTTCCCGAAGTGAGCGTGCCTGAATAGCTGTCAGCCAGTTTCGAAGCTGCTTCCGGCAGAAGAAGTGAATGTTGATCGCTGTCAGGCGCCCGAAGTTTAAGATCCATGGAATTCGATTGATTAATCTGAGTATTGTCTTACGTTCCGAACACGAATGGTGTTGCAGGGGTTCTTGCAGACAGGAAACAGTGTTATATCAACGATTATTTTGTGGAGAAACCCGCAATGTTTTTCATATTTCACGTGAGTTCAATATAAGAATTGATACAGGGCCAGTAGAAATCACACCATATGGCACAATAGTAGGGAGAGGAGGGAGTCTGTCCTGTGGTTACGGAAGGGAGGTGTTCATACCTTTGCATGAC
>CAYOLE010000074.1:0-14217 GCA_964404705.1 uncultured Rhodohalobacter sp. | reverse complement strand
GGTATGATATCGAGATAGCTAAGGTGATTGCACACAATAAAAAAGGGTGCTTCTGGCGGTTCACCTTCTACAGTAGTTCTGATATTGAAGATTAGTGCTGATGCACGTGCCCATGATCTCATAAACAGGTTTCTCCAGGGTTCATATCGTATCCCTGTCACCTTTACCACCCCTAAACCAATCATATATATTGCCCATGTGGTGAGGGTATATACTATCAGAAGTAAAATTTTCAGATATCCTATTACTTTTCTCATAAAAATATCACTCAATGCTAAAACGGAGATTGACTCGTTTGCAGGCACAAACCAATATTGTTTGTCTACGGAGAAAGAAATTACCTAAAAAATAACTTCCGCACTTTATCTGATATTCCGTTTACATCCAAAAGTATCATAATGTAGAGCAATTTAAGATCGGGATGAAAAGCAGGTTTACTACAGACGGTGCAGCCTATATCGATGTAGTTTTGAAGTAGAGGCGAAGCTTTTGTAGCAGAGAGACTTGAGCCATTTGTTTTCTGCAAGGGCAACGTACATTTAAATTGCTCCTTTGGTTGCAATTGTATAGAAGAATGAACGAATCCTTCATTCAGAAGTTGCGAATACATTGCTACTGCTGATTCCTCGTTGGGTATAGGTATCCCCAGATTACCAAATAAATACCGTTTCTTGTAATATTGTAAATAGCCGGCAAACCCTTTCCAGAGAAGGTAGAGCACTCTCCCGTTGCGATGTTCTTGTTTAATACATGCGCGCCCTACTTCAAACCCATTGGCTAAAACATCCTCAGGGAATCCGTCAAGATTGAAGTAGGTGCCGGAGTAAAATCCAAAACCTTTCTCCGCCTGATCTAAAGTTTGAAGCCGATACGTGCCGACAATCTTATTTTCATTATTATCTATAACGATTAAATGATGGCACTGCTCATCGAATTTATCTACATCAGTTGTAACATCAGATTGAAATTTTCTTTGCAGTTCACCATAAAAAATTTCATACCTGAGATGTAGTGCTTTTGCAACCTGTTCTTCAGAGTTTGCAATTTTTACAGTGTATTGGTTGTCTGAAATATCGCCTAATACCGGTGAGTCTACTATCAAATTTAACTACTGATTAATTCCAATTATTATATCGCAGCGAATTAGGGGAATCGCCCATTTAATTACGTAAAATTCTTACAGAAATGGTAGTTCTATTTTATAATATTACATAACTGATCATACTTTTAAGTGAGGATTGCATTTTTGATTACAGTAATGTTACGGAGAGTTGAATACATAGACTAAGAGATTTACACCAAATTGCAAAGCAGCTTCAGTAATTCGTTCTGGATTACTGTGTTCATCATGTGCCCAGCCATCTGATGGGTTAGATTCGTACGTGTATAACAAAACCATCCGGCCATCCCGGTAAATGGCAAATGCCTGTGGAGGCAGCCCGTCGTGCTCGTGAACTTTTGGGGGTCGCCCCTCCGGGAATGAATATACATTGCCATAGATGGGGTGATCGGGTGGAAGTTCAAAAAACTCTTCGTCCGGAAAAATCCTTTGGAGCAACGGACGTACATATTCGTCCATACCGTAATCATCATCCACATGTAAAAATCCTCCGCTCTCAAGGTATCTGCGAAGATTATCCATCTCTGCATCATTAATCGCTATATTTCCGTGGCCGGTCATAAAGAGAAATGGATAGTTGAAAATATCACGACTGCCAAGCTGCACATCATCATAGCGTGTGCTGATGTTGATTGGAACCTGTTCACGTGCAAACTGGCTCAAATTGGTCAGTGCAGTAGGTGAGCTGTACCAGTCGCCGCCTCCCCGGTACTGAACCCGGGCAATTTTGAATTCGCCGTTATCCTGGGCTTCCAGTATAGGCACAAGAACCAGCGGAAGAGAAAAAATGATTGTTGCTACAAGATATTTCACAATAATGGTTTCAACGATCTGAATTTAAAACAGGTATAAAAACATCTGTTGATACCTGTCAGGATTTTCAGCTATAAAACGAATCACATGAATTCAATTGTACAACCCTGACAAGTTTGATTGACATCCCAGTCGATTCTGATATAAAGATACGTATCATACTACGATTGTTGAAGGGTTAAATTATGTTGATGGGTTTAATTGAGATTGAATAGATGGGACTGCCGGAATTTATGAATACAATGCGGGACGCCTTTAAATCTTATCAAACAAATTCGTCCAGATCTTTCTTTTTATTCGCTCCTTTCAGAATCGTGTGTGATTCCTCATGAGCTTCGTCCGGCTCCAGGTGAATGGTAATCACGGCGTCGGTATTGAGTGCGTCGATCAGTTTTCGTTCCAGTAATGTGGCTTCGTCATGGGCTTTTTTCAGATTGATTTCATCCTCGAAAACAAGATGAAACTCTATCCATGTTGTGTTGCCGGAAGTGCGATGGCGCAGATGGTGCCAGCCTTTGGCCTTTTCGGGCAGTTGCTCATCAAGTACGCGGGTGAGGGCATTGTCCACAGAGGGGTTTCGTGTATCCATCAGGCCTTTTACGGAAAATCTGAGAAGCTTGTACGCCTCATATATGATATAGCCGGCAATCAGCAGGCTCACGATTACATCAATAATGAGCCAGCCGGTAAATTGAATTATAACAAGGGCAGTGACAACTCCGCCGCTCGTCCAGACATCGGTAAGTGTGTGCTTTCCGTTGCTGACGGCGATCATGTTATCGTGTTTGCGTCCAACCTTAAGCACATAGGTGCCGAGTACCAGGTTGACCAGGGCCGCAGCTGTCAGCAGGATTATCCCTGTGCCCATGTTTATGATTTCGATACCGGTGATTATGCTTTCAAATGCGTGGTAGAGTATCGATAAGCCAGCCACTATAATTATGGTACCCTCTGCGCCTACGGATAAAAATTCTACCCGCTCATGACCGTAATGATGGTCCTCATCAGCCGGTTTGATACTCAGATAATATCCGTATACAACAAACATCACTGCAAACAGGTGTACCACTGATTCAGCGGCATCAGATAGCGCGGCAGTGGAGTCGGTAATGGTAAATGCTGCAATCTTAAGTGAGAGCGAAAAGAGCGACACCAACAGGCTGATGAGCAGGGCTCGTTTTACTTCATTCATACGTGCGGTTGATCAATGTTGACAAGCAGCTTTGAGTAATTATGATCTGCAATAAACTACCAATTATTTCTGCAAACTGAGACTAAATAATTAGAAAACCGCAGGGAACAATTACATGATTTCTGCTACCCCTCTTTTTCCTGGGAGTATGTCCATGTAAAGGAGTGACAGTATAAGTTGATCATAGGATTACGTGACGATTAAGGAATCACCGACCGTTTTGCACTCTTTGGCGAAGTTGCAGCAGTGAATTCTGACGATGCATTTTATCAGGGAGGGATTGGGATATTGCTGGTTATAGATCTGTTGGAGATGGACATCACCTGCTGAGAAGGTTTCAGGCGGCAGGAAACAGCGCCTGGATTTAATGTGGGAATATCTTTTACGCCGGATCAGATTTGGTAAATACACGTCTACTGTTGGATGGTTGTTTTTCTATCTTAATCTGTTAAATAAATAACAAGAAAATTTGTCTGATTAAGACTCATAAACGACATTTAAAAAATTAAATGCCACTTCCCGCACCTTTTCTATCTGATTTTTTGAAGCTGAGAGTAAATTCATGCTCTTCAACTCCTTCGGTATAGCTGTATTCAGCTTCAAGCTGTTGCGACAGTACTCCGATCAGATGGAATCCGGCTTCGCTGTTGTCTTCTCCCTCAACCCTCTTTCTGACTGAGACACCATTATGTTTAATAGTAAGGTTTACTGATTCATATTCATTTTTATCCGATAACTCAAGATTAAATTTACCCCTTTCCCCCCTGTTAAAGCCATGTTTTACCAGAAGGATGATCATTTCATTCACAATCAGGGAGCACGGGATAGACTGATTGATACTTAAATCAACTTTATCATTTTTGAAAGTAGTATGCACGCCGCTGGAAGCATTTAAACTCTCAAATGAGCTTTCAGTTACCTTTCTAATGTTGTCGTCGAAGTTCACCCTTGAAAAGTTGGCGGACGTATACAGCTGTTCATGTACCGTTGCCATGCTGGATATTCTGGCTACATTTATAAGAAGCTTGCCCTTTATATTCTCATCCTCTTCCATCATCGCCTGCATGTGAATAAGGCTGGAAACTACAGCCATATTATTTTTCACGCGGTGGTGGATCTCTGCAAGCAGAGTAGTTCGTTCCTCGTGCATCCGGGCATTTGTAATAGCAATTGCTGCTTGATTGGCCAATGCCTGGAACAGAGGAATCTCTTCATAATTATAGTTTCCATTAGTCTCTTTATTGATAGCCTGAAGTACCCCAATCACCTCTTGTGACTGATTTAGCAATGGTGCGCATAAAATATTACGCGTGGTGAAAATCGCCGGATTGAAATCTCCCCTGAATCGATCATCAGTCTTTACATCATTAACAATCTGAGCTTCTGCATGTTCAGCCACCCAGCCGGCAATTCCTTCACCCATGGGAAATCTTTTGCCGGAAACAGAATCCCCTGCAGGACCGGTGGGTATACTCAGTATCAACTCATCAGAAAGTTTATCAATAAGAAAGACAGAACAGGCTTCACTATCGGTAATAATTTTGGCTGCATCAATAATATTCAGCAAAACCTTATTGATGTCGAGGCTGGAATTAATCTGGCCGATCAGCCGCAAAAGCAGATCCAGTTTTTCCTTCTGAAATGATTCTTGGATTAGGCTATTCATGTTTTTATGGAGTTATTCAGGCAAAAAGCATAAAATAATTTCTGTCTGTTAGTCTGATATTATTCTGGCCGGCATAAGATTTCGAGTACTGTAATGGGGTTCATACCCAGAAAGCCACAGACAATTCAATCATCGCTAATTCCACTTAAATCTTAAGTCTGAGTCGTTCTATTAAAATAATTTAACGTATTAAGGAATTATTATTCCAGTTACCTTTCGCAGATTTATTGGCTGATTTCAACCCGGAGCTCTCCAAAGAAATGCGATATCAAAATTAAAATGTGGGGTTGAAACGAATCCAAAATGCAGGAGAGCCGTCGAATTCTTTAAGGGGCCATGCGAGTTCGAAGCGGACTGCACGCGATCCGATGCCCACACCCGCATCATGCTGCATAGAAGAGATTGAGAAGTTACTGATTCCTTTTAATGGGTTTGAACTGCTCTCCAGTTCAGGTATGGTGCGGGTCCAGCCGGAATCAAGAAATAGCAGTAGATGCAATCCATAATCTTTGAGCCACCTGCCTGCCACGCCCGACGGCCGGCCAAACTGAACTTCAAGATTGCTGGCAACCAATTGATTTCCCTGAAAATATTTGAAGGGCGAGCCTCGCAGGGTGCCAATGCCGCCAAGATAAAAGGCTTTAAAATCCGGGGCGTTACCCGTAATTCCGCCGGTTTGCACTCTCCATCTTAGAACTGAGCCAGGTTCAAAATTATAAAATAGTTTCAGAATAGCCTGGTACTTATCATATCTGTAATCAGCATCTGTTGCACTGTTGTTGCTCAGCTCAGCTTCAATCATTGCGGAAAAGGTAAACTTATTTGTCAGCAGTACATTTCGCGGATTAAATTCAGCTGCAATCCCATAGCTGTCTATATCAATCTCATCTGCATTCTGATCTATTGGCGGATTGGGCCGGTACACACTTCCACGGCCAAACATTGAATAGCTTGTATTTTGATCTATACTTGAAAAGGTATCCTGGTTGTAGGAAAAAGCTGCCTCTAACCACCGGTGTGTTCGGTAAGCCGTATATAATCCAAATCCTTCCATCTGATAATAATCCATAAAATCATAGGCTCCAAAGAATGACGTGAGGCTATTTTCAATCAATCCGGTTCTTCTATAATCTTCTGTGGCAGCAGCTTTGTGAAATTCTCCTCCTATCATTAGCCTGCGTTGTTCGCCAATCAGTTTTTCTAAACCAATTGCGTAATCCCAGCGTTTTGAGGCTGTACCATACCCGATAAATCCATGAGGGTGAATTTGAGGTATATTCAGAAAGTTGCCTGTTCTGTGCCATTGCATTCTCTCATTTTTTATACCCAAAAACAGTCCATTCACGCGATTAAAATGAATACCGGGAAGATTTGGATATTGACTATAGAGCGAATTACTATAATAAGGACCGGCCTCAAAACCTCCACCAAGATCCAAACCCTCTACGGTTAAGTGCCGAACTACTTTGGCACTCTGTGCTTCTGTTTCTGCTTCGGTCTCAGGCACTGAACTGTCATCGTCCCTGGCAAATATTTCATCCAGGGTTCTGTTAAAGATGGGATCACGCTTAAAAGGATCTTCATTAGCTTGCTGGGCCGCTAAGGTCAACGGCAATAATAATATAAGAGCTATAAGTGATGGTATCAGGTATTTCATATCAGCCAGGATTTAGAAAAGCTTTACGTATGGATACATGAAAAGATTCAAGAATCAGGGGTTCAAATCAGGATCCTGTTTTTTTCAGCACCATTATGGTAATATCATCATGCGGATCCATTCCCCCTGTCCAGGATTCAATCAGGCGGGAAAAGCTGGCAATAATATCGTTAGCACTCTTGCAGGCAGTCTCCATTAAATATTCTTCAATTCTCTCTACATCAAGCATTTCTCGTTCTTTATTGAAAAGCTCTGTTAGTCCGTCGCTCATCAGGAGCAAAACATCCCCTTGTTGCAGTTCAAAAGAATATTTTTCATATGGATAATTAACCATGCTCCCCAAAGGCAGTCCTTTTAAGGTAATGCGATTTATCCTGTGATCTTTACTGCTGTAATGAAGTGCCGGTGGCATTCCTGCCGTTGAAATTTCCACGTTGTTTTTGTTAAGCTCGATCAGCATCATGCTCATATACATCATTTTCAGGTTCAAATTACGCAACCCTGAAGAAATTCTTTTCAGCATGGTTAAACCATCATATTTATGAGCAAGCGTATGGAAATAACTTTTTGCTGCGGTCACCATAATACCGGCTTTCATACCGTGGCCGGTTGCATCACCAATAGCGAGCAGCAGTGAGCCTTTATTATTCAAGCTGTAGTCGTAATAATCACCCCCCACTTCTGTAGCTGTATCCATTAACACAGCAATATCGAAACCGGGTAATGAGGGCATTCTGGTGGGTAACATGGATAACTGGAGCTGACGCGCTTCTTCGAGCTCTTTCGATTTTCTATCATGTTCTGCTTCGAGAAGCCGCTTCTCAATTTCCCTCTTCTTGTTTATTTTTTCCTGCTGAAGAGATCTTTTACTCAGAAATTTTACCTCTTCCAGTTTTTGCAGCAAGTGCTTTTGAGTTGATGCAAATTCCCTCGATAAATAGATAGACATGGAAAACACCAGAAAACCGGCTCCAATCATATTTGCGGTTTGTAAATTACCTTCAGCCAGATCAAAATTTACCAAAATACTGTACAGCAATCCTGTTACAAACATGATAATCCCAAGTCCAAGAATCCAGGCTCCCCTGAGGTTTTTATAAAACATCACCGCAACGGTTCTGAGAATTTCAATCATAAAAAGAATGACAATCAGTTCTTTTAACCAGACAGTTTCAAGCGGATACAGCCAGATTAAAACAGCACTAATAATGCCGATAATAACAAGGGTATTTGAATATAATGGCGATGAAAATTTATCAATACTATGAGTAAATCTTGCGGCAAATGCCAGGACAATTACTTCAGCAATAGAAATAAAACGAATAATATAAATCGCATCGAATGTTGAATTGCTCATTTCAATTCTGTAAAACAAGTAGGCCAGAATAGCAAGTAAACCCGCAAACAGAGAGAAGTAAAGATTTCTTTTTTCCGCGGGATAGAATGCGAATAATAGAAAATGGATGATAGCAAATGCCAGCAAAACGCCAATATAAAACATATTCTGGCTGGTCCATTGTGCAATAAAATTGAAGTGACTCCCCTGGTGAGTTTCCCAGTCGGCAAGTAAAAATCTGAAACCATTGTAGCCGATTTGGCTATCGGTTTCATCTATGTCGGGATTAATAAATCGAACTGCAATAATGTGTTCTTCAATGTCGGGGAAAACAATGACCAGAGGATTACTCCGGCTGTAGGTGTAGACCTGCTCTGGATCTGTTGAAAAAGTTCCCAGTTCATGGATTTTATTACCGTTCAGATAAATCTCTGATGCACCGAAATGCCGGTCTATAAGTAATGCCACCGGCTTACCTCTTAATTCCGGGGCTACACTGAATTTTTTTCGAAACCAACCCAGCCCATCCCATTCAATAAATGAAAGATCGGCCTTTGTCAGGTTCGTACTTATCAAATCCCACTGGGTGTCATCATAATCAGGTTCAGCCCAGTGCAGGCTGTCTCCGGGCATAAATTTCCATTGATCCTGGATGTAAATGATATTGTTATCACCGGTCATCATTTCAGGAGAAATAAATTCTATGTCAGGATCTGGAAATTCAAAAAGTGTATCCTGGGCAAGCAAACAGTTAGAAAAGCCAACTAAACAGATTATGGCCAATAGTAAGATCAGGTTTTTCTTCAAAGCCACTATCATTTAATTGTTTAATTCACGTACTGAAATTTGCCCTGAAACAGATGATAAATTAACCGGCAATTCTCCTTCTCTGATGATTATTTTGGCCTCTCTGCTGCGAACGGAGCGACGGGTGACCGAAGCCTGATTCAGTTCATTAAAATTAAATCTCATTGCTTTGCCTTCAATTTCAAAACCTGTACTTGCAGGCAGGGAAAGGTTGATGTTGCCACTGATCGTTTCAATATAAATGCCCACCTCAACGTTGCTAAAACCTGCATTTACATTTCCCGAGGTTGTTGCAGAAACCAAAGTCCCAGATATATTCTCAGCTTTTATGTGGCCGGTAACAGATCGTAAACGAATTTCGCCTTCGTTATTCAATACATCAATATTACCGCTGACCGATTTTGCGTAGATATTACCCGTTAAGCTTTCCAGTATTACATTACCAGTTGTGGAAACTACCCGAATATCTCCAGTAGTATTCTTGACGGATACATTACCGGTTTGATTTTGAATAAAGTGCTTTCCATTCACGCCATCAAGTGTAATACTTCCATTTAAGGATCTTAAATTCGTTGAAACATCAGCCGGCACCTGAACTACGATATCAAATTCTATGCCCGTGCCGTCGGAGGATCTTCCGGGTCTTGTATCTTCAACAGAAGCGATGATTTGATCGCCTCGTTGCTGCATTATAATTCTGTAGGTATCAAGACTGCGGGTGCCAGACCATAATGAGAATCCTCTTTTAACGTATAAATCAACTTTTACTCCGTCGATTTGTGGATTGCTCAATACATCAATTTTTCCACCGGGGATGTTTACTTGCAGATCGGGTATTCCTTTTACCTTGAAAAATTTTGATTTGTAAGGATCCGAAGAAGTTTCTGAATGAGGTGCGGGTTTACTACTATTTAAAAAAGTATGCTGAGCATTAAGCTTGTCCTGCAATGACAATAAATTCATAGCAAGAACCAGAAAGCTTAAGATAAATGTCTGTCGATGTTTCATATTCATAGTTTTGAATCTACGCTACTTGTAAAAACGGTTAGAAGTCCCCCCATGATTATCAATACGAACCGGATCTAAACAGGTTTCAAATTAGGGCATTTCGACAAAAATGGTTGATAGATTACGATCAGTCAATAACCGGTTTTCATTTGCGAAAAGCGGAAAAGGAATGTGTAGTATGTGGGAGCCTTACTTATGAGTAAATTCTATTTCTTCGTCGACTTACTTAACTTTCAAAAAGTGATCAAAATAGTATATTGACCTGAGTTCTACTGTTTTTAATCAAGTCTTGAAGTTCCCCCAGTATCAATTCACTTAGTAAGGAGGGTTTTTCAAACAACATTGCTTAAACTCAGATTATTATTTTAAATCCCCATCAAATAAAACAAAAATCTCATGAAAATTACAGGTTTTTTGATTACCCCATTATTTTTGATGATTTTCACTGCGCCTATAACTATTGTAAATGCACAAGGATTCACGCCTGACGATGTGGTTTTATTGGAATCAGTAAGTGCAGTTGCGATGAGTCCAGATGGTGAACGTGTGGCTTACACTCTTGGCGCTCCCCGTTCAGAAGAAGATGATATTGGCCGTAACTTCTCTGAGCTTTACATTATTTCTTCCCAGGGGGGTGATGCAATTCCTGTGATTCAAAAACCTAACAGTGCAAGTTCTCCCAAATGGGGACCTGATGGACGTCTGTATTTTATGACAAGTGATACTGACTTTCATAATCAAACTCAGGTTTATTCGGTGGACAGCGGGGGAAATGATCTTCAAATACACAGCAGCGCAGAACACGGATTGAGCAGCTATTCATGGGATGCGGATGGGTCAACCCTGGCCTATACCGCGATGGAACCGGTTTCGGCTGAACGCCGGGAAATGGAAGAAAGAGGATATGACATGATTGTATCCGGTGAAAATCAGCGTTATATGCGTCTCTGGGTTCAGCCCCGGGATGGTGACGCAGAAATTATTACGCCGGATAGTTTGTATATCTGGGATTTTACCTGGGAGCCCAACGGTGAGCGGCTGGCTGTACGTATCAGTGATGAGCCAGGCGCAGATGAGGACCAATTGTACTCCAGAATTTCCGTTATCAACTCAGATGGATCAGGTTTGCAGGATCTGATGAGTTCACCCAAAAAGAAGGCGGCAATGAGCTGGTCGCCAGATGGATCAAAACTGGCTGTTTTGGCAGGAAAAGTTTACAGTGATCCGCTACCGCAGCGAATCTGGATGGTTGATACAGATGGTTCAGGCGAACGGGATCTGACCCCGGAAAACTGGGAAGGTACGGTAGAGTCTATTTATTGGCGAGACAATAGTACACTATTATTTACTGCTGTCGAACGATCCGTCACCACGTTGAACAGTATGGGAATCGATCGCGGAGAGATTATCAGAATTACAGGAGGAGAGGATGAAATATTTCGCAGCATAAGCACTGATGAGCAGATGAATACATTCGCGGCTGCGGTAAATACGCAGGAGCATCCGAATGAAGTTTATACCGGAACATTCCAAAGTGATGGATTTAACAGAATATCGTATCATAACGAATGGCTCTCAGAATTAGAATTGGGTGAGCAAAGTTCCATTACCTGGAAAGGCGCTGACGATGTGGAGATTGAAGGAATTCTTGTAAAACCTGTGGGTTTTGAAGAGGGCACCCGATATCCCCTGGCAATCCTACCGCATGGCGGGCCGGAGGGAATCAGTATGAACGGATGGAACACACGAGCGCTTTATCCGGTACAGGTTCTGGCGAATGAAGGATATGTGGTGTTAAAGCCGAATTATCGGGGAAGTGGCGGACGCGGTACTGATTTTGCATCCGCTAACCATCGCGATCTTGGCGGCAAGGAATTTGATGATGTATTGCTCGGTATCGATCATCTGGATGAAGTGGGACTTATAGACCCCGACAGAGTAGGGATTTCAGGAACATCTTATGGCGGATATTTCGCTGCCTGGGCGGCCACCCGGTACAGTGACCGTTTTGCGGCAGGAATTACATTTGCCGGCCTTTCCAACTGGATCTCTTTTATGGGAACAACAGATATACCGCATGAGATGAGCGTTGTGCACTGGGATCTCTACTGGTTCGACAATCCCGGCCAGAACTTTGAACGTTCGCCCGTGGCGTGGTTGAATCAGGCAGATACACCGCTTTTGGTGGTTCATGGACTCGCGGATGATCGTGTACATCCGGAACAGTCGATCCAGCTTCACCAGTTTCTCGAAATAAAAGGTATTCCCACGGGCCTTGTTCTTTATCCCCGTCAACCTCACGGTTTAACAGAACGAGCCCATCAGCTCGATTTTATGACCCGGATGATCGACTGGTTCGAGGAACACTTGTAGTGCGGGTCGCTGACCCGCATCTGAAGTTTGGCTAATATCTCATGGTGCGGGATCGCTGACCTGCATGACCGACTATTTTGAGTACTATGTCGCAGATAGCAGTCGCTAATCGGCTCATAGTGACTAATCCGCCTTTTAGATTGTTATCATTTTAAGTAAAGTGAAAAGGCACAAAAAGTGAAATCCATGGACCTGCCAGAACTAATTACAGAAGCTTTGTTGGACAAAACATACGCATCGAAACAGCTTCAATGAAAGAAAAAACCCAAAGGATATTTGATCGGCTGGAAGCTCAAAGAGGTAGAATCATT
Organism: uncultured Rhodohalobacter sp.; assembly: GCA_964404705.1. GTDB lineage: Bacteria > Bacteroidota > Rhodothermia > Balneolales > Balneolaceae > SW132. Next base: position 1,934 of record CAYOLE010000074.1, on the reverse strand, counting down.
GATGAATATGGACACCTGACTACCGATCAGCTGCGATATAAACCGGCGCCGGATCAGTGGAACCTGTTGCAGGTTTTGCGCCACCTTGTTACAGCGGAACAACAGTCACTGATCTATATTCAGAGAAAAATGAAGATACATGAAAATATCCCTAAAGCCGGATTGGAATCGTATGTCAGGCATTTACTTTTGAAAATCGCACTCTATCTGCCTATTAAATTCAAGGCTCCAAAAATAGCCGCCGTACATGAGGAGTATCCTGATTTTGAAACGATGATATCTGAGTGGGAAGCGACTCGATCTGAACTGCAAATACTTCTTGAGAAAAGCGACAGCAAAATATTAGCTAAAGAACTCTATAAGCACCCCAGGGCCGGACTGATGAATATGAAGCAGGCGCTTGAATTCTTTGAAAGTCATATCAAACACCATCAAAAGCAGATTAATCGATTAATAGCGGATCAGTAAACAGATAAATATTTAATAACATGAGTGAAATGTTGTTCTATACGTGTTTTCTGGCATTTTGAAGTCACTAAACCTGATTTTTATAAATCAAAATATTGTTATTAACCAGTTCAAAATCTCGTCATTCCGGCCTCGCTACGGATTTCCCATCTTTCTCAAAATTCGGAGATGCCGTGTCGGAGCACGGCATGACAAATGAAAGGTCTCGGCGCATGAATCGAACTCAGGTTCAAAGATTCGTATCATAATCTGAATCCTTCAGATATTCTTACCTGTATTTAATATCAAAACCAGAAATTGCTTACGTTCACTATCACTAACTAAAATCTGGATTTTGCAAACTTTTAACAGCCTAAACAACTATGAACACAAGAACATTGGGTAAAACCGGATTCGAAATTTCCGAAATCTCGCTTGGAACCTGGCAGCTTGGCGGCAAGTGGGGAACAGAGTTTGATCATGATCTTGCCGCAAAAACACTGGATAAGGCCATCGGGGGCGGGGTTAATTTCATCGATACGGCTGATGTGTATAAAGGCTCGGAGAGTGAAATTGCTGTGGGGAAAGCGATCAAAAAGACTGATAAACGGGTCTATGTGGCTACAAAGTGCGGCCGGCAGATTAACCCTCACACCAACGAAAACTACAAGCCCGCAGCGCTTCGGGGCTATGTGGAGGATTCCCTGAAACGACTGCAAGTGGAGGCGCTCGACCTGATTCAGCTCCATTGCCCGCCCACGCAGGTTTTTTATCGCCCCGAGATTTTCGGTGAGTTTGAGAAGCTTAAAGAGGAGGGGAAAATTCTGAATCTTGGTGTGAGTATCGAAAAAGTTGAGGAAGGCATTAAAGCTCTGGAATTTGAAAATGTAACGACCATCCAGGTAATCTATAACATGTTTCGTCAGCGCCCCCAGGAACTCCTGTTTCCGATGGCCAAAGAAAAGAATGTAGGTATAATTGTTCGCGTGCCGCTTGCCAGCGGCCTGCTAACGGGTAAATTTACCAAAGAATCTACTTTTGGCGAAAAAGATCACCGAAATTTTAATCGTGAAGGTGAGTCTTTCGATTTGGGCGAAACATTTTCTGGCATTCCATTTGAAAAAGGAGTGGAAGCTGTGGAGCGTCTCAGGAACAAGCTGCCGGACGATGAAAACCTGGTCCATCTTGCCCTGCGTTGGATACTGATGCGCGATGAAGTGAGCTGCGTTATACCAGGGGCATCTTCAGTTGAACATGTGGAATCGAACCTGGAAGCTTCAAAAAAACCACCTGTTTCCAAAGCGATCATGGAGGCGATCGATCAAATTTACAGGGATGATATTAAAGTGCATGTTCATCAACGATGGTAGATCTGGCTGGTGTTAAGGCAATTATGACATATCAGGTTAAGCCCTTAATATTGCCCAATATCGGAGCAACACCATATCAGATGTGACAGAAAGAAAACTGATAGAATAAAAAATTGA
>CAYOLE010000073.1:0-14273 GCA_964404705.1 uncultured Rhodohalobacter sp. | reverse complement strand
TCATCTTTCTTTTCCTAAGCCCCCTTCGCTTCGCGTTCGGGGCTTTTTTTATGTTAAATATTCCGCATATTTTGCTGTACATTAATTTAATTTTATATCACGATGTGCAAAGCCGTATTTTTTGAAAAATCTACTCTTTAATATTATCAAAAGTTATTTTCTCCCTGTTTTAATTCTTCTTGTTTACACCGGCATTGTAAAGGGCCAGCAAAGCAATGAATGGTCTGCTCTTACTTCCTTTAATACTATTAACAGTATCACTCAAGATGCGGATGGGGTAATATGGGGTGTTTCAGACGGTGGGTTATTTTCATTTGCAAATGAAAATTTTGAAAATAGATTAACTTCAGTAGATGGAATGTACAGACTCGATGGGAAGGTAATCTATTACGTGGATGGTTACGACCTGCTTATAATCGGGTATATAGATGGTATGATTGATGTTTATGATCCGGAAAATAATACATTCGAACGAATCGAAGATATACGAAGAGTTCAGTCTTTCCCATCTCGGGGGATAAACTCTTTTCTGTTTCATAATGACAGGATTTATGTAGCCACGGAATTTGGGATTGTTGTTTATAATCCATCTACTTTTTTAGTGACTCAATCATTAACAAAAATCGGCTCGTTCGACCGGGGAACGCCAGTGTCGGATATAGATATCGAAGAGGATATAATTTACCTGGCTACCCAACAGGGTGTTGCTTATGCTAATCTGCAGGATAATCTTGATCTGGAGACATCCTGGACAACCTTCACAGAATCAGATGGCCTTTCATCCGGTGCTGTTCAATCTGTCGCCAATTTTAATGATAAAATATATGCTTCTACCGCTTCGGTAAATATGGTTTTCGAGGATGGTAACTGGCAGAATAATAATGAATATGGTAATCAACAAAATATAAACTATAGAAAGGATTTTGACACACAACTTTTAGTGGCATATAATCAGGATAGAATTTTTTTAATAAATCCTGAAAACAATACCCAGACTATCAATCTCCAATCATCAGTTATTTCTGATGTTTATTATGATGGACAGATTAACTCCAGGATTTATGCTTCGAGTGCTACTTTAGGAATGGGAACTGCCGATTTGACGAATATGGAATTTGAATTTATGTCCTCTGATGGCCCTAACCTTAACTTTTTTGAGGGTATGTCATTCGATCAATCCGTTTTTATCTCCGGTTCAACCCGCCAATCACAGCTAAATACACTTTTGGACAATGCAAAGGGATACTATATAGCAGAAGGCGAAGAGTGGAGAAATTATAACATGCAAAACAATGAAACGCTTCGTCAAAGTCGGTTCAGGATGGCGTTCACCTCGACTTATAATGACGAATATTTCTATTTTGGAAGCTGGGGGAACGGTATTGCCCGCCATCACAGAGAGACTGGGGATATCACTGTCTTTAATGCAGAGAATTCTACGCTTCGCGGCTGGGCTGCTGATAGCCCAACTTTCCCCGTAATTTCAGGACTTGAAACAGATTCTGATGGAGCTGTTTGGGCGACCAGCAGATTTGCAACGAATCCACTCTATGTTCAACTACCCGGCGAAGATGAATGGATTAACTATGGAAAGTCATCAGCTGTTGGGTCTACTGATGAATATGTAGGTTTGTTTGTTGATTCCCATAATCAAAAATGGATTACACTCCAGGGAACGGGAAGATCAGGCAGAGGTTTACTTGTATTAGATACGGGGGATCCTGAAGTAACCGACGAATCGATTGGCATAAAGTTGACGGATGATATCAACAATGGGAATCTACCCAATATGTCTGTAACTGACATTATTGAAGACAGAGAAGGAGAGGTATGGATCGGTACTGAAAGAGGGATTGCACGCTTTATTTTTCCTCAATTTATACTATCAGGTTCACAAGAAGAGAGACGATCTCAATGGCTTTTGAATGAAGATTCTGATGCAGAGTCACCTTTTTTACTCAGAGATATTAATGTTAGTACTCTGGCCGTAAATTCTGCAAATCAAAAATGGGTAGGTACAGCCGGCGAGGGGATCTGGTTGCTTAATGAAACCGGAAGTGCAATCATCAAACATTTTACTACCGAAAACAGTCCGCTATTCTCAAATGCAATCAGAGACATTGCCGTAAATGAAGAAACTGGTGAAGTTTTCATTTCAACAGAACTTGGACTCAGTGTTTATCAGGATATCCCAACGGCTCCGGCCAGTACTATGGACGAGCTAAAGGTATATCCTAATCCTTTTGTCTATGACAGACATAATTCTATTGTTGTTGAAAATCTGTCGGAAACAACAACTTTAAGGATTTTGGGGGTGGACGGTACACTGGTTCGTACTCTCGATAATCGGGGAGGGCGTGCGGAATGGGATGGACTGGACGCCCTGGGACAACAAGTAGGCTCAGGTGTTTATATAGTGGTTGCGCTGGGAGCAGAAGGTAGTGAGCGGGGAACGGGAAAGGTTGTAATCATTCGATGAATAAGGTAACCACTGTTATTGTAAACTATCAAACACCTGATCTGCTGGAAGAGGCTGTATTATCTTTTATAAAATTTTATCCATCCACAAAATTATTGATCTTTGATAATGGAAGCGAAGACAATTCGGCAGATGTAATTAAAAAATTACAAATTGAATTTCCGGATACAATTACGTCTCATTTCGAAAGTGAAAACATTTATCACGGCCCGGCACTGCATAAATCACTCAATGAACTGGTAAAAAGTGAGTACTGTTTTTTCTTAGATAGTGATACTGTTACAAAAAAAGCAGGATTCCTTGAAAAAGGTCTCGAAATATTATCATCGAATGAAAAAAATTACGCGTTAGGTCGCGTCGTCTCTGTAAATCAAAGAGGATTTAAAGATCCTGCAGGCATTCCAATTATTGTTACTCCATATTTATTGATGAAAACTGCACCCTATCCACAATTCTCTCCATTTATGCATCATGGCCAACCGGTGCTTTTAAATTTTCGTGAGGCACAGAATGCAGGCTATCGGCTCATTCACTTTCCAATGGAAGAATATATCGATCATTTATGGAGGGGAACGGCTTCTAAATACGGATATGGTTTGGGATTAAAGGGTAAATTTGAGTTCCTGTTAAACAAAATTGGTTTATGAGTCACCGGAGTCAGCCAGATGTATCAATTATAATTGTAAACTACAATGTTAAGGAGTTCCTGGCCAGCTGTTTGCAATCTGTCAATAAAGCGACTGCACATTTAGATGCAGAAATTTTTGTTGTTGATAATGATTCATCTGACGGATCCATCCCATTTCTTAAAGAGAAATTTGACGATATAATCTACATCGAGAACACAGAAAATGTCGGTTTCGGCAAGGCCAACAATCAGGCAATAAAACAGGCACAGGGAAAATATACACTTTTGCTTAATCCTGATACATTGCTGCAGGAAGATACACTTGAAACTCTTATATATTACATGGATGCACATGAGCGATGTGGAGCATGCGGGTGTAAAATACTGAACCCTGACGGCACATTTGCACCGGAATCACGCAGATCGATCCCCACACTTTCAGCGGCTGTATATAAAGCAATTGGGCTGACTACTTTATTTCCTAAAAACAAATATTTCGGCGCGTATTACCAGGGATGGAAAGATGAAGATGAGGGCGGAAAAGTACCTGTTTTATCCGGTTCATTCATGTTTTTCAGAACGGATGTCCTGAAGCAGGCAAAAGGATTTGATGAGCGTTTTTTCATGTATGGCGAAGACATTGATCTTTGTTACAGGGTTACCGAGATGGGCTGGGAAATTCACTATGTGCCACAAACATCTATCCTTCATTATAAAGGGGAGAGCACTAAAAAAAATGAGCTGGCTTATAACAGAGTATTTAATGAGGCTATCTACAAGTTTTTTGAAAAACACTTTACCAGCAGATACTCGAGACTTTTTAAATTTCTGATTTTCTGGGCTATTCAGATTCGGGTTATTATTTCATTTTTTGTCAATAATATACGATCTCATCGCTACGTGCTTTCAGATCTGTTGATAATAAATGTATCGCTGATTATTGGCATGCTGATCCGAGCCAGTTTTGATCCGCGTGGATTGTTATCCATGTTAAATCCTGAATTTTTTTGGCTCAATTTGTTGTGGAGCGTTCTGTACCTTCTGTTTGCGGAAGCTTTTGGAGTACTAAAAGAAAATACTTATTCCATAGTTGGCAGTCTGAAAGCTGTATTCTTTAGTTGTTTAATGCTTGTAGCGATTACATTTTTTATAAGGAGTCTGGCTTTTTCCAGAATTATTCTGGCAGTGGCTTTTATTCTTGGCTTTACTTTTGTGGGATTATCACGGTTTATGAGAGTGAATAGGATCAAGTCAACAAGGTTATCTCGGGGCAAATTGAATCCATTGCGATTGTTATTGGTGGGTGCGAAAAAAAGCACTAACGAAATGGCACAAAAGATCAACTCTAAAGTGGGCTGGCAGGTTGAAATTGCAGGAATGGTAGATCCAGGGATTCAGGGGAATTCTGACAATAGTGAATTGACAGTAAATCAGGATACCGGGCATTTATCAATCTTGAAATCTGCTGTAAAATCAACCCGCACCGATGTGATCGTATTTTTGATGGATTCTGTATCCTATAAACAGTTACTAAATTCTATTCAGACAGCGCGTCAGCTGGATGTAGAGATTAAAATTATCCCCGAAGGCATGAATTTTATTTTGGGGAAAGCAGATATAGAATATCTGGATACAATGCAGGTTGTAAATTTGGACCTCAATTATTTTAACCCGGTTCAAAAGGTGATAAAACGTGCGTTTGATATCTGCACAGGATTAACGGCTATTGTATGTTTATTGCCATTCAGCTGGGTCTGGATTACATCAGGTCAAAAAGAAAAAATACATATACCTGTTTATACCGGGCGTGACATGAATAAGATCACTTTAAACCATCATGATTCATTCATTGATAAAAATAAGAACCGGTTCAGAATTTGTTGGGCAATTTTTAAAGGGAAAATAAGTCTGATTGGTGCTCCTGCCGGCCCTCCTGCTGATTTTGATAATTACAGATATAAAACCGGCTTCACCGGCTACGTGCAAATTAACAGGGAAAGAATATCGGATGCGAAAGAACGGGAACAGTTCGATCTTCATTACCTTCAGAATTACTCAGTCTGGCTCGATCTCGATATACTTTTCAAGGCTTTAATCAGGGAAGAATCATTAACCGGAGCTTTTTTGGATTGGGACAAAACCTGATTGTATATCCCTAAAATAGTACAAATCATATTTTCAAATTTTTTGATCCACTGTTTCAGACATCGGCCCATACCAGGTTTCAAACGTGCCGTGTTCTATTTTTTGTCTGGCAGTTTTCATCAACCATAAAAAGAAGGTTAGATTTTGTTTGGAAGCCAGCTCCAGGCCTAAAAGTTCATTGGATTTAAACAGGTGGTGCAGATAGCTCATTTTGTATTTTTGGGAAAGATCACTTGGGAAATCCTCGTCAAGAGGTTTGTGGTGGTGTTTCCATTTGGCGTTACGTAGATTAATTTTACCGTGTTGGGTAAAAATCATGCCGTTACGTGCATTTCGGGTAGGCATCACACAATCGAACATATCTACACCCCGCGCCACACATTGCAACAGGTTTGCAGGTGTCCCGACCCCCATTAAATATCGCGGTTTTTCTGCCGGAAGAAGATCAGTATTGAAATCAGTAATTTCATACATAATATCAGCGGGTTCACCCACACTTAGTCCGCCAATTGCCAGCCCTTCAAAATCAAGCGAGGACATAAATTCAGAAGATTCCCTCCGGAGTTCTTTATGGATCCCGCCTTGCACAATGCCGAATTGTGCCTGTTGATGGCCATAAAGGGGAGAAGTAGAATCAAATGCGTCTCTTCCGCGTTTTGCCCATCGGTGAGTCAGTTCCATCGATTCTTTAACATATGAATGTTCTGCAGGATATGGAGGGCATTCATCCAGGATCATCATGATATCAGAACCCAGTACACGCTGTGTTTCCACCACGTTTTCCGGAGTGAACAGATGGCTGGATCCATCAAGATGACTCTTAAACGTAGCTCCTTCTTCATTCAAAATACGGTTCCCGGAAAGTGAAAATATTTGATAACCACCTGAATCGGTGAGAATCGGCATGTTCCAATTCATAAAAGAATGGAGTCCGCCTGCAGCCTCTATTATTTCATTGCCCGGACGAAGATATAGATGATAGGTATTGCTAAGAATAATTTCTGCTTTTACCTTTTCAGCCAAATCATCCTGGTTTACAGCCTTAACACTTCCTACAGTGCCAACCGGCATAAAAATGGGAGTTTGTATTAACCCATGATCCGTTGAAAGTATTCCGGTCCTGGCTTTTGTAGATGATGAAGTTTTGTCTAATTTGAACAAGAAATTGTGTATTTAATACCAATTTTACCTTTTATATTGTCGGTCATGTGAAAATAAACAACAGTTTGACTAAAATCTGAATTGAAGATAACCCTTTGCCTGCTATAAATCGAAATCGCGAAACTCTTTTTACCGCACTGCTTGATGCGCTTGTACTCTGTATGTCGTGGTATTTATTTACAGTCTTAAAGCCGGATCTCACCATCAGTATATCCAATAGTGAAAATGTGTCTTTTGTAGTCCTGGGGGTTGTTCATGCAACCTATTGGCTTATAATTTTTTCGCTGATGGGGCTTTATAAAAAACTTTACCTGATCTCCCGTTTTGATGAGTTTGTAAAAGTAGTGAAAGCTACCATCATAGGAACTCTTATACTGTATTTTTATGCTACTCTTGATGGAAATTTGAGGATAACGGATGCTTTTTCCAGTGTTTCTATTTATGCGCTGTTAGTGGGTGGCGCAATTACAGTTAACCGTTTTGTGATTCGCAGTATACAACGCTTTTATGCTCTTCGCGGTAAAGGTCTGCACCGGGCTCTGATCATCGGGACAGGAAGAAACGCTCTTTCAGCATTCGACGACCTCAGCCGCAATAAATCACTTGGTATGCAGGTTGTGGGATTTGTATATGTTCCGAATGGTAGAAACGGACAGATGATTCACGTGGATAAAGATGAGATAATGGGCGAGCTGGACGATATTGATCAAATTGTAAACAAAATGGAGATACAGGATTTGATTGTTGCCCTGGAGCCGGAAAAAAGAGATGACCTCATTAAGATCCTTAGCCGGGTAAACAATCCGGATGTAACTCTTAAGTTGCTGCCGGATTTTTATCAGCTGGTAAGCGGCCTGAATAAGACCAATCAGATTTTTGGCCTTCCTCTCATTGAAATTTCGCCAGACCTGATGCCGCTTTGGGAAAAAATTGCGAAGCGTGTAATGGACATTTTTATCTCATTTTCAGTGTTAGTGATAATGCTTCCTGTTATAATTTCTATCACGATTGCCATAAAAAGCACATCTTCGGGGCTGGCGATTTACAGTCAGAAACGTGTTGGCAAAAAAGGCCGGTTATTTACAATGTATAAATTCAGAACTATGTATGATGATGCTGAAGCTGAAACAGGTCCTACCTGGGCATCCGAAAACGATCCGAGAGTTACTAAGGTAGGTGCCTGGCTGAGAAAAACACGGCTTGATGAAATTCCACAATTCTATAATGTTTTAAAGGGAGAAATGAGCCTTGTCGGTCCAAGGCCCGAACGTCCTTATTTCGTGGAGCAGTTCAAAAAAGAGATACCTATGTATTCAAGGCGGCTACGGGTTCGTCCCGGTATTACAGGCTGGGCACAGGTAAAGTGGAAATATGACAGTTCGCTGGATGACGTAAAAGAAAAGACCAAGTACGATCTATTTTATGTAGAAAACATGTCGTTAAGAATGGACTTCAAAATTTTGATAAATACTGTGTTTTCCATGGTGAGGGCTAAAGGTCAATAGGACATGAATTCTGCAATTGTCATTATCCCAACTTATAACGAAGCTCACAATATCAGAAAAATGATCGGGCGTATTCTGGATCTTGAGCACTCCATTGATATTCTGATTGTTGATGATGGTTCTCCTGATGGAACTGCTGATATTGTGAAGAGTATGCAAAAAATTAAACCCAACCGAATTCACCTGATAGAAAGAAGTAAAAAACTTGGCTTGGGAACTGCCTACGTCACCGGATTTCGTTTTGCCCTCAACAACGAATATCTATACGTTTGCGAAATGGACGCAGATTTTTCTCACAATCCGGATGATCTGCCGAAATTGATTGCTGTCGTGGAATCAGGTGAAGCAGACGTTGCAATAGGTTCGAGATATTCAAATGGGATCAGTATTGTAAACTGGCCGCTCAGCCGTCTGATCCTGTCATTTGCCGCCAATTTTTATGCGCGTTCTATAACCGGCCTGCCGGTAAAAGATACTACGGCGGGATTTAAGTGTATTCATCGAAAAGTCCTTGAAAAGATTGATTTGCAGAAGATTAAATCAAACGGATACGCGTTCCAGATAGAAATACACTATAGAGCCTGGAAAGCCGGTTTTACGCTTAAAGAGGTTTCGATTATCTTTAAAGAACGTGAAGAGGGCGTTTCTAAAATGTCGAAATCTATCGTACGTGAGGCAATCTGGAGAGTGTGGTCGTTAAAATTCAGAAGTGTCTTTGGAAAATTGTGATTCAAAACCCATTTAAAACGCTATTGATCCAAACGATACGGCACTTTCGCGTTCGCTTTCATCCCACCAGTGATAGTTGATGAGGGTTCCTTTTTGCCCGGGAAAGGCTTTTAAAAATGTGAATAGAGGGGGAAATCCGCAAACTCTGTATGGATCATATACCGCACCCACATGCGTAATCAAACCAGCCAGATTACTTTCTGAAGCATTCTTTATAAATTCACGGTCAAAATCTTCAACATCATTTCGCATGTTGGCGGCCGGAGTAACATCTCCAAATTTTTTCCCGACATGCGATAAATCTCCGCTGACCAAATAAAATGTATCGTCTGTATCTATTTCTTTCAATTGTTCAGAAAAACGATCAATTTTCTGACCAAGGTCTCCATCTGCTTTATAAAATATTTCATCAATACCGGCCACAAGTATTGGAACAATCTGGAAATCGTGCTTCCAGATGTGGCTGGCAAAAAGCAGGTGAGTTTCAATGCTATGCTCAATACGATGTGCCCGGTCTTTTAGGGTGAAACCTGTTTCTGCACCGCTTTTATTGAGCAGGTTTATGGAATCCCGATCGGTTTTCAAGATACGGCCAGGCAGTTGATAGTCTTTCGCAGATCCAATAAATGGATAGCCATCATACATTTCGGGGTGATAACCACTATAATGCGCGGTAGCAAGTATTACCACCCGTTTCGGTTTAATATTCTTCAGGGTTGAAAACGCTTCGGCATATTGTTTGGCTCCCACCCGCAAATCAATATGAGGAGCATAAAGTGCCTTACCGGGTGTTGTGGACATTTCAGAACCATTACTCTGCATCATTATATTCTGCATAAACTCCTCAAGACTGTCCTCATCTGCAGGATAGCTTGTGGTAATTAGCGCAGGAGGACGGAGATCAGAATCTTCAAATGTAGTTTCAATCCATTCTGCATGGTTTCGATAATGGTTACTTTCCAGAAGCTTTTGCTCGTCCAGCATCCGGATAAATTTCAACAGTTCCTTAGCAGATACTCCATCAGCAAAATATGGAATCAACTGATCGAGTGACTTGCGGCCATCTATGAGTGATAACACAGGTTCAACGGATCTGTCGAGCGCAAATCCTGACGCAGAAATTTTCATAGGATCATAGAACAAAAGCAGACTTTGGCCATTATCTTCTACAGGTAGAATCTGAATATCGCCACGCAGCGGTGGAACCGGCAGGGTAGTGGAATTAAATAAATCTGAGCTCACTATGTTTGTCCTCTCATTTTCCAGCATTTACATTTTTTCCCGTATTTGATACATACAGGGTGGTCGGGTGGCGTGGAAATCCGTGCTTTGCATGCATTTCTTCCATGATGTATGAGCAAATGCGACAGATCTGTCCAGCTTTCCCGCGGAAATAGTGCCATCAGGTCTTTTTCAATTTTATTGGTATTCTTTTTCTCTTGAGTTAATCCAAATCTATTCGACAGGCGTTTGACGTGAGTATCTACCACAACACCAATATTTTTACCGAAGGCGTTACCGAGCACTACATTTGCCGTTTTTCGGGCGGCACCTCTCAATGTCAGTAGTTCTTTCATAGTTTGCGGTACTTTTCCATCAAATTCTTCTACTATTGTTTTTGATGCTTCCTTCAGTGATTTAGCTTTGTTTCGAAAGAATCCTGTAGTCCGGATAAGCTCCTCAAGCTCTTCAAGCGGAGCTTCAGCCATGGCTTCGGGTGTCGGATAGGCCTCAAAAAGTGCAGGTGTCACAATATTCACGCGTACATCGGTACATTGAGCACTCAAGATTGTTGCAATCAGCAGTTCGAACGGATTTCTGTGATTTAATGCGCAGTTCGGATCAGGATAATGCTTATAAAGTTCATCAAGCAGATTGTGTGCCCGCTCGATCTGTTTACTGGTTTTACGCGGTAATTTCGTTTTGTCCATAAATGATTTTTTTCATCTGCTATCTTCTCTTCTGGCAATACAAAGGTAATTGGTAATAAATTCGTTTAAAAATAGAATCAGGGAATATATGGATCATTTTTTTATTTTTGATCCATGAAAAAAAAGGTGGTTTACAGCGCACTCTTTCTATTGACTTTGGTTTATATCAACAGTTTTTTTACCCGACAGATTGTAGCAGTATTGGGTGTTGACATAAGAGAGGCGTTTCAGCTTAATAACCTTCAGGTTGGTTTTCTTTATGGCACGGCTTTTTCAGTAATATATGCCCTGGCCGGTATCCCAATGGGGCGCCTGGCAGACAGAGTTTCACGTAAGTGGTTAATTGCTGCAGGGCTTTTGGTTTGGAGTGTCATGACCATTCTGAGCGGTTTTGCCGCATCATTTACTTTTTTGGTTGTAGCACGCCTGCTGATAGGTTTAAGCCAGGCGACGCTGAGCCCGGCTGTCTATTCTCTGCTGGCCGATCTCTTTCCACCGGCAAAACGAGCCGCCATTTTCTCATATTATGCGAGCGGCATTTTCCTGGGAATCGGACTCTCATTTTTAGCGGGGGGTACAATCGCGGTGGAGTATGACTGGCGAACCTCCCTGGTTGTAGTTGGGATTCCGGGTCTTCTGTTGTTGCCCTTTATCATCTGGCTTGTACAAGAACCGGACAGGACAATTTTAAGACACTCCCACAACAGGTTTATGCTGAGAGATGTATCAGCCCTGTTGAAAAAAAAGACCATACAATATCACCTGACAGGGTTTTCACTTCTGGCATGTACAGGCTACACAGTGCTCGCGTTTGCAGGCACTATTTTTAGTGATGTCTTTGGGCGGGCTGATCTGACACCGCTCTATGGCTGGTTTCTGTTCGGAGTTGCGATTTCAGTGATCCTGTCAGGCAAATTTGCAGATCATCTGGCGAAAAAAAATCCCGCGAGAAGATTCTGGATGGGAGTGCTGGCAGCTATTGGCGGATTGCCGTTCTACGCCGTGGGATTATTTAGCGCAGATGCACAATGGGCTTTTATTTTGATGGGAGTAGGTGTACTTTTTTCCTCGTCGTATAACGGAGTTGCGGCTGCTCTAATGCAGTATCTCGTTCCTCACAATCAGCGTGCACTTGCCGGAGGTCTTTATCTGTTTGTGATCAGTATAGCAGGTTTTGGCCTTGGTCCGCCCTTAACCGGATGGCTTATGGACAGTATTTTTACCGGGGATTACGGAGCATCTCAGGCAGTATTTTTTGTGATGGTTATTTGCAGTACCGGGAGCACGCTCTCGTTTTGGGGGGCGATGAAGCATTATCATCACGACGCTCTTGAATAAAAACTATCTTCTTGAAAACAAAGGAATGTATCCGTACCCTTTTTACAATCTTAAATTGAGATAAATCAGCGGCATTGAAAGAAAAGAAAAAGACTATTTCCCAAATTGACGAAACTGAGTGGTGGGAATCTCCATTCCTGATTATCAAGGGGTTTTTGATGGGATCGGCCGATATTGTACCCGGCGTTAGCGGCGGAACTATGGCATTGATTACCGGAATTTACGACCGCCTGATCTTTGCAATTAAGAGCCTGGATCTTAATTTTATAAAATATATTTTCCGGTTTAGAATTGTTGAAGCTGCAAAAACTATACACTGGAAGTTTCTCATGCTTTTGTTTACAGGTATTGTTTGTGCAGTCGTATTTTTTACGAAAGTAGTTCCTTTACAGATTTATATGTTCACGCATCCTGAAATTATATATGGATTATTTTTTGGATTAATTTTAGGTTCTATTTTTTTGCTTGTTGTTGAGATTGCACCGGAGAATCGCGGATGGAAAAACGCATTTCCTATTATTGCGGGAGCCCTGTTTGGTTTTTGGATAGTTACACTTGTTCCCACCGCTACACCCACAAGTGCATGGTTCGTTTTATTGAGCGGTGCAATAGCGATCTGTGCAATGATATTGCCCGGTATTTCGGGTTCTTACCTTCTCCTGATACTGGGAAAATATGATTACATTCTGACCCAGATTGGTAATTTAGGCACCACGGATACGATGACTTCTGTGATAAATCTGATCCCATTTTTTATAGGAATGTTAGTAGGGATAATTCTTTTTTCAAGATTGCTTTCCTGGCTGCTGAAAAACTATCACGCGGCCACTTTACTTGTACTTGTTGGTTTTCTGATAGGTTCACTCTATGTTATCTGGCCCTATCAGGAACGCGAATATGCAACAACTGTAACAGAAAGCCGGATAATGGAATATACCGATCCAGAGGTTCAGAGAATTATGGCAAGAGATGAGATTCCTGATTTGCCTGAATATCAGCGAATTGCCCAAGTTTTAAATCCGGACGCCCCCTCAAATGAACAGCGTGTCGAAATAGAAACGATTTCAAGAAAAGTACTTTCATCTAAACCATTTATACCGGAAAAAGAACAGGAAGATGTGAATGTAAGAGGAGGAATACTTGGGATGGCCGGAGGGATAATGATGATTTGGGTGATCTCTTATTTGCGCCAGAAATAAATCAGAATTACATGATATTCAACGATTTACATAATAGATTCACAAAATATATGTAGCTTTAAAAAGCTAAACCTAAACCTAAACAAATGGGATAGTTATGATTCGGTTCAATAAGATTTTAGTGCCAACGGACTTTTCGAAGGGTGCAGAGAGCGCTTACGCTGCCGCACAAAAACTTGCTGATACGTTTGGCGGGAAAATCGATTTTTTTCATGTTGTACCCACCCTGAAATATTTAAGTGAGAGTGCAAAAATGCTGGGGACTCCGCTTGATATGGACAAAGACCTCTATCCAAAGATATATGAAGAATCGGAGCTTCGGCTTGAAAAAGCGATGGACCAGTATTTGAAAGAAGAATCAAAAGGAGAGGCTAAGGTAATGATTGAGCGCAAGCCGTCGGATACAATAGCCGAATATGCTTCAAAACAAAATTATGACCTGATTGTAATTGGTGCGAAAGGCAGGCATGAAACCAAATTGATCCGGGGAAGCACAACCGAAAAAGTGATCCGCAAATCAAAAGTTCCTGTATTATCGATTGATGGCCGGCTGCATGAAGACCAGATAAAAAATGTAGTGATGCCGACAGATGGATCTAAACTCTCATTTACGGCATTTCCGATGGCTGTTGCACTTGCTGATACATTTAATGCAAAACTGACTCTATTCAGAGTCCTGGAACTTTATGGCAATTCTGAATACGAAGATCAGCCGGATCCTGCCAGGGATGAAATGATTGCTGCCTATGAAAATATTATTTTTCGGTTAAATAAATTCCTAACTGAACAACATATAGAATCAATTCATATACATCGCTCCGGTGTGTCGTTTGAAGATACTGTTACAATCACCAGCGGTGATCAAAGCCGGAGAATATCCCTTGAAACTATTGTGGAAAAGGCGGTGTCAGCTCATTACGAAATTGAAGCTTATACATCAGAATATGCTGATCTCGTGGTGATGGCAACGCACGGCCATAGCGGGTTCGCCCATCTTATTTTAGGTTCCACAGCCGAAAAAGTAGCTCAGTATGTTAAGAAACCGGTAATCACCGTCAGGCCGAATAAAGAACTGTTTGAAGATTAGTTGCGAACCTTAGTAGTGACGTGTCAATGATGAAATGTCGGGTTTGAGTCATCGGATGAGTCAATTCAAAG
>CAYOLE010000072.1:0-14413 GCA_964404705.1 uncultured Rhodohalobacter sp. | reverse complement strand
AATCGTAGTATGCCTGCAAAAATCAGCGGATGAATCAGCAGGTCTCAGCGATAATACAAAAACAGTGCAGTTCTAATGATTCGTCCACTCTATTTAGTTACACATTTTGTACAGGTTTATTAGTGATGTATCAATGATGAAATGGCGGGTTTAAGTCATCGGATGAGTCAATTCAAAGTCATTACAATTTTAATAAATCTCATTTTTTCGAAAATAACTCATCCGATGACTAATCCTCTGCATCCAAACTTTTACAGTTGACATAACATTAGTTGATTCTACATATCAACAAATCAGTGATTAAGAGTATACTTTTAAATAGCACATTCCCTACTTTATATATCAAAAATTATTTTATGGTTAGACAGGAGCTTACTTAGAGAATCAATCAAACCTCTTATGGAAAGTAGTTTGGAATGCTTATATTTTTCGCGAAAATAATTCTCAAATAGATCTTCTATTTGCGCATCTGGAGACCATGGAGATATCTGTCATTTATCATTTTGTACCACAATAATGAATCAATCTCAATATTTATTAGGATACGATATTGGTAGTTCATCTATCAAGGCATCTGTTATTGAAATAGATACAGGAAAGATGATTGCCACAGCAGTTTCACCCAAAGAAGAGTTAAGTATCCATTCAATAAAACCGGGATGGGCAGAACAGGATCCGGAAACATGGTGGACTCATTTAGTAAATTCTACGCGAGAGATATTGAGCCAAAATAGCTTGAGCGGGGAGAAAATAGCCGCCATTGGAATATCCTATCAAATGCACGGATTGGTAGCGGTAGATAAAAATCACAGTCCCTTACGACCCTCTATTATATGGTGTGACAGCCGGGCCACAGAAATCGGCCGTAAAGCATTTCAAGAGATCGGCGAGAAGCAATCTCTGGAACGCTACTTAAACTCTCCCGGAAATTTTACCGCCTCCAAACTAAAATGGGTAAAGGAAAATGAGCCGGAACTCTATAGTAAGATCCACAAGATTATGCTTCCGGGAGATTATATTGGCATGAAATTGACGGGCGAAATTTGTACAACTGTCTCGGGCTTGTCTGAAGGTATATTCTGGGATTACAAGGACAATTCCATTGCAAAGGAGCTGCTGGACTACTACAATATTTCCAGCGATCTTTTACCGCCGGCAAAAAACAGTTTCGATCTTCATGGTGAATTAACTCTATCAGCTGCTAAAACGCTTGGCCTTAAAAAAGGCACGAAAGTTACCTATCGTGCAGGAGATCAGCCCAACAACGCATTTTCTCTGAATGTTCTAAATCCGGGTGAAGTAGCGGCTACGGCCGGAACTTCCGGGGTGGTTTATGGAATCGCTGATAATCCCGTTTATGATCCACAATCAAGAGTAAATACGTTTGTACATGTCAATAATACCGAATCAAAATCCCGGTATGGTGTACTTTTATGTATTAATGGAACGGGCATTCTGAATAGCTGGCTTAAACGTAATCTTGGTATCGATGAGACGCTTTCCTATTCAGAGATGAATAAACGAGCAGCAAAGGTGCCGATTGGTTCTGATGGCATAACGATTCTGCCTTTTGGTAATGGTGCTGAGCGAATCCTCGAAAACGCTGATGTGGGAGCCAGTATATACGGACTTAAATTTAATCGACACACAAATAGTCACCTGCTCCGGGCAGCACAGGAAGGAATTGTATTTTCACTACATTATGGTTTCCAGATCATGCAGGATATGGGATTGGAGATGAATACTGTGAGAGCCGGGCATGCAAATATGTTCCTTAGTCCTCTGTTTCGGGAGGCGTTTGTTCAGGTTACCGGTTCTGTACTTGAACTCTACAATACTGATGGATCTCTTGGAGCAGCCCGCGGTGCCGGTATTGGTGCCGGCATTTACTCCAGTGAAAAAGAAGCCTTTAGCGGCCTAATAAAGCTGGAGGTTATTGAGCCTGATCCAAAAAAACAATCTGCCTATGAAGACGCCTATGGAAGATGGGCTGACAAACTAAATTCACTCATTTAATAAAAAAGAAAAAATATGAGCACTAAATACTTTTCCGACGTTGATAAAATTGAATATGAAGGGCCGGACTCCGATAATCCTTTGGCATTTACCTATTACGATGAAGATAAGGTGGTTGCCGGAAAATCTATGAAAGAGCATCTGCGCTACGCCGTGGCATACTGGCACTCTTTTTTTAGTGAAAACAGTGACCCTTTCGGGCCGGGTACCCGTGTTTTTCCATGGAACAAGTCATCCGATCCGCTCGAAAATGCAAAATATCGCCTGGAGGCTGCGTTTGAGTTCATCACTAAACTGGGTGCACCCTTCTATTGCTTCCACGACCGCGATATAGCACCTGAGGGAAATTCGGTGGATGAATCAGAGAAAAATCTGAAAGAAATCATCTCACTTGCAAAAGAACATCAGGAAAATACCGGTGTGGAGTTGCTGTGGGGAACAGCGAACCTGTTTTCACATCCACGCTATATGAACGGTGCGGCAACAAATCCAGATTTTGATGTTGTGTGCCATGCTGGGGCTCAGGTGAAAGCGGCGCTGGAGGCGACAGTGGAACTGGGTGGTTCTAACTATGTATTTTGGGGCGGCCGCGAGGGATACATGCATTTGTTTAATACCCGCATGAAGCGCGAACTCGATCATATGGGTACGTTTCTGCGGACCGCGAGAGATTATGGCCGAAAGATCGGGTTTGAAGGTAATTTCCTTATCGAACCAAAACCCATGGAGCCTACCAAACAGCAGTACGATTTTGACTCAGCAACCGTAATTGGATTCCTGCGGGAACAGGATCTGCTCGATGATTTCAAGCTGAATATAGAAGCCAATCACGCTACTCTTGCCAGCCACTCATTTGCGCACGACCTTACTGTGGCCGCCGAAGCCGGGCTGCTGGGAAGTATTGATGCTAACCGGGGTGACAACCAAAACGGCTGGGATACCGATTACTTTCCCACTGATCTTTATGATGCTATCGAAACCATGATTGTGGTGCTCGAAAATGGAGGGATTGCGCCCGGGGGTCTCAATTTTGACGCTAAAATACGCCGCAACTCAACTGACCTGAACGACCTTTTCTATGCGCATATCGGTGGTATGGATACTTTTGCCCGTGGATTGCTGATTGCGGAAAGCATCTTAAATGATCCGCTTTACAAGGAGCTTCGGGACGACCGATACAACTCTTTTGACGGTGGCAAAGGAAAAGAATTTGAGGATGGAAACCTGTCACTTGAACAGCTCCGCGACCTTGCCAGCAAAAATGGCGAGCCTGAGCAGATAAGCGGCAGACAGGAGCTTGTCGAAAATCTGTTTAACCGGCATATCCGGTAGTCATCTAAGAGTCTCGGCTAAAGAAGCTCTTCAAGGATATGGTATCTTTGAAGGGCTTTTTATTCTCCTTTCATAGTAAATCCCTATCCTCCATTAATGTTTGACTCACCTTTTTTGAGAAATTTTCACATCATGATAATGGTATCCTGAGGTACAATTCTTATCGGTGCAGCAGCTTGCGCATTCAATCACGATGAGACTACAGATTCATCATAAGATAAGTTGTAAAGTGGTTCATCTTTGAGCAAATTTTTATCCGAATAATCAATTCTCAAAGAAAATTTAAAACTAATCTTCTGCATAAAACGTATTAGGAACGGGCTTTTTATCTTGTTTTTTACACAATAATTTGCTCTATTGGAAGAGCAAATATGCTTTCACAAGTTGTACTTCACAGGGTTTGGCGATGGCAGCCATTCCGAAAAAATATGGATGATGGATACAGGTGTGGTACTTCAAAAAATAGTAGTCGAAACAACGGATTCCATTCAGACTTATTTAGGTCCACCGGAAAGTTTTAAGGCCGGGGATTAATCGATATACAAGAGTCCATGGTTGGTTGGTTCTGGAAGGGCTATGGCCTTAGATAGTAGTGTAAAAGCCAGATCAACGCTCATGAACACGCCCAAAATTACTATTAGCTTTAAAAAATTTAATGCAAACATCATCAGCCATACAATCGACTATCCGGGCAGTTTACTTGCTTTTTCTACTGATGGTGCTGGATTCCTAAGGGTCAGAGCAGGAGGAAACTGAATCCAAAACCATTGTTCTGGCGCATGCTGCGGAACCCCATGACTTGATATTGCAGATGAGATGTATTTAACGTCAAATATTTAACGAATGTGTTAATTTAAACCTAATGCTCATGAAATATTTACAAGTCGTCATACTTTTTCTGTTAGTCGGAACAGCCAACTTTGAACCTCAGACCCATTCAGTGGGGTCCGGGCCATCATTCGACTGGTTTACCTACGAGGGAAATGATCCGGTATATGAAAATCTCACCGTCGGTGATAATGAATATATTAATCCAATAAACGCCGGCTTCTACCCTGATCCAAGCATTGTACGGGTGGAGGATGATTTCTACATGGTGCATTCATCGTTTAGTTATTATCCCGGAATTCCCATTTTTCACAGTACGGATCTTGTAAACTGGCGGCAAATCGGCCACGTTCTCGACCGCCCGTCCCAGCTTCCAGTTGACAGCCTTGGAATTTCGAGGGGAATTTTTGCTCCAACCATCGAATACAACGACGGCACATTCTACGTACTAAGTACCCTTGTTGATGCCGGTGGTAATTTTATGGTAACCACAGAAGATCCCGCCGGCGAGTGGTCCGACCTAAAATGGCTGGATAATGTGGGCGGGATTGATCCCTCTATCTTCTTTGATGACGACGGGATGTCTTATGTTCTGAATAACGATGCGCCCGAAGGAGAACCTCTCTACGAGGGGCACCGTGCCATCTGGATCAGGGAGTATGATGTAGAAAACAATAAAAGTATCGGGGAGCCGAAAGTGATTATCAATGGCGGAGTTGATATCTCACAAGAACCTGTCTGGATTGAGGGTCCTCACATCATGAAAGTTGACGGAGAATATGTGCTTCATGCCGCCGAGGGAGGAACAGGCCCTGATCACTCACAGGTGGTACTGAAAGGGGATGATCCCATGGGTCCGTTCACACCGTACGACAACAATCCCATTCTCACTCAGCGCCATATTTCTCCAGATAGAGAATTTGCGGTTGAATATGTGGGGCACGCCGATATGGTGCAAACAAAAAATGATGAATGGTGGACCATCTTTCTTGGCGTCCGCCCTTACGACGGAACACACTTCAATACTGGACGGGAAACATTCTTACTGCCGGTTTCATGGAAAGATGGCTGGCCCGTAATTCTTGAGGGGGATGAAACGGTTCCCGCAAAACTAACACGA
Organism: uncultured Rhodohalobacter sp.; assembly: GCA_964404705.1. GTDB lineage: Bacteria > Bacteroidota > Rhodothermia > Balneolales > Balneolaceae > SW132. Next base: position 9,117 of record CAYOLE010000072.1, on the reverse strand, counting down.
CCGGACCTCCCGAAATCTGAACCACCGGTCCCACCGCAGCACGGGAATTTTACCCACACCGATGATTTTAACGAACCTGAACTTGCCGATTACTGGACCATGATCCGCACTCCACATGACGAGTGGTGGAGCCTGTCTGATGATGGATTTTTGACTATTAAACCGAGGCCTGAAGCCATTAGTGGACTGGGTAATCCATCCTTCATTGGCAGAAGGCAGCAGCATGCCTACGCATCTGCATCGGTTAAGATGAGCTACGAACCGGAACATCCCGAAGATGTAGCCGGACTTGTTGCATTCCAGGGCGAACAGTATTACTACCTGCTCGGAGTTTCGGTAACAGATAATGGGAAGCGTGAAATTTACCTCGAAAAATCGGAAGGAGAGGAAAAAAATATAGTTGCCTCTGAACTGCTTGAAGAAGCAACAGGGAATGATATTTACCTGAAAATTGATGCCAGAGGAGCCGAATATGATTTTTCTTATGGCGTGAATGAGAAAGATTGGCAGGTTTTGTATAAAGGCGCAGACGGCACTATCCTAAGCTCCGTAAAAGCCGGTGGATTTGTCGGAACCGTGTTAGGGATGTACGCATATTCACCTGAGGATAGTTAAGGCGGTTTCTAAGTTAAAACTAAAAAATCCACATTTAAATAATAACACACATTCATGAAACGATATGTAGTCCTCCCATTTCTCATATTTGCACTCGCCACCACAACCTTCTCGCAGCAATCTAATGAACAAGCTCCGGATGGTTTTGATGAGGAAAAATTTGACATAGAACGCGGTAATATCGAGACAGTAGAATATCCTTCGGAAACCGTGGGAACCCACCGTAAAGCTATCATTTACACGCCTCCAGGCTATTCTGAAGAGAATATCTACCCGGTTCTTTACCTGTTGCACGGCATTGGAGGAACCGAAACAGAGTGGCTTGACAACGGAAATCCCCAGGTTATACTGGACAACCTGTACGCTGAAGAGAAACTCGAGCCGATGATTGTGGTAATGCCCAACGGCCGGGCAATGGAAGACGACCGTGCCACCGGTGATATCTTTGCATCCGATAAAGTAGAAGCGTTTGCAAATTTTGAACAGGATCTGCTCAGCGATCTAATTCCATTCATCGAGGAAACGTACCCGGTTCACACAAATCGTGAAAACCGTGCTCTTGCCGGACTTTCAATGGGTGGTGGGCAATCACTTAATTTTGGCTTGGGAAACCTTGATACCTTTTCATGGATTGGCGGATTTTCGTCTGCACCAAATACACAAGAACCAGAGGAACTTCTTCCCAATCCTGAAGAAGCTGAAGATCTGCTAAACCTGCTATGGATATCCTGCGGGAATGAAGACGGACTCATAAATATCAGCAAACGCACCCACGAATATCTGCGTAAACATGAGGTTCCGCACATCTTTTACGTAGAGCCGGGAGGGCATGACTTCGAAGTATGGAAAAACGACCTGTTTATGTTTTCACAGCTAATCTTTAAACCTGTTGATGAATCCACGTTCGATTCATACAGCCCTCTTGGGCTTCCCCCGGAAACCAATATTCAGGGCGCAGAGTATCCGCAAATAATGCCTGACAACAGCGTGTTATTTAAAATTGATGCCCCCGAAGCCAAACAAATACAAATCGATCTGGGATCAACAATAGATTTGGAAAAAGACGAGGATGGGTTTTGGACGGGAAGGACACAGCCTTTGAGCGGAGGTTTTCATTACTACAGTTTACTAATAGATGGAATTGCCGTTGCAGATCCTGCCAGTGAAACCTTTTATGGGATGGGTAGAATGGCCAGCGGCATAGAAATACCCTATCCGGAAAGAGATTATTACGAATTGAGAGAAGTACCCCACGGCGATATTCGAATGAAAAATTACTTTTCGGAAGTTACGCGAACATGGCGTCAGTTCTTAATTTATACTCCCCCCGGCTACGATGAAAATACTGATACTTCTTATCCTGTGGTATACCTCTTACACGGTGGCGGCGAAGATGAACGCGGCTGGGCCAAACAGGGAAAAACCAACCTGATTTTGGATAATCTGATTGCTGAAGACAAAGCAGTACCCATGCTTATCGTAATGATTGATGGTAATGTAGGAGGATCTGGATTCGAAGGGGATAATTTCTACCGCATGTTTGAAGCCGAACTAAAAAATGCAGTAATCCCATTTGTAGAAAGCAATTTTCGGGTAAAAACAGATTCCGAAAATCGGGCGCTTGCAGGTTTATCGATGGGTGGATTACAAACCCTTTTTGCAGGCGGATACAATACAGATCTATTCGCCTATTTGGGAGTTTTTAGCAGTGGTTGGTTTCAGGAAGGACAAGAAGAAATTACAGAACCTTACTATCAATACCTTGAAGACCACCAAGACCGAGTCAACGAAAACCTGAATCTTTTCTGGATATCTGAAGGCGGTGAAGAAGATATTGCATACGATAATGGCCACGCCATGATGGAAAAGTTTGATGAAATCGGAATTGAATACAAGTACTTCGAGAGTCCTGGCGGCCATACCTGGCCAGTGTGGCGGCACGATCTTTTTAACTTTACTCAATTGATTTTTAAGTGATAAAACTAAAAAACATCACCATGAAATATTTTCTTCTTACTTTATTATTGGTTGTTCTTACTAACCCATTGTGTAAAGCTCAATCCGGTCAACCAGCCATTAAGGATGACTTCAAACCTTCAGTACTTAACCAACCGGGAGAGGAATATCCTCAAGTAAACTCTCAGGGTTATGCACGTTTCCGCATAGAAGCTCCTGAAGCAGATAGTGTGGTGGTAAGCCTTGGTCTTGGCGGCAGCGGTGGAACCGTATTAACCAAAGACGAGAATGGATTTTGGACAGGAACAACTGAGGGGCCAATGGATGAAGGATTTCACTATTATCACCTCACAGTAGACGGCGGCACCTTCAACGATCCCGGAGCAATGAACTTCTATGGTTCAGGACGATGGGAAAGCGGGATTGAGGTACCGGCGCATGACCAGGATTTCTATGCCTTAAAGGATGTACCGCATGGAAATGTACAGCAGATTCTTTTTCATTCTGAAAGCACCAATACCTCCCGCAGAGCCTTTGTATACACTCCACCGGAATATTATAAAAATCAATCACAACGATATCCTGTCTTATACCTGCAACATGGATGGGGTGAGGATGAAACAGCCTGGACAAACCAGGGTCGCGCCAACCTGATAATGGACAATCTCATCGCTGACGGTAAAATTGAACCTTTTATCATTGTAATGACCTATGGGATGACCAACGAAATAGAATTTGGTGGATTAAGAGACTTCGACATAGAACCGTTTCAAACTGTATTGGTGGACGAATTAATACCATACATCGATTCTCACTTCAGAACTAAAGCCGATCAAAAGCACCGGGCAATGGCAGGCCTGTCGATGGGTGGAATGGAAACGAAAATGATCACCCTGAATAAACCGGATGTGTTCTCAAAATATGCACTTTTAAGTGGAGGAACGTATTCACCGGAAGACATCACAGAAGAGCACGATGTATCTCTTATCTTTTTGAGTTCTGGCAGTAAAGAACGACCCGATGCGGTAAGAAGTGCAGCAAATGAATTAAAGGATGCAGGCATTAATGCGGTATCATATATTTCTGAAGGTACGGCACATGAATTCCAGACGTGGCGGCGATCGCTTTATGAATTTGCCCAACTTCTGTTCATAGAATAATCGCAACCGAGTAGAAAAGTCCGGTAGTAATGGACAATCTCTTAACATAGACTCTGATATGATTGAAAAATACATGTATGTTTCTTCATTCATAAAAATATTTTGGACAATCTTCATTTGTTTCATGATCTGTCTGCCGTCAGTTATTCCAGCGGAGTTACTAGCCCAGCAGCTCTACCTGAACGAAGTATTGGCGTCTAACGGAAATAATATTACCGATGAAGATGGTGATAATGAGGACTGGATCGAGATTGTTTATTTAGGTGATGAACCTCTAAACCTGGAAGGTTATGGCCTCTCTGATGACAACGACCGCCCCTTCCGCTGGGTATTTCCGGACATTACTATACAATCCGGAGAATATCTGCTGATCTGGACTTCCGGGAAAGATCGTAGCGATCTTTCCGGCGAACTGCATACTAACTACAGTATTTCTGCCGGGGGGGAAGAAATAATTCTGACCACTCCGGATGGCGAGCGGATTGATGAACTGGAACCAACAGAAATTTCCACCGATATCAGCTTGGGACGCTATCCAAATGGTACGGGCGAGTGGTACTTTTATGATACGCCAACCCCGAACGAGCAAAATGGATCCGACGGATACCAGGACATTCTCGATCCTGTTTCGGTATCACACCAGGGAGGGTTCTACTCCGCTCCGTTTGAGCTGGAACTTACCCATCCCGATCCGGAGGTCACAATCTATTACACGCTCGATGGATCTGAACCTGATCCAGAAAAAGCAGGTGGACAAACCTACGAATATATGGATCGCTATCGTCCGTCCGGTGATCTGCAAACCCGCAGTTATGAAACATTGGAGTACAGCGCTCCCATCTCCATCGAAGACAGAACCGATCAGCCCAACTACCTGAGCCGGATGCAGTCGACCTATGAACAATCCGCCGATCCCTATTATTTTCCCTCCGGGCTGGTATATAAAGGCACCGTGGTGCGGTCCATTGCTGTTAAAGAGGGCGGTTATCCATCACAGACGGAAACACATAGCTACTTTATTACCGATGATCCTGCCACACGGTTTAGTCTCCCTGTACTCTCATTTGCCATCCAGGAAGATAAATTGTTTGATTATGAAGAGGGTATTTATGTACCCGGTAAAGTGTATAATGATAACAATCCCATGCAGGCAAACGGACATGCTGCTGCAAATTATAATCGTCGTGGCATTGAATGGGAGCGGACTGCATCGATGGAGTTGTTTGGCGAAGACACAGCAGAATTGTTCCATAAACAAACTATTGGCGTGAGAATTCACGGCGCCTGGAGCCGCTCTCATCCTATAAAATCCCTGCGACTTTACGCACGAAGCCAGTACGGTGATAATCGATTTTCTCACCCTATGTTTCCCGATCAGCCCTACAACGAGTACAACCGGCTGATTCTCCGTAATTCGGGAAACGACTGGGAGGAGACGATGTTTCGGGATGCATTGATGCAGGAGATCGTAAAACACATGGATTTCGACACTCAGGCATATCAACCCTACATCATCTTTATTAACGGGGAGTACTGGGGTCTTCATAACATGCGCGAGCGCTTCGACAAGCACTATCTGGCGCGCGTACACCACGTAGATCCTGAAAATATTGATCTGCTGGAAGGAAATGCCGTTGTAAAAGAGGGAGATAACGTCCACTACCACGAAACGTTCGGCTATATTCGTGATAACGGGCTTTCCGATCCGGAACATTACGACTACATACGAACCCGAATTGATGTTGAAAACTACATTGATTACCAGATTGCCCAGATATTTGTGGGAAATACCGACTGGCCGGGCAACAATATTGATTTCTGGCGCTACCGTGCAGCCGATGGTTATAATCCTGATGCTCCCGGCCAAATGGACGGTCGCTGGCGGTGGCTTGCTTTCGACCTTGATTTCGGATTCCATCTTTATGGCCGCGGACCAGATTACAACACGCTTCTCCATGCACTTGGAGAAATTTCACATCCACATGGAAATCCGGAATGGTCTGTAGAGCTATTCAATCATTTTATGGAGAATGAGGAGTTTCAGCAGGCATTTATCAACCGATTCCTGGATCAACTAAATAGTGCCTTTTTGCCCGAACGAACGGTAGGGATTGTAGAAGATATGGCAGATTATATTCAGCCCGAAATGCAGGAACATATTCAGCGATGGAACACGCCATCTGGTGGAATAAACGGCTGGGAAAATCGAATTACCAGTCAGCTCATACCGTATGCCCAACAGAGACCCGCATACTCCCGTCAGCATCTGAAAGAGTATTTTGAAATAGATGATGAACATGATCTTACTGTGGATGTTTCAGACCCATCAATGGGCAGTGTACGTGTGAACACCATATCGATCTCCGGGGAAACCCCGGGAATTGATGCCAGCCCCTGGCCATGGACAGGCACCTATTTTGAAGGTATTCCGGTAACTCTCACTGCCGAACCCATGCCTGGTTATCGCTTTTCACACTGGGATGGGATTGATGCAGAAAATCATCTTCCGAAAATTAATCGTATCCTGAACCAGCCTCTCTCAGTTACAGCAGTATTTGAGGAGGATCCAGACGCGAATCTCTTCCCTGCAGCTTTTTCGTTATACGATGATGATTACTTTTTCAGTGAATGGCCGGCCAATGCACCGGCAGAAACTTATCCCGAAAATATGGCATTTGTCTATATGGATCAGCAGGATCCCGGCGTCAATGCCGAAATTGAAGATTTTACAGACGGAGTATATGATCTTGACTCCCGGACCCGAATCAATGGACTTGGCGGCAATGGGTTTGTCTTTATAAATACCGGCAACGAGGATGGCAACCCCGGATATCCCGGAACGCAACTGGGAGGGGCAATTCTGTCACTGAATACACAGGGGGTGAAAGATATAACTGTACACTGGGAGGGCAGCACCATCAAGCCCAATTCGCGGGTTTACAACCTGCGTTTGCAATACCGTATTGGAAACGAGGGTGATTTTGCAGATGTAACAGATCAACAAGGAAACCCTGTGGAATATGAGCGAAATGAAACTGAAGGGCATCGCGCGTGGATCGGACCTGTTACCTTGCCGGAGGAGGTCAACAATAAAGGCTATGTTCAGCTTCTCTGGCGCTACTATTACACCGGTGATCGTATGGATGAAGAGAGCGGACAGCGATCTGAAATGGCGGTGTCAGCGATTAAAGTGGAAGCATCTGTTGCAATCTCGCTAAACGATGAAAAAACCGATATTCCGGATTCTTATCAACTGGCCGCAAATTATCCCAACCCGTTTAATCCATCAACGGTCATCAATTACCAGCTGCCTGAAAACAATCATGTGCGGTTAGAGGTATTTGATATTACCGGGCGGCGCGTGGCTATACTAGTGGATAACCACCAGCGGGAAGGACGATATCAAACCACCTTTGATGCAACTGGCCTGGCCAGCGGAATCTATATCTACCGTATGCAGGCCGGCGAATTTGTACAAACGCGGCAGATGGTTCTGGTAAAGTAAGAGTATTTGCCCGGCAAAGTTTACAGTGATGAAATTTGGCGTTTTAAATTCTCTTTGTAGATTTCAACCGGATACTTCTCCCACAGTTCATCTTTAACCGATTCCACAATTTTTCTTCTGTGATAATCTTTAAACACCGATTCGATTCGATCTTCAACCTCTGAATAGGAAAGTTGCTTTTCAGGTTCACTCCAAGCATGCTTTAGAACAGCAAATTGCCGCCCATTTTCATCATGATCAAATGAAATGGGTCCGGTTACTTCACTTTCACTCATCCTGAAAGCCGCTTCTCCCAGATAAGGTTTTTCATTTCTCATATATGATTTAATTTCTCCATCCCTGTTTTTCTCAAAAGTTCTGACCAGATAACCGGCTTCAAGATCTTCGAACGGTGTGCCCTCTTTATATCGCTGAATGGCATCAGCGGCTTTTACAGAATCATCATAAACATACATAAAAACCCGAACTCTCGGCAGTTGGTAGAATAAAGATTCCTTATGGGCTTGATAAAATTCTCGTAAATCATCTTCACCGGGTTCAGGCACTTTTGAGTCGATTTTTTCAGCATTATAGAGTTGTATCACTCGATTTTGAAGTAACTGATTTGGACGATTCGGATTAATAATTTGCTCATCCAATTCCATCTCTTTTGCTTTTTCAATTATTCGATCCCGCTCCAAAGCTTCAGTTATAAAAATTTTGTGCTCTTCTATTTCGTTTGATCGAGAATTATCCATGATATATACGTTATCAAGTAGTCTTAGATACTCCTCTGCATCCACGCGTCCCTCTGAATAATTCAGGATCTCAAAATTATCCCCGGCATCAATCCTGCTCTTTAAAGTATCCCTGTAAAATTCATCAAAAAAATTCGGCTGAGAAGACCACTCAATAAGTTGCTCCAACCCTTCCTGATTCCATTGTATACTACTTCGATCAACCAGTCTCTCTTTTTCCTCTTCAAATTCATCCTGGCTTTTACTGTAGTACATCGTGCGAAGATTACTTACAATTTCATCACGTACTTGTTCTAAGGGCGGAACCTCTCGCTGAGTAACCCTGTCAACGTTAATGATCACATAGGAAGAAGCGGTCTCTAATACTTTAAGATCGCCTTCATGTAGATCATAGAGCTGATTGAAGATTTGATTTCTTGAATCCGCATTCCATTGTACACTTCTGGTATTCTCTGCCCCATTCGCTGTTGGTTCACGTGAATAGATAGACCTCAGAGTTTCAAATGATTCGCCGTCCTCTGCGGCCGTTAAAATATCATCTATAGTATTTTCAATCTCACGCTGAGTCTCCGAAGTCGATGGTTGAGATTTTTCCAGAAGAATCTGGCTGTAGTGAATCTCTTTACTCATTCCTTCGTGGTACTCCCGAATGGATTCTTCGTTCACATATTTTGCAAGGTGTGCTTCTTCAAAATAATCGTTAATTAACTCATCATTAACGATCCGCTGCAGTTCCAGTGCCAGGGCACTGTCGCGATGCATTCCGGTCTCAAAAAAATCAATATTTTTAAGCCGATTGAAAACAAGTAAGCTGAGTGCTTCTTCATATCCGTTCAATTCACTATCGGGATATCTCGCCCCAAACTCATGATTACTGTGAAAGGCCTGTAATCTGGAAAATTGAACGGTAAAATCATCCCCTACTGCAGCAACTATACTCGAATCTTGTTCAACTTCCTTTGCCGAACAGGCTGCCATTAACAGGGCCAGTATACATACCCCTGTAAGTAATAAAATCACCAAACGTTCACCTTTCATAGACCTGAAAATTTTTCTAAGGTTATTTTGTATTTCAACACTTACATGAACGATAAAAGCCCCGGCCAATTGTTATAGCCGGGGCTTTTAATGTATCAGTTATTTT
>CAYOLE010000071.1:0-14468 GCA_964404705.1 uncultured Rhodohalobacter sp. | reverse complement strand
GTGATGACTTTGAATTGACTCATCCGATGACTTAAACCCGCCATTTCATTATTGACACTTCAATAGTATATCTTAAAAAAATTAACCGTTTACAAAACTTTGAGAAAGTTACATGCAAAAAAATAGTTTAGAAACAGGATTCACCATAGGATTTTTGGGAGCAGGTCAGCTGGCACGGATGTCCGCGCTTCAGGCATTTCGATTCGGTATGCAAGTCGCTGTGTTTTCTGATCGCGAGGAGATGGAACCGGTGGAATTTATCACTCCTTATTCTTTTAAAGGATCGTTTGATGATGTTGAGAGCATGATTGATTTCGCTGAATCGTGTGATGTGATCACTCTCGAAAATGAATTTATTGAATCTTCTGTACTTTTTGAGCTAAGAGAACGCACCGGAACACCGATTTATCCCTCTCCTGAATCATTCGCTAAAATTGAAAATAAGGAAGTTGAAAAATCAACATTTGAAGAAGCCGGCATTCCGGTAACTCCCAGCCAAAGGGTTTCATCCATTGAAGATATTGAAGAGTTTGTTGAAGAATATGGCTGGCCAATCGTCCTGAAATCTTCAAAAGGCGGATATGATGGTTATGGCAACAGAACAGTAAAACGTACCGAACAAGCTGAAGATGCTTTCGAAGAACTTGGCGGTAACAACAACAGAGAGATCCTGGCTGAGTCGTTTGTCAATTTCTCCCATGAACTTGCCGTTCAGGTTGCACGTAACGGGGAAGAAACGGTGGTTTATCCATGTGTGGAAACAGTTCAAAAAGATCACATTTGCATTGCCGTGCAGGCTCCTGCAGAAATCGATCAGAATCTGGCAGCAGAGGCGCAAAGGTTAGCAAAACTGGCTGCTGAAGCCATTGATGGACGGGGAATTTTTGCTTTTGAGTTTTTCCTTACCACCGATGGCAAGATCCTGTTGAACGAAACTGCTCCGCGCCCACACAATTCCGGCCATTATTCGATTGAAGGGTGCATAACCTCCCAGTTTGAAAATCATATCCGTGCAGTGGCTGGACTGCCGCTTGGTGCTGCCGGAATGACGAGCAAAGCAGCTGTTATGATCAATTTACTTGGCACCATGGAGCGGGCATCCCGGGTTGATAATTATGAAGAATGTTTAAAACAGAGCAACGGACACCTTCATTTATACGGAAAAACTCAAAGCAAACCCGGCAGAAAAATGGCACATTATACATTGCTTGGAGATGATTCGGAATTGATATATAACCAGGCAATCAAAGGCACTTTTAATATTCAGATATAATTAACATGGAACAACCAATTGTAGGACTGGTAATGGGCAGCGACAGCGACTGGTCAACTATGAAAGAAGCCGCTGAAATTCTTGTTTATTTTAATATTCCCTTCGAAAAAAAAGTAGTATCAGCTCACAGAACACCCGATTTGATGGCAAACTATGGAAAAAATGCCCGTAACCGGGGAGTGAAAATAATTATTGCGGGTGCCGGCGGTGCGGCTCATCTGCCCGGAATGCTCGCCGCACATACAACACTGCCGGTGATAGGTGTACCTGTACAAACATCTGCACTGGGCGGAGTTGACAGTCTGTATTCTATCGTACAGATGCCAAATGGTGTTCCGGTAGCAACTGTAGCTATTGGGAAAGCAAAAAATGCCGGACTGCTGGCAGCAAGAATGTTAAGTATATACAACGATGATATCACCAATAAACTTGATGAATATCATAAACATATGGCTGATGAATCACTGAAAAAAACTGATAATCTTATATAGTTCACTGAATCATGAGCAAAAATACCGGACTTATAATTGTAGCCTGCCTGATTGTATTTATTTTAATCAGGGTAAATATTGCGCTTACTTATCAGGACAAACCTCAGAATAGTTTAAATGATCGTCTTGATCTGCCTGTTGCATTCTCCGGAACACTTCCCTGTGATGACTGTCCTGATATAGATTATGAACTCCAGCTTGAAGAGAGACAATTTACTGAGTTCAGCCGCTATGTTGATCGTGAACCTCAACATGATTCCAAAACCGGAACATGGCATGTAACAGGTGATGTTTTAACTATTCATGCAGATAATCCTGATCATTTAAAACGATTTCAGGTCTCCGAAAATAGACTGAAAATACTTCAACTGGGTGGTGTAGAAATATCTGAAGAAGTTGCGGAGAACTACCTGCTAAGCCGAAACACTGAATTTCAATCCATTCTTGACCGGCATCTTGAACTGCGCAAAAATGGAGTGAACTTTGTAGGCAATGGTAATGAACCATTCTGGGCCTTTCATGTACTGGAGGGTGATACACTTGTTTATATGAAACCGGATCTTGTAGTAAAAAGTCAGTCACTGGATATAAATCAACACGAATCAGGAGTTGATTACCAGGCTACATTTAGTTCTGATCTTCAAATAGAAATACATGCGGAAAAACAATTCTGCCAGGATACAATGAGCGGGTTTATGTTTACACATGTTATCACGATTACAGAAAACGGGGATACAAATACCGGCTGCGGGCGGTATCTGTAAGAGTGCAGCTACTGATTGGATTCCGTGGGTTCTGCTGGATCTGTTAAAAAATGACGGGGCTGTAATGAGTTCAGGGTTTTAGTTACGCGGATGAATCGCAGTGGTTTCGCTGAGTGTCCTCTGCGAGACTCAGCGCCAAACTCTGTGCAACTCTGCGAGAAAAACTGTTGAGAATTATTGTTGTAAGTGAGTCCTGCTACGGATTCGGTACCCTGGATATTGCTGTACTGACAAAAAATGACGGGGCTGTAATGAGTTCAGGGTTTTGTTTTTCGCTGAATTACGCGGATGAAACGCAGTGGGTTCGCTGAGTGTCGGGGAACGGGGACTCATAGATGAGAAAAAGAATCATCACATCCAGACAGTCTTACCCATATTAATCAACAAGAGCAATATTATCTGTTATTGATAAACAGGTAATCATGTACTTCAAATTCAGTTCTGATCTAAAATACACCAATAACCAATTCCCAATCACCAACAACCATTACCCTGCGTGATTTCTGTTATAAGCGATCACTTCATTATAGGCCTCAAGTACCGCCTGTGTGGTTTCAGTTGTCATAACTTTAGCCACATCTTTTGCAACTTGGCGTGCATTGCTGGGTGCAAATGGCATTTTTACTTCTTTCAATGCTACAGCATCTCCCCCGGTATCCCCAATATAAGCCATTTCGTTTAAACTGATGTTCAGGTGCTCACCGAGCATTTTGATGCCCTGCAATTTGTTATTGCCGGGCATCAAAATATTAACGGATACATCGGTGGTGTGAATTTCAAGATCAGGGTAATTTTCCGGTATATAACCAAGAATTTTCTCGTGAATTTCATTTACAATTTTTACATCCGGACACACAATTCCCGCGTCCATCATCTTGGTGAACTCTAAAATTGCATTCGGATAGCTGGGTAATATTTTTTCTGTCAGCCAGCGTCTTACTTCCTTTATAGGTTCCAGAGACTCATCAGTATTATCAAGAGCCGTTTCAATACGATTACCTTCCCAGTGATACAGTCCCGCGCTTTCGAATATAAATGGATAGCGTATGTTCAGCCACTGGCCAACCGCTTCTGCATAGGGAAAAGGGCGTCCGGTGCAAATCGTAATGGGAGGAATAGTTGCGTCATCATCACTCTTGATATTTAACTCCCGTAATCGATTTATCGATTCCCAGTGTGGTGATTTGAATGGCTGTGAAATACACCCATCCAGATCAGTTACAAATAATTTTATCATAATAAAGTCAGGTAAGTACAGGTTCTGATTTCTGATCGGATCTGAACGTGAAATCGGGAAAGAATAGTGACAGGCACAAAAACACAATTCCAATCATCCCCATAAGCTGATACCGGTTTTTATAGTTTGCAAATTCCTGGGAAGAAAATTCACCTCTTTCAAGCTCTTCCAGCCGAGATAAAAATGGCTCTATTGTATCACTGCCGCTGCTTATTTGATAATAATTTCCACCACCAAGAGCAGCGATTTCTCTCATCGCTTGCGCCTCCAACTGAGTAATAACCGCATTTCCCTGGTTATCGCGGTGATACCCACGCATCGTACCATTTTCATAAACAGGAATTTGACCACCTTGTTCAGTTCCTATACCAACAGTAAAAATAGATACTCCCATTTGGTTTAGTCGCTCAACTGCAGAACGATAATCCGGACCATGATTTTCACCATCAGCAATAAATAAAAGTACATTTGCAGCCTCCGTATTTTCCTCCAAAGATTGAAAAGTTTCCTCAGCTTTTACAAGTGCCGCCTGAAAATGAGTGGTGGAGGAAGGCATCTGGTCGGTTTGAGCAATATCAAGATAAAGCCGGAGAGCTGAATAGTCGAGCGTCATGGGGCTTTGAACAAAGGCTTCTCCCGTAAAAACCAACAGCCCAACCCTGTCGCCATCCAGTCGGTTGATCAGGCGGTTTACTTCAAATTTAGCCTTCTCCAGCCTGTTTGGCGAGATATCATCAGCATTCATGCTTCTGGACAAATCCAGTGCTATTAGCATATTAACCCCAGACCTTTCAACTTCGCGAATTTCGGTGCCTATTTTCGGACCGGCGAGGGCTATTACAAAAAAGAAAATAGCCGCCAAAAAACTAAAAAAACGAATGCGGTCCCCTGTTTTCCAAAAATTCAGCCGCAGCAATGAAAGCAGGCGGTCATCAAATAATTCGCGCCGGTGTTTATGCCTTAAAACCCGAATCCACCAAAAAACTCCCCAAAAAGCTGGGATCAGAAGAAGCAGCCATAAATATGCAGGGTTTTCCCAAATCATGTGTTACATCTGAAATTATTTCTAAAAACGTGTCAAAGATAACCATTTAATCATTGAACACAGAGAAAATTCGAACGAATTACTAAAGTGTTCATTGTGTATAATGGCCTTTTATATTTCATCAATCGTCAACTCAAAACTTATTCTGGTATGCAGCCGGTGCGGATTCTGTTACTGTTCTTTTATGGATGATTTCTTCAGCAGGGGCAATTTTCATCAGCCAGAAAACACCTATTGCCATTAGCATTAATGAAAACATCAGGATGGTTTCACGGATAGTAAGCAGATTAAACTCCAGGATTAACGCTGCAATAGTTACAGAAACTGATTGTGCAAGTGTGAACAACAGCCATTCAGTACTGAATACCCGTCCCCTGAATATATCCGGAGCCCGGCGCTGAAGGAGTACGGTACTCATTACCCAGTTCGATCCCGAGGCTGCATGAGCCAGCATTACAAGAAATGTTATCATCACCAGCGCCTCAGACATACTCACAAATGCATACATTACGCCGCCAAAAATCATGCAAAATCCCATAGCTTTCACCCATTTCGTTTCCAGCCTGAATATTCTCCTGCCAAGCACTGGTCCAATTCCGGTACCCACTCCCCTGGCAGCATACAATATTCCAAGACCTATACTTCCCATCATCAGAATATCTTCCGCAACTAATATCAAAAGATAGACAAGCGCTCCAATGCAACTCGTAAACATTGCCTTTGCCATGGTAGGCCTCATCACTTCGGGATGATTTTTCAAAAATTTAAATCCTTCCAATATTCCCGTTAGGGGATTCCGGGTGCGAAAACGCTCTTTCTTACTCATCACTGTTTGAGGGATTACCGCCCTGTAAATAAAGACGGCAGACAGTAAATAAGTAAGTGAATTTATTACGAATACTGCATCAGTGCCAAGCCAGGCAGTGGCAAAACCGCCAACCGCCATTCCAGTCGTGAAAATTATGCTCCACGATGCGGCTGATAAAATATTAGCCACCACCAGCTCATCAGCAGTAGTAACATTCGGAATGGACGAGGTTTTGGCAGGTTCAAAAATTGCGGAAAACATCATTTGAACCGCCATCAACAGATACGCAAACCATAATAGTTCATAAGATATAATCAGTATAAAACCGAGCACTACAACTGCCCTGAAAATATCGCACCAGATCATAAGCCGGCGGCGGTTCATGCGATCAGTGATGTATCCGGCAAAAGGTGAAAAAAACGCAAGGCTGAGAGTTTTTACCACGATAATCAGTCCCAGCAAAAGTTCAGAATCGCTGTACGACTGTATCAACGCATAAATCGCCAGCAGACCAAACCAATCTCCAAAATTGGAAACCACCTGTGCAAGCCACAATCGCCTGTAGTTTCTGTTATTTCCAACAAGATCAAGATATGGTTTGGGGGAGAATTTCAATTGTCGGTATTCGGTATGTAAAGGATCATAAATTTTCCCAAACTATTGAATAGGATTTTAGTTTGTACGAATCATTCCACACCGGTACTGCCAAACCCTCCTTCTCCCCTGGCAGTATCTTCGAGATTTTCCACTTCTGATATTTTTGCCCTGCATACAGGAGCAATTACCATTTGAGCAATTCGATCCCCGCGATGGATGGTGTACGATTCTTCACCCAAATTTACAGCCAGCAATTTTACTTCCCCTCTGTAATCTGAATCGATGGTCCCCGGCGTATTCAGCATAGTGATACCATGTTTATAAGCCATTCCACTCCGGGGCCGGATTTGCGCCTCGTAGCCCCGGGGAATTGCCATTTTGAGACCTGTAGGCACCAGCATGCGCTTGCCCGGTCTAAGCTCAACGGGTTGATCCACGGCGGCGCGCAGATCCATCCCTGCGGAATCTTCAGTTTCGTACCCGGGCAGCGGAAGACCGGATGCATGGGGCATCATTTGAAATTGACAAATTATTTTATTCTGATCGCTCATAGGATATTAACCTTACTTTAACATTTCCAAAAATTACCCGTACGTGTGCTTCTACAGGCACCCGCAAATCATCCGTCAGGAACCATGATCTGAACTGACCGGTGAATCCAAAGGGGCCGTCAGCATCTGTTGTACCCTCGCTGCGATAAGTTTCAACATCACCATCAAACGCGTCGTAACTCCGCATTTCCTTTTCGGGACTGCTCGAAGCAGTGAGATAGCTTTTTTCGCCTTCGATATAAACGGGAAGCTCATATGGCTCTTCAATTCCTGCAAACAACCGGGAATATAAAAATACGATGTCCCCGCCGCTTGCCGGATCTTCAAGTTCGAGGGTATCCGTGGGTTCCCCCTCTTCAAAAAATCGCACTTCCATTGCTTCGCGGTCAAATTCAACCCTTGCCGTTTCATACTCTTCGTCGTGAATATCATCCCGCCAAAACAGATGGCTGTAGAACCAATCTTCGTTATAGCTGAACAAAGTTTCATAATTAACAATACGGGTACCAACAAATGGAACTCTCCGGTTCGATCGTATCGTGGTTTTGAGATGATGAACCGTTTCTCCATGATAAGTTGTATCGGGAAGCAGTTCCACATCTATCCAGCCCAGTGTAAAAAAGCCGTATTTTACTTCATATTCGAACGTCTCCCTAACTTCCATCAGCATCTCTTTTGTTGGGGGGACTCCGCGCTCATAAGACAGTTCCTGGGCAAAGGCCGCTCCATGCACCAGCAATACCACAAGTAATATTGCAACCGATACTATTTTATACAAAAGCGTCGAAAGCGTCTTCATCATAGCCTACCAGCACAGCATCGTTTAATTCCAGTACCGGCCTTTTTATCATGGTTTGATGTTCAAGGAGCTGATCAAACAGCTGATCCTCATCCAGGTTTTTATCCTTTAATCCAAGTTTTCGGTAGGTTGTTCCGCGGCGATTAACAAGAACGTCAAGGCCAACTTTATGTACAAACTCATCGAGTTTTGCTTCCGAAAGCGGCTCCTTTTTCAGATCTACAAATGTGTAGTCCACATCGTTCTCCTCCAGCCATTTAAATGTGTCTCGAACTTTATTACAGTTTTTGATGCCATAAACCTTAAGCATAATCGATATATTCTTTTACAGGTTTAAAACTATTAAAAATGAACGCCTTACCCGGTCGTTTGAAAGTATCCCCGGAAATCTGACTTCTAAATATACAACGATAAAAGCGCAGTTTTTTAAAGATGTCAGTAAATCATAATTGTGACTCAGTCTTTAATGAAAGTACGGGTTAAAAAACAATTGTTTCGCCTTCTATGAAAACTCCTGATTTCTTTAACCATAAGTGTAATTGTATCCGGTTATCCATCATCATCTTACTGGCTGCTTTTGGATCAATCTTACTTACCGCGTGTGGACAAGATGATGACCAGCGCGACTTCGAAAACGAAGCTTTCTCTCTGCCTGAGGGTTTTACAGAAACGGATGGAAGCGGGCAGATTGTAGATGAAAATGAAGATCCCGACGACTGGCGCACAGCACCTTTTTTCCAGGGTTTGGTATTTGTTGATCCTGCTTTTCCAAACCCGGTCCAGGTCAGTGATCAACTGATGATCAATGTGGAAATTTCCGGCATTGAGGCTGTCTCCGGCCTGACCGTAATAGTTTTGATTGAAAGCGGGGTAAACCCGGAATTTCGCCCGGTCTATAGTGATCCTCAAAACCCTATTCCGCCGGGGCTGACTGTAATTAGTATCAACCCCATACAGCTGGGGCGCTTTAATACCGTTGAAAGTGCCCGCGGTCTCCATCGCCTGATTTTGCTCGACGGCCGCGAAAATGTAATCAGCTACGGAGATGTTCTGGTGGAGTAGGATAAAAAGATGAGTGTTTTTAAGCAGCCACGTTAGGGGCGATGGATCTTATAATCCCGGATCTCATAATGGACAATCCAGGGGAAGCCTCTCAAAGCCATCCCATCAAAGTTTGAGAATACATTTACACATTTTTATGCCGAGAATTAACATCAGAACACAGCATTATCTGAACTCACTGGCACGCCTTTGCAAGCGCATTGCGTGAAAATCCGTTCTGCCCTGCAGGGCAGTCAGCACTTTTTCAAACTCAACATGAGCTGCCGGTGACTGTCCGTTAGCTATCAGGCATACAGCGAGTTCCAGCCGGGCGGCAATTCCCTGCCAGTGGCCGGGCGGCAGTCTCTCTGCTGATATTTCGACAGCTTCAAGTAAAAGAGGCTCTGCTTCATCCATACGTCCCTGATCCGTCAGAAGCTGACCAAGGTTTATTAATGGCAAAATAACATTGGGATGTCCGGCGGGCAGCACTCTTCGTTGAAAGGCGAGCGCATTTTTGAAGGCAGCCTCTGCTGCATCGGTTTCACTTCCGGCAGCATAAGCTCTGCCGAGGCCTGTGAGTGCCCTGGCAATTCCCGGATGATCTTTGGCTACCCTTTCAAAGATCTGAAAGGATTGATCATAAAAGGATACAGCCCCGCCCGGATCCTGATTTATTAAAGCATCTCCCTTGAGCTTAAGATTCATAGCATAGTATCGGTGTTCTTCACCTACTGCTTTCCGGGTTACTTCAAGCGCTTCTTCAATATAAGGCAATGCTTCTTCACTTCTGCCATCCTCTATCAGAGCAATGGCTAAACCTGAAAGTGAAAATCCTACATAAATGTGGTCCGGACCAAGCTGCCTGCGATTATTTTCAAGTATGTGCCGGTAAACAGTTTCAGCTTCCTGATAGAGGCCGAGGTCGAGAAGGATGAGACTCCGGTTATTGAGCGCGGTAGTTACCCTGGGATGATCTTCTCCGTGTAGCTTTATTTCCTGCTCAAGGGCCTGTCGGGCGAATTCCTCCGCTTCTTCATGATTGCTCAGCGAACGCAGAACTACGGACAGGTTGGACATGGTGGATGCAATAGCTGGATGAGGCGGTTCAAACAGTTGTTCTTTAATCACGAGGGATCGTCTTAAAAATTCTTCGGATTCGATGTGATTCCCTTTTTGGTGAAGAAGCCAACCCATGTTATTGAGGGTGGCAGAAACGGCAGCCGAGTATTCTCCGAACAACCGTTCACGCATCGCCAGCGCCTCATTATACAGCTCCTCGGCCTCATCAAAATTGCCTTTCATCTCCAATGTTCGTGCAAGCCGGTGAATATTACTGGCAATCCCGGCATCATCTTCCCGGACTAAGCCCCGCTGAATTGCCAGTGCTTCCCGAAGCAAGGATTCCGCCCGGTCGTATTCCCCATCCCACCGTAGTACTTCCCCAAGCATGGCAGCCGTCGCGGCTACATCTGCATGTTCATCTCCCCGCAGTTCACGTGTCGTATTTAGAGCTTCTTCCAGCAGTTCGGCCGAATGATCAAAATCGCCAAGGGCCTGCTTAACCCGACCCAACACTTTCAGCATTTCAAGGTGTATTTCCGGTTCACCGGAGAGATTTTCTTCGAGTTGGGCAATTCCCCTATCAACGATTTCCTGAACTGTAATTTGTTCTCCACGATTTTCTGAAGGATCTGCTGCTTCAAACAGTTCTACAAGATAATCTTGAGCCGCAAGGGCTTTTGCCGATTCAAGTTGTGCAAGATTCCGTTGTTCGGTCAGTTTAAATACATGATAGATACCCATGATTGCCACAGCCACGAGAACGATAGCAATTGTAGAAAGTGCGGCTTTATTTCGATTTGCAAACTTGGAGAACCGGTAACGAAACGTACCTTTTCGCGCTGTCAGCGGCAATCCTTTCTGATACCGGCCGATATCATCCAGCAGTTGTTCTACCGACCGGTACCGGTATTTCGCATCTTTTCGAATAGCTTTGAGTACAAGGGCGTCAAGATCGCCGGTGAGGGTCTTCCGGAGTTCAGAAGGAGAAAGCTGCCTCCGGGCTGCACATTCGGTATTAGCGCTTTTTACTGCCTGGCTCGGCGGAACAGGTAAACTTTCAACAATCATCCGTTCGATTTCTGCCGTACTTTTTCCGTCCAGATCAAATGGATAGGTATCGGTCAGCAGTTTATAGAGCAGAATTCCAAGTGCATAAACATCTGTCGCCACCGTTACGATTTCTCCCGTAACCTGTTCGGGTGACGCATAATAGGGAGTCCAGAATTTCTGCCCGGGCAGTGTTTTCATCAATGTTACGTCTGTAACGCCGGGATCGAGCAGTTTTGCCACGCCAAAGTCCAGTATTTTGACAACACCTTCGTGCGTTACAAAAACATTTTTGGTTTTAATATCCCGGTGAATAATGAGGTTTCCGTGAGCATATTGTACTGCCGAACAAACATCCCTGAAAAGTTTAATGCGTTCGGAAACGGTCAGATAATGTTCAAAGCAATAGTCGTCAACAGGAACTCCGTTCACAAACTCCATCACCAGGTAAGGATTGCCATCTTCAGTGAGTCCTCCATCGTAGAGCTGAGCAATATTGGGATGGTGGAGGCGGGCCAGAATCTCCTCTTCCATATGAAAACGTTTGATGTTGTCGACAGTGTCCACACCTTTTCGAATCAGTTTGATCGCAACAGTTTGGTTAAACTCACCATCGTATCTTTCGGCCTCAAACACGCTGCCCATTCCGCCTTCTCCCAGCTGCCTGATAAGTTTGTACGGCCCTATTTTTTTACCGATCAGATCTTTTCGGGATGCCTTTATCTGCCATTTTTCAGTCAGCTCGGATACAAGTGTTTTTGCATCGATATTTACCTGACCCAGAAATTTTTCCTGTTCCGATTTTTCTATAGAAATCAGGAGCTGTTCAATTTCGGCGCGAAGGTTCTCATCGGCACGGCAGGCGCGGGTGATATATCTGTCTCTTTCCGGCCCGGAGAGGGTCAGCGCCGAAGAAACAATGGATTTTATCGTTTGCCAGTGTTCTTTATTCATGATGTGTACCTTCACGAAATAAAGCTAAAATTTTCCTAATAAGCACGTACTGGCAGATGTCTTACCTGACTAAATTTCTCACTGAGTTATAACCGGATTCAGGATCAATACAGGGATTTCCTGCTACATAACATTTAATAATAAGAAAGTGCTATATCTCTTTTCGCAGTCGCTGATAAAGCCAGCCCCGGGCAGTAACCCAGTCTCTTTTAATCGTTCTCGATGAGAGATTCAAAACCTCGGCAATATCATCTATTCTCATATCTCCGAAATAACGAAACTCTACAATTTTGGCCATCCGGCCGTCAAATTCCGCAAGCTCATTCAGCGCTTTATCGAGCCGGATAAGTTCATCGGAATCGTGTTCTTCAGAACTCATGATTTCATCAATAAATGTAACCTCATTTTTGGCTCCTCCCCTTTTTTCAGCGCTCTTTTTACGTGCATGATCTATAAGAATATGGCGCATGGCACGTGCCGCAACAGAATAAAAATGTGCACGGTCTTTCCATGTTGTCTCTTTTTGATTGGCCAGTTTCAGATACACTTCATGTACCAGGTCTGTCTTTGAAAAGGTGTGGCCCGGGGGCTGATCTATCATTTGCCGATATGCAATGGCGCGGAGAGGATTGTAAACCAGTGGGAACAGCTTGTCAAAAGCGGTGTCTGAGCCTTGCCGCAGCTTGGATAGCCAGCCGGTAATGTCTTCCTCATAATTCATTTGTCACCTTTTTACGGAATGTTCCGTGTTTATGACAGAGGCTTATTGCTCGCAAGAGCGTATATGCAACTGCCTGAAAAGAGCAATTCAATAAATATAATATTCCAATAAACTAATGACTATAAATCTATGAAAACATCAAAAAACAAATCAATAATCATTTCTTGTATGGTATTCGTAATGGTTTGGCTGATGGGTGTTGGTTGTGAGAAACAAACCACAAATGTAGACCCACTGACTATCGCAGAGCCTCAGATTGAAATAACAGAGCCTCAGATTGAAGCTAATTTCAACCCTCAACCTGAACCGCCTCCAAAAGTATATGAGTTTGAAATAGTAGGCAATCCGGATGGAGATTGGATTGGAGATTTTCCCGGTGTAAGAGAAGGACGTATCGAGGTTCGAACACTGAGTTCATTTATGCGGGGTAACACCGTTCATGTGGTTCAGACATGGATGATTGTCCCTCCCGAACCGATAGTTCCCCCAGAACCAATAGTTCCTCCGGATCCGATCGTGCCGCCCGAGCCCGTTCAGATTTCACTTAATGGAATTATAAATGTTGCTAATGGCAATGTTGTGTTAAATGGAATGTCTGAAGCGCTGGGAGTAAATGTACATGTACGAGGGCAGGCTACGACCCTTGAAAGCGGAAACATTTCAATCGGCGGAGAGCTGATGTTTAATCCCCAGCCAGAACCGCCGCCATCTCCGGGAGCTATTGTACCTCGTGGCAGCTGACATCAAACTCATCATTTAAATAAGCAGGTAACGACATGATTAGACTTATTCATTTTACATCAATATTATTTTTAATAGTCCTTTACTCCTGTGGGAGTGATAATCCAGCCACTCCCGACTCGGAACCTGATCCGGATCCTGAATTCAATTTTGATGGTGATCTCATCGCATTCCGAAGTGACCGGGACGGCCCATATGATATCTGGCTGATGACTCCGGATGGATCGGAATCAATTAATATAACAATGAGCCCCGGCAACAGTGGTGATATTGCCTGGTCTCCGGATGGTTCAAAAATTGCCTTTGCCTCAGGGAGTGCAGGAAATACAGACATTTATGTGATGAATGTTGACGGCTCAGATTTGACCCGTCTCACGGATCATCAGGCTGTGGACAGATTTCCGTCCTGGGCTCCGGACGGAACAAAAATTGCATTCGCCTCTAACCGTGGCGGAAATTCTGAAATTTACCAGATAAATCCGGACGGCTCAGATATTCAACCTCTTACCACTGGCGGGGAGTGTTGCAATGATGAACCAAAGTGGTCGCCAGATGGCAACAGTATCCTCTTCAGAACAAATCGTGATGGGAATTGGGAGGTCTATTTGATGGAAGCCGATGGTTCAAATCCTGTAAATATCACTAATCATTCCGGTGCTGATGGAGATGCGGTGTGGTCTCCCGATGGTAATATGTTAGCGTTCGCATCAACCCGTGATGGAAACACTGAAACCTATACAATGAATTCAGATGGTTCCGGTGTTACTCGGCTGACGAACAATTCCGCAATCGACCGATACCCTAACTGGTCACCGGATGGCAATATAATAGTGTTTGCTACAAATCGTGACGGGAATTCTGAAATCTACACAATGGATACCGCCGGTGAGAATCCAAAACGTCTTACAAATACCACCGCAGTAGAAGAATTGCCTGTTTGGCGGCCATAACCGACCGTGATCAAATGAACTACCTTGGTGGCTCTGCCTAAAGGTAGTTCATTAGATGGAAAAATTAGATTTATCTGATGGAAATCCTGAAGTGGGTAAAACAAGCCGATGCTGTGTAGAATACTGTTGTACCTGTTAATACTAAATCCCACAGCCTCTTTCACAAATACACAAAACCATTGTAAAGTGTACCGGTTTTTTTGGATGAGAAATTCTTCCTGGATCTCTTTGGCACATAGCAGGCAGCTTTCCGGCGTATTAAAAACAGCTATCAGCGATGATTGGCAGTTTCCATCATATGAGACCACATCAAGCAAGAAAAATATTAACCTCTGTTCAGGAAAGCGGTGAACCTATCTGTGTGTTTGAAGTCAGCGATAATAG
>CAYOLE010000070.1:0-14624 GCA_964404705.1 uncultured Rhodohalobacter sp. | reverse complement strand
GATGGTATCAATTTCACCGGCCGGATTATATCTGCAATGGATTCAGGGTCATCGAACAGATCGTATGCAAATACCACCCCTGTAATATCATCGATATTATCCTGGTAAACCGGAATCTTGGAGTATCCTGAGGCAATAAACGTTTTCTGAATTTCATCCAGCGTTGCATTCTGATCAACAGCAACCATTTCGGTGCGGGGAACCATTGTTTCTCTAACCCGTTTATTGGACAGTTCCAGTACGTTATGTAAAATCTGAGAATCATCCTGATCAAAATCTTCTCCTCCCCCTGTGTCACGAAGCTCTTTTAAGATCATCTCCACATCCTGGCGCCTGAACACCTTTTCGCTGCGATCACTACCTGTTTTTAGCAATCGGATAAGAAAGCCGGAGGAGGAGTTTGCTAAACTGATCAACGGGCGGAGTACAATATTCAAAAAACGAAGCGGTACCGCCACCACTTTTACCATGAAGTCAGCCTGTATTCGGAAGATGGCTTTGGGTAAAATTTCACCGAATATCATAATTATCAGCGAAGCAACTACGGTTTGGATAAGCAGCACAATTACAGTGGAGGGTATGGTTCCCACCCAGCTCTCATAAATGGTTTGAACTGGTTCCAGCAGAAAAATAGCCATCAAAGTAGCATACAATACATTTATAATATTGTTACCTACGAGAGTGGTAATAAGGAATGTTTCGGGTTTTTCATTGAAAAAAGCCAGTGATCTTGAAATTAGTGAACCTTTGCGGCTCTCAATTTCCAGCTTAAGACGGTTTGCAGAAACGAACGCTATTTCTGAACCCGAAAAAAAGGCACTTGCCATTACTGTAAGTATGATAATCGGTACTTCCAAAAGTTGTTATAAGATCACTGAAAATTGGATAAATGAATCAGAAATAAGATAAACATAAATTGCATTAACTCGTCACTTTCCGCCGGGTTAATTGTTTGACCCATTCTTGTATAAATATCTCCTATTTGCCGGAGAAGTCGGGCTTTCTTTTCTCCAGAAAAGCTGATGTTCCCTCTTTAAAATCCTCAGTCTGGCACAGATCACCGAAGAGTGCCGCTTCGGTTTCAAATCCATCTGCGGTATCTGCAGCATTAATCGCTTTAATCGCTTTTGAAATGGCAACGGGGCTATTTTTCAATATTTTGAGAAGCAGCGAAACAGCAGCTTTCACACCGTCATTTTCATCAATCTGATTTACCAGGCCATGGTGCAGCGCTTCCTCTGCCTTAATTTGTCCCCCGGTTAAAATCATCTGCATTGCTTTTGCCTTGCCGATTAATTTTGTAAGGCGCTGCGTACCGCCATAACCGGGAATCAGGCCCAGGCTAACTTCCGGCAGACCAAAAACGGCGTCAGGTGTGGCAATCCGCATATGGGCTGCCAGTGCCAGTTCCGCACCGCCCCCAAGTGCATAGCCATGCACCACAGCGATAACCGGTTTCGGACAATTTTCAATTTTTTGAAAAATTCGTTGTCCTTTTTCCGAAGCTGCCCGACCGCTTTTTTTATCAAGATTCGTCAGTTCGGAAATATCAGCCCCCGCAACAAACGCTTTTTCTCCTGCGCCTTTTAAAATCAGCGCCTTGATTCTTTTGTCGTTCGAAACTGTATCGAACACAGAATCCAGTTCATTGAGTACAGCGTTGTTGAGTGCATTCAGTTTTTCCGGGCGGTTTATAGTTAGATGTGCAATTCCATTTTCGTGAATTGATAAATCAATGTTTTCGTAACTGGCAGGCATTTTGCTCGTTATTTTACATTTTGTTCAGTTCGTTTGTGAAGTTCTTCTGCTTCTTTTCTGAGCTCTGCAAGTTCAAGTTCCTGGTCCAGCTCCTCGAATCCAGGCAACAGGCTTTGATCGAGTTCCTCAATTATGGTGGTGGCTTCTTCCATCTCTTCAAGCAGATGATCGAGTTTGTTGCCAACATCTTCAGCATTTGGCATAGTCATAGACTGTTCGTAGATAAAACGGGTAGCGTCTTCGATCGTTTCGAGATGTGTTTCACAAATAAGATATTTTTCCTTTGCAACATCAAACTTATTGAGTCTTTTTCGCAAAATTTTAATCCGCCGCTCTTTGGTGGCTTTTAGCCTTTTTGATTCAATTTCACTGATTTGATTTTCCTGATCAATCACTTCATTTTTCAGCTCCTCCTCAACCTCAGAATTCATATAGATCTGGTAGCGGCGGTACATATCCAGCAGTGTAAGGTACGTTGTCAGCAGGTCGTCGAGTTTTTTCTCGATATGTACAAGCATACCCTGTGAGCTGTATGGAAGAGAGGAAAAGTTGCTTTTCACTTCTGATGCAATATGCTTCAGAACGAGAAATCGTTTTTGTGAACGCACATCCAGCTGATGAAATATTGCCTTGTCGCCTTCATCGTCCAGTTTTTCTTTTTGTTTCTTGCGGATAACCGATTGCCTGTAGGAATTGAGGTTTGGCAATACTCCCAGATACACAAGTTCGGCACCAAATGTAAGCGTTAAAATGGCGTGTGGTGTCATACCTGCATCACTAAATACCAATGCAGATATTGTAGCTATGAGCAGCGATACAAGATTTACCGGATGCAGAAACGCTTCGCGGGTAAAATTTATGCCCGATGATTTAACTTCATCTTTATCCATTATTTCCTCTTTCTTCATCTGCGTTCGTTTCTGGTTCCGAAAGCGGGCCTACTGTTTTCTTAACCTGTATTTGTTCAGCCTGCTGTTCTAAATCGTCGTACAACATGCCCATTTCCCGTTTTATTTGTTGCAGTGAATCCCTTGCTTTCTCCTTTTTAAGTTGCAGATCGCGTTCAGCCTCATCTTCTTCGTCCGAATTTAATATATCATCCATTGCGAGATCAAGTCTTGCTTCGATTGATGCCATCTTGTATCGAATTTTACCCAGGAAATGATCCACCGATTCAAGCAGATCATCAGCCTGCATTTGCTGTAACGCTTCCGAAGCCTTTTTTGCGTAGCGAGAGCTGCGCAGTTTTTCACCAGCATCGCGAATCTTCCGATAGTGATCTTTATATTCCTCTTTTAAACGTTCCCGTTCTTCACGGCTTGATTCGCTCATGGCCTATGTGGATTTGGTTCGGTCTTTTTTACCAACCGTTTTCTCTGACGATGGTTCTTTCGTTTTTTCATCTATCGAGATTTTTTTCTCACTGCTTTCCACTTTCTTACCCATCTCCTGTTTAAATTGATTTACAAGCTCCTGTGCCCTTAATTTTTCGGCGTTTGCTTCGATTTCCATTGTTTCCGTATCAACACTATCGAGGGCGATCTCCATTCGGGCTTCGTTTTTGGCAGTTTGTTCGTTCAGGCGGCCAATCATTTCAGTATGTGTTTGATCTAATCCGCCTACTTCAAACGATTCGAGAGTATCGGCCACCCTTGCCTGCCACTCGGCCCGCTCGCTTGCCTTCAATGCTTCGCGCGCTTCTTTAATCTTGCGATCTTTTTCGCGCATAAACGCTTTTTTCACTTTTTGTGCTTTTTCATACGCCTGTTCTGCGAATTTAAGCTGATCCTGAGAATGTTCAAGATTTTCACGCATTTTTTCAAGCTGAAGGGCATATCCCTGCGCCAGATCATCCCTGTCTGCATTAATTGCAGACTTTATTTTTGATGTAATCTCAGAAATGGTTTTTTCGTATCGATCCACTTCTTTCTTGAGCAGCAGTACATTGGCTTTCACCGTTGCAATATTCTCATTCATCTGGGGTATCTGATCATTCAACTCCCTGATATTCTGTTCTAAAATCAGTTTCGGGTTCTCCATCGAACTAACCATTCCACCGAACATCGACCGTATCGCTCTTATTAATCTGTCAAACATAGTACTTTTTTATTTGTGTCCGTTTTATTGTGACGATCCGCTTTAAGCAGGTTAGAAATAAATCTCTGCAATTAACATACTAAACAACGGATTAATAGTTAATATTCAACATCTGAATAAGATATCAAATAGTAATTTTTACTTATCTAAACGTTTTTCAGGGTATCTATCGTGCTAAATAATCATGAACGCCGTCTTTATCAACCCGATGGGCAATCTGAGGATGCTCTTCGGGCTTCTTATCAGTAATCGTAATCGCTTCGATCATTGCCTTTCTGCATTGTGGGATAACCGACTCCTTGTTCGTATGAAGTTCCACGAATGTTTCACTTTCTTCAATAAAATCCCCGGTTTTTTTATGAAGCATAAATCCGGCCGCCGGATCGACCTTATCTTCTTTAGCCCGCCTGCCGGCACCAAGCTCAAGAGAAACCATGCCCATCGCAAATGCATCTATTTCAGAAATATACCCGCTGTCAGGAGATTCCAGTTTTATGATATGGCGGGCCGAAGTGTATGTTTCAGGATTCTCTATAACGCTCGCATCTCCCTTATGAGCTTTTACGATATCTATCCATTTTTGAAAAGCGGATCCGTCTTTTACGGCGTTTTTACTCATCTTAATTCCTTTTTCAATTGTATCGGCCTTTTTGCCCAGGCAGATCATTGTACCCGCCAGTACATGCGTAATTTCCATAACATCTGCCGGTCCATTACCATTCAGGCTATCCATACTCTCTTTCACTTCCAGCCAGTTTCCTACGGCATAACCCAGAGGCTGCTCCATACTGGTCAGGTAAGCAATCGTTTCTTTTCCAAACTGTTCACCAATACCCACCAGGGTTTCTGCGAGACGGATAGCATCTTCTTTCTTCTTCATAAATGCCCCTGATCCATATTTCACATCCAGGACAAGTGCATCAATTCCTTCAGCAAGTTTCTTACTCATAATACTTCCGGCAATCAATGGTATAGATTCAACAGTGGCTGTAACATCCCGCAGGGCGTACAGACGTTTATCGGCAGGAGCAATCTCTTCTGTCTGACCGGCGAGCACCATATTTTCTTTCTTTAATATCTCGAGATAGCGATCCAGGGAAATATCTACGGTGAAACCGGGAATCGATTCCAGTTTGTCCAGTGTTCCGCCTGTATGGCCCAGTCCCCGGCCGGAAATCATCGGAACGGGAACACCACAGGCTGCCACTATCGGAGCCAGAATCAGGGACAACTTATCCCCCACGCCACCCGTTGAATGTTTGTCGACTTTTATGCCGGGAATGTCGCTTAAATCCAGCACAATTCCGCTGTGCAGCATCGATTTTGTAAGTGCAGAGGCTTCGATATCGTTTAAACCTTTCAAGTAAGTAGCCATCAGAAATGCACTCATCTGATAATCAGGGAGTGTATCATCCGTATATGCGTAAATCAGATTTTGAATTTCAGCCTCGGTTAAGGATTGACCATCTCTTTTTTTCCGAATCAGAGAAACAGGATTGAAATTTTGTAATGACATAGATTATCCACTAAACTGCTTGTTCGTTCTAATGCAAAGGTAGTGCTTCCTGCAATTATGTAAAGAATGCTGAAACAATATCATACTCATATAATACAATACGTTATACTTAAATATTAAAAACAGTTACGGTTTGCTTACAGAAAAATAAACAAACATTTAACATCTCTATATGTAAGCCTTTGGAATTAACACTCACTAACTCACGCATCAAGCACAATCAGCAATTCCATATGTACTGCTAAGTAAGAATTTTGAAATCGCAATAGAAGTGCTCATTTATTAGCTAAGTTCTACAACAAAAAGAATAATTCTTACTCAATATTTTCGCTCAAACAAATGTAGTATGTTTTTAAATTATGAAAGTTTTAGCCAATCGGTATTTATATAAGTTTCGTGAGCTTTTACCTGAGTCGGTTGAGCTGGATCTGTTTGATCCTGCTAAACTACCGGAAAACACACCTGAATATGACGCCCTTTTTGTAAATACAACAACTAAAATTAATTCTGAAACATTGCCAGATCCCGGCAATTTGACATTTATAGCTACGGGGTCATCTGGATCGGATCATCTGGATCTCAACTATCTGAAATCAAAAAATATTAAAACGGCCAATGCTGCAGGTTGTAATGCAAAAGCAGTAGCTGAATATGTTCTTACCACACTACTTTGTTTTCATAAAACCTCCGGAATTCCGCTGAATGATTTTAAAGTAGGATTAATTGGAGTGGGCCACGTTGGGGCGGAAGTTTCCAGATTATTTAATAAGTTTTCCATTTCACATATAACATATGATCCGCCCCGGGCCGATCGGGAGACTGATTTTGAATCTATTCATTTTGATGAGTTAAAGGAGTGCAACATACTCTCATTTCACACACCCATTACCTATTCAGGAGAATATCCTACCTATCATTTGTTGAATAAATCATGGTTCCGGGGAGCATCTTATCATCTGCTGATTAATACCTCCCGCGGAAAGGTTATAGATGAGGACCTGGTATTAGAAGAACTTGAAACCGATAGGCTGACCCATGCAGTAATTGATGTGTGGAATGATGAACCAGGATTTAACAGCGGACTGGCGTTAAAATCGTATTTTGCCACGCCACATATAGCCGGTTATTCTTTACAGTCAAAAATTCGCGCATCTGAAATGATTATTCATCAATTTTGTGATCATGCAGGTATCACGAAGCCCCGGCCCTTGCCCCGTAAGCAAAAGTATATCGACCTTAAAGAGGAATGTGATTCCCTTGAAAAGATCTTACTAACACTTCACCCAATCAGGGCGTATGACGAACGTCTAAGGAAGTTGATTGAATTATCGCCTGAAGAGCGTTCGGAAAAATTTGCACTCCTGCGCTCAGAAACCCCATTGCGGTATGAGTTTTCCAGTCTGCAAATAAACCAGGATTTCCTGGATCGTTTTCCTGAATTAGGCCTTCTTGGAATTCAGTCCAAATAGGTCAAATGCGTTTTGAGTTGTGATCTCTGCGATTTCACCTGTATTTTTATTTTTCAACTCTGCCAGTTTTTCGGCAATGAATTTCAGAAAAGCAGGCTCGTTGCGTTTTCCACGTTTTGGTACAGGTGACAAGTAGGGTGCATCGGTTTCGAGAATCAGCCGGTTCAGGGGCATCTTCTTTACAATTGCATCAACTCCTGCATTTTTGAAAGTGGTAACTCCGCCCACGCCCAGGTAAAAACCCAGATCAAGTGCTCTTTGACCCTCCTCTTCTGTGCCTGTAAAACAATGCCAGACTCCGGTGAGCGTACCATCCTGTTCAGATTCAATAATATCAAGAAGGTCAGCAGTACTCTCGCGATTGTGTAAAATTATGGGTTTCTTTACCGCTTTTGAGATTCTGCAGTGCATTCTCAAGCTTTCTTTCTGTTGCTTAACGTGCTCTGTACTCCAGTAATAATCCAGTCCTGTTTCACCCACTGCCACAATTTCTCTTTCCGAGCATTTGTCCATTAACTCGCTCTCCTGGTGAAGCCTGGAATTCGTTATCTGGCAGGGGTGGATTCCCATCATCTTATAAAATGTTATCTCCGGATGGGCTAGATTCTCCATCTCATCAAGTGAAACCCAATCGATTGCCGGCAAAAATATGTGACGAATTCCGGTACTGGAAGCGCGCGATAAAACAGAGTCAAGATCCTCTTTAAAAGCGTCGAGATAAAGATGAGAGTGTGTGTCGGTTAGATTCACGCAGGATTTGTATGTTTTTATAATTACTTAAGCTTCTGAAAACTACAAAGATTCTATTCGAATCAAGAACCAATTTTTATGATTATCCATAGTGTAAATTTACCTATCGGTATTTTCTTGCCTGTGATACCGGGCCAGCCTTTTAATCAAACCTGTTTTAACAGAACATTTTTTAAAACCCCTTTTCTCTAAGAGAGATAGTATTTTTTCTGAGTGGGCATCGGCAACCGTTCCCGAGAATACAATCTGATCATCAGGAGCCGGCATTAAAGATCTGAACTGAGTATCTATAAACTGTTCAAAACAATTTATGATTATAGAAGATAACTGCTGCGTCAGAGGGCCGCTAAATATCTCTCCTGCTACAGTCGCCAATACGCGGTTGGGCTGAGGACTACCGTAAATACGGTTCATCCAGTAAGAATAATCACTGATTCCCAGGTTCTTCTCTACGGCCTGTTGTGTCTCTTCCTCAAATTCGCCCCGGAAATACGCCCTGATTACAGATTTGCCGAGATCCGCTGCACTGCCCTCATCCCCGATAGCATAGCCCAGCGCCGCAGATCTTTTGGTGATTAAACCATTTTTATACCGGCCGCAAATTGATCCGGTTCCCAATACGGCTATAATTCCATCTGAATGCTGAAGAAGAGCCCGCGCCGCGCCGGTCAAGTCATCAAAAACATTTATTTCACTTTCAGAGAAGACCCGGGCAAGCGCATCTGTTATCTTTTCAGCCGGTAAATCACCATGGCAGCCAGCACCATAAAAAAAGATCTGGTCAATTTTCCGTGATTCAGTTTTAACTGATTTATTTATTTCTGAGGAAATCTCATCGGTGGTGTTATACGCCGGGTGCAGACCCCCGCCCTTAAAATAATGTGGGCTGTCAGAATCTATTAACACCCAATCCGTTTTTGTACCTCCACTGTCAGCAATCAGTATATTCATTGGTTATTCATTCAGTTTTCATACATTTTTGTTCAGAGGATACAATCAGAGATTCTGGGCCAGGAATCAATACATTTTTAAACTGTTCACAAAACGCTTTATGCTTTTGTACTTTCAGTTAGCAAAATGTAATGGAAAATATTTAACAACCTATGAGTTTAACCTACACAAACTATTTAAATATTGACAAGCTTCTGAAACTGCAGGAGCCTGAATCTGATCCGGTTGAGCACGACGAAATGCTTTTCATCATTATTCATCAAAGTTATGAGCTGTGGTTTAAACAGATTTTACACGAATTTGATAAACTCCGGCCTGATCTTGAAAGCGGCAACACCTGGGCGGCTGCCAAAACGATGCGGCGCATACTTACCATTCTGAAAACGATGGTATCGCAGATTGATATTCTTGAAACGATGACACCCCTTGAGTTCAACAGTTTCAGAGGCTTCCTGCAACAGGCAAGTGGATTTCAATCGGTACAATTCCGGGAAATGGAAATAATCTGCGGTATGCGGTCTGAGCATATCATTAAAGTTCATGCAGATCAGCCTGAGCTTCAGCAGCAACTTTTAGACAGACAGGAAGAATCTACCCTTTGGGAAAGCTTTTGTACATATCTGCAAAAAATCGGTCATCCGGTTGAAAATCCGAGGCGGGAAAATGACCAGGGACTGATTCATAATCCATCAGAAAAAAATCAAGAAATACTTGTGAATGTAATGAATAACAATCCCGAAGCTGCTCTTCTGTGTGAACTTTTTGTGGATTTTGATGAAGGTTTACAGGAATGGAGATACAGGCATGTAAAAATGGTGGAACGAACTATTGGTACGAAAAAAGGAACTGGCGGCTCTGATGGAGCAAAATATCTGCGCCGAACTCTTAATCAGCCCGTTTTTCCAGATCTATGGGAAATACGCTCCCGGTTTTAATGCAGAATTTCAACTGAACAAATGAATTTACAGAATTAGCTATACATACTTGATTATTATATGAGCAGTAATGAACTGAATGAAAAAAATTTCTTACGTATTTGCTTTATAAACTGGCTAATGTCAGTTCCTTTATTATTGATTTTCGCATGGCCCTATTTCATAATTTGTGAATTTTTCTCGATACCCAGATTCATAGGATTCCCCGGGTCTATTTTTTTTGCACTGCCTTTTATGTTAACACTGCTTCACGGTCATGTTACAATGGCGGTAGGCGCGGTTCACCGGGGGCATTATTACGACTGGCTGCAAGATCATCCTTTAACCTACGGGCTGTTGTTTCATCCCCTGATTGTTCGCACCCGATTTCGGCTCAGCCTCTTTTTACTAAGCCTTATTCTCTTGTTTACCGGCTATTTTATTGTATTAGACGGCTATTAATTCACCGCATCAGTTGAAAACATATTTTTCAACCCATGGTGACTGAAGCGTTTTCACGAGAATTAATTCAATGAAGGCCTTGCAAAATAAAAAACCGGACCCAGAAGAGCCGGTTTTTTTATAAGGTAGAGTGATGAGGAAAAATTAATAGGCGGTACCTTTTTTAATATCTTCCACAACTGAGGGATCTAGCAGCGTGGAGGTATCACCAAGGTTATCGTGATCGTTTGCAGCAATTTTTCGAAGTATCCGGCGCATAATTTTTCCAGAACGGGTTTTTGGCAGACCCTCGACAATCTGGATTTTATCGGGTTTGGCAATGGGCCCGATAATTTTGGTGACAAGATCGTGGATCTCTTTCTTGAACGACTCAGGATCATCAGGTTGTCTTTCACAGATCATAAATGCAAATACGCCCTGACCTTTCACATCATGCGGATAGCCCACGATGGCTGTCTCCACGACATTTTTATGTTCATCAATGGCATTTTCAATTTCGGCGGTACCCAGTCTGTGGCCTGATACATTCAGTACATCATCGACGCGGCCCGTAATTCTGTAGTATCCGTCATCATCCCGCCGGCATCCATCACCGGTAAAATAGTAGCCTTTATAAGCACTCATGTATGTATCAATATATCGATCATGATCTCCCCAAACGGTACGCGCAATACCCGGCCACGGATGCTTAATGCAGAGGTTTCCATTCACTCCGTTGCCTTTAATCTCTTTCCCCTCCTCGTCCATCAGCACGGGACTGATGCCGGGCAGCGGCAGTGTTGCAAATCCAGGTTTTGTGGGTGTGATACCCGCAAGCGGAGAGATCATAATTCCGCCGGTTTCGGTTTGCCACCAGGTATCCACAATAGGGCATTTTCCACCGCCAACATGATCGTTATACCAGTTCCATGCTTCTTCGTTGATCGGCTCGCCCACACTTCCAAGCACCTTCAGTGAACTGAGATCATATTTTTTAACATAATCAATATCATAGCTCATCAACGCGCGAATTGCAGTTGGTGCCGTATAGAAATGGGTGACGTTATACTTTTCACAAACTTCCCATAAACGGCCGGCATCAGGATATACCGGGGTCCCCTCAAAAATAATTCCCGTTGCGCCGGTAAACAGCGGACCATACATTATATAGGAATGGCCTGTAATCCATCCTGCGTCGGCCGTACACCAGTATATATCTTCCTCCTCAACCTGAAATACGTTTCTGAACGTGTAACTGGTGTAAACCATGTATCCACCGCAGGTATGTAACACTCCCTTCGGCTTACCTGTAGACCCGGATGTGTAAAGAATAAAAAGCGGATCTTCGGCATCCATTTCAACTGCGGTATGTTCTTTTGATGCATTCCTGATCAGCATATGCCACCATTCATCGCGCCCCTCCACCCAATCGATATCACGATTGGTTCGCTGGCAAACAATTACACTTGTAACGGCGGGGCAGTTTTCTAATGCTTCATCAGATATATCTTTAAGCGGAACATGTTTATCGCCACGCCTGAGGCCGTCGTTTGTGATGAGCATTTTAGCATCACAATCATTAATCCGTTCCGCAAGAGCCTGGGCTGAAAATCCGGCAAAAACGATTGAATGAACCGCTCCTATCCGTGCACACGCCAAAGCGGCAATAATCAATTCAGGTGTCATCGCCATATATATACAGACACGATCGCCTTTTTTAACACCTTTACTTTCCAGAACATTGGAAAATCTGCAAACGTCTTCGTGCAGCTGGCGATAGGTGATTGTCCGGCGGAAACTGTCTGGATGGTTGGGCTCAAAAATAAATGCTGTTTTATTTCCAATTGTGTTCAGGTGACGATCAAGAGCATTTTCTGTTATATTTAGTTTACCACCTTCAAACCATTTAATATCCCCTTTTTCAAACCCCCCGGAGTGAACCTTATCCCAGCTTTTACGCCAGTAAAAAGTACCGGCTTCATGCTCCCAAAATTTCAAGCGGTTCTCTTCACTTTCTTTATAGGTTTTTTTGTATTCATCGAACGATTTGATGTTGAGCCACATAATTATTCTCTGTTTTTATTAACGATTCATTTCTGCCAGATAAATGTAAAGCGCTTCTATGTTGATGTTTTTTCTCCGCTTTTTCAAGTGGTAATTAAAAAAACTTATAAGGACCAAGAGTATAATTAATACTTATAAGACTGAACAGATATTATCTGATGATGCGCCTGTAAATAATATGAATGATCAGGCTGTTTTAAACAAATGAAATGTTAAGGTTTAACTGTTTTAACGATTGTGAGAAATGATCAGCAGGTGACTCACAAGAAAATTGAAAACTGGTTTAAGATTAAAACTGGCTGCCTTTTGCCTGCAGAAGAAAGTGTGGGAAGCCAGTATCAGTGGAAAAAATGGACTTCTTAATTCGCCCACTGGAAACGGAAAAACCCTCGCCCTGTTTATGCCTTATTTAAACGACTGGATTAAAACTCACCCCGACATTTATCAGACAAGAGAAAAAGACTGAATACAGCTCATCTGGATCACACCCGTGAAGGCACTGAGCAAAGATCTCGAAAAAACAATGCAAACAGGTGGCAGATGAAATCGGAATACCATGGAAGGTACAACGGCGAACCGGTGACATTTCATCAACGGTGAAACAAAAGCAAAAGAATCATTTGCCTGAAGTTTTAATCACAACACCGAAAAGTCACCACGTGCTGTTTGCAAAAAAAAGAAAACAGTACCGGTTCAAAAATCTTAAGATACACTTCACGCTTCATTCCTTGAGAGGAGAGATTTTATCTGATGACTCCCAATTTGGTCCTGTGCATCACCGGAGTAAAGTTCAGTGGAGTTGGACGGCAGACTCTGCACTTATCTTGATTCTATCAAATAATACTACGTAAGATTTTGCCAGTCTTCGGAATAATTTACCGGTCTGCACATATTAAATATTGAGATAGCGGTCCGGCTGTTTGCGATTGCTGATAAAAGCATCGTTACTCTCAGGAAATTATAACTATTAAATCATTCTAATTTTTTTAAGGAATCTAATCTCTAAATCATTACTCTGTTGATGCTTGTATTGTTCACCAAATAAATCTTTATTCAATGAACTACATCCCTGCTTAAACAAGATAGCGCAGGCATATCAGGATCTTACGTCTGAACAGTTGAAAAGAATTACCAGTATGCATCAGAGAAATTGAAAAACAGGTAGTAGAATATTATTCCTATTTGCAGAAAATAACGATTTAAACCCTGTTAGCTTGACATTTTTCTTTTGAAACAATGATGCAGGCTATGAGTTAATCGTGATTTTTTCGTCCTCACATTTGCACCTGAAAGACCGAATTTCTTGCTGATATGCTTAGTAGTCGAATCTGGATTTGCCAGCATATAATTTATCAGATCGCGATCTTTAGGATCAAGATCAGAAAGACACTCTTCAAGAATTCTCAATCTCTCTTCCTTAATAAGTGACCTGATTTGGTCAGCGGGTTCAACCTGGTGAAGATTCTCGTCGGGATCTGAAGTAAAACGATGCTGGTTTTTACGATAATGGAGAAATGTATGTCTGGATGTCGTTATTAGGTAGCTAAAAATGTATTTACTTTCATTGATCTTATCCTGCCTTATCCGCTCAAATACATCCAAAAATGCTTGATGAGCACATTCCCGGGCTTCAATTTGGGAAGCATTCATCACTACTTTCAGATAGTCCTCTAACCTGGGCATCACCTCTTTTAAAAGTTGATTTGCGGTTTCTTCGTCTCCATCACGGAGAGCATCTACTAAATCTGAATAATCAACTCGTTGCACGAAATTATTGAGTGAGTTAGAAAATAAACCTGAAAAATTTAAAAAATTTAAACAGAGAGATAATATAAATTACCTTATCATACAATTGATTCTATAAAAAATATTTTTGATTTCCATTATTCAAATAAAAACATTACAATATCTTAGAATCTATAGAACACTACGTTCCATTTGATTTACGATATTTTGTAACATCCAACGTTGGAATAACCTTCTTGACTGAAATTTTAAAAATTATATAACATCTATAAATACTATACCTAAACATAGACGGCTTAAATGTAATTTTTTGCAAAGCTAAGTTCTCAAAATAATACCATTTATAGGCTTTCTTAACAGCACATGTTAGCCTTGTCTTTGTTTAGTTCAAACTAATTATCGTTGGCAATAGTAGAATCTGCGCCCGTTTTTATAAAATCCTAAAATTTATTGAAAACTGCGTAATTCACCTATACCTGCCAACAGGTTTTCAAATATCTTATCGACAAAAAAAACGATCACTTAAATAATCTCTCAAATATGAAATCTATTAAAACTGTGTCCTCAAAAATTTTCACGATCTCTTTCGCACTTCTCTTTGCAGCCGGCTGCGCATCCGTTACCGATGTCAATGCTGATCTGCCAGAGATCGACGAGCCAACAACAATCACCACAACCACCACTGACGGATCATTCTGGGATTCACGCAATGGCGATGATATGGACCCAATTATTGACAGACCACAGACCGGTGGATCTCTCGATTAACACAAATAAAACTTATTTATTAATGTGCATTGGCCGATAATTATATCGTGATGATAAATTTATATTTGTCATCCACACTCGGAACAGATTTTTTATAATTGTCTATAGCCTGGGAATCTATATGCGCATTTTCCAATATACAATTCTCTT
>CAYOLE010000069.1:8383-14651 GCA_964404705.1 uncultured Rhodohalobacter sp. | reverse complement strand
TCATCGGCAACCTCTGCAGAAATCCTGTAGCATCCCCGCATGATGGGAATATCATATTTATCTTCGAGCTGTCGATAGATTGTATCCTCCTCAAGTTTTTTTTCATCCAGTAATTGACCATATAAAATCGGCAGCCATGTACTGTCAAAAGCCACGGGTTCACCATCACCCAGCCGCAGCCGATCAATCCGGATAACTTTTGTACTTTTGTCAATGCCCAAAATTTTTGCAAGCCAGTCTGGCGGCTCAACCGTTGTGAATTCAAGCACCCGTGATGATGCATTTAAACCGGCATTGGCCATATCTTCGTTGAAATCGGTTAAATGTACTAAATTCTGATGTGCACGCTTATCCTTTACAAAAGAACCCAATCCCTGACAGCGATAAATAATTTGGTCACTTTCGAGAGATTGTAACGCACGCCTTATCGTTACGCGGCTTACGTCAAATTTTTTTGCAAGTTCGTTTTCTGATGGCAATTTATTTTCAGGTCCAAAATCGCCTGCTTCAATCTTATCCCGCAGCCACCGGCTGATTTGAGCGTGTCTTGGGATTCCGTCTTTCAACATGATTTTTCATTTGGTTATATTCTAAAAATATAAAATGACTTACGAAACATCAATACTTGTATTAACATGTTTAACTCAGTAAATCTTTCATCGTCAGGATTCTTGTATAGGTTGATTTTTGGAGGTCTAAATAAATAAACTTGTATTGACAAGTATATACATTTGCTTTATATTTGAACAGTCAATAAATAAACATTTCCTATATGTTAGATTATTTATACCAGCCATGGCCCTGGTATATTGCAGGGCCAATCATAGGTTTAACCGTTCCTCTTTTGTTGATAGCAGGAGGGAAGATATTTGGAATCTCTTCCAATTTAAGACACGTTTGTGCTGCCTGCAATTTTTGGGATGTGGAGTTTTTCAATTACGACTGGAAAAAAGCCGGTAAATGGAATCTGACATTTGTAGCCGGAGTGATATTCGGTGGAATTTTGGGTGGGTATATATTTGCAAATCCCGAACCCATCGCACTCTCATCATCAACTATACAAGATCTTCAAGCATTGGGTATTCAGGATTTTTATGGCCTTGTTCCCGATGATCTTTTCACATGGGGCTCTCTGGGAACGGTTCCCGGATTAATTGTACTTGTGCTTGGTGGATTTTTAGTGGGATTCGGAGCACGCTATGCCGGCGGATGTACATCTGGCCACGCAATTTCGGGTTTATCTGACCTGCAGCTGGCATCTCTTATTGCAGTGATAGGATTTTTTATCGGCGGACTCATTATGACACATTTGCTTTACCCGATCATTTTGGGTTAAGAAGAACGCCCTGCCAGAGTTGCCGCGTGTATTTCGCGGAATCCGGTAGATTCACTCTGAAATCAGAACTGATATGTTTTGACAGATTCTTTAAATCAAACAATTATGAAATTTTCAGAATATTTGAAATATCTATTAATTGGTACAGTATTTGGTTTTGTACTTGTAAAATCAGAGGTGGTATCCTGGTTCAGAATTCAGGAGATGTTCCGTTTTGATGATATTCATATGTATGGTATCATCGGATTGGCCGTGATTGTGGGGTTTATATCCGTACAGATCATAAAGAGAAATAATGTAAAGGATGTGCAAGGCAACCCTATCGCAATCCCGCCAAAAGATGCATCACAGGTAAAGCGATATATTATGGGGGGCAGCATATTTGGATTAGGCTGGGCTTTGTTGGGTGCATGCCCAGGTCCGATGTTTGCCTTGCTTGGAAGCGGGTTAACAATAATGGTGATCCCAATTCTGGCAGCAATTGCAGGAACATATACCTATGGAGTATTAAGGGAAAGATTGCCTCATTAGAGTTTAGATAGTAAACCGGAATGAACTGTATCGGCACAAAATGAATAAGTTTTTCATTATCGTATCAACAAATCTGAAATCAGAATGAAAATGAACTTTAATGGCCGGAACGGATGACGCAAACAAGGAGGGTGTTTAGGGTTAAGAGACATAAAAGAGTGCCTGTATTGTATCAACCATTCGTCACACATCCCGGATTATAGCACGAATATCACATAACAACCGACAGGAGAAATCTAATGTACTTTAAACAATTCTTTGACGAAAAGTTAGCACAATACGCCTACCTGATTGGATGTCAGGTGAATGGCACTGCCGTAGTTATTGACCCCATGCGGGATATTGATCAATATATTGATCATGCTGCCAAACAAAATCTCACAATTACAGCTGCCGCCGATACACATATCCACGCCGACTATATTTCAGGTCTCCGGGAGTTTGCCGAGCGTGGTGTGAAAGTCTATGCATCTGATGAAGGTGACAAAGACTGGAAATATGAGTGGTTTAAAAACAGTAATTACGACTATAGATTGCTGATGGATGGAGATGAATTTAACATTGGTAATATTACTATTAAAGCATGGCACACTCCTGGCCACACACCTGAACACCTGAGTTTTCTGATTACTGATGGCGCAGTTGCAAACGATCCAATGGGAGTAGTTACCGGTGATTTTGTTTTTGTTGGAGATGTGGGCCGCCCTGATCTACTTGAATCTGCTGCTGGTATGAAAGATGTAATGATTCCCGCTGCACAAACTCTCTACAAAACTGTGATTGATTTCAAAAATATGCCCGAATATTTGCAGATCTGGCCGGGCCACGGAGCTGGAAGTGCCTGTGGAAAAGCTCTTGGAGCTGTGCCGAAAACTACTGTGGGATATGAGTTGCGGTACAATAATTCAATTAAATCAGCTACTTCAGAAGATGATTTTGTAAAGTTCATTCTTGAGGACCAGCCTGAACCGCCGCTTTATTTTGCGAGAATGAAACGGGAAAACAAGCTGGGGCCGGAAATTACAGGCGGTCTGCCAAAAGCAAAACACCTGACATTAAAGGAGCTTGGGAATATTATTAACAAAAAAGAAAGCGTAGTTCTTGATACGCGGGAGCGAAATGAATTTACACAAGGCCACTTGCCTGGTTCCCTGCTTTCACCGCTGAATAAACAGTTCAACACTGTAGCGGGTTCATATATTCAGGAGAATGAAGATATATATCTGGTTGTTGACGAACACAAACTCGAAGAAGCCACTCGTGACCTGTTCCGTGTGGGACTTGATAAAGTGAAAGGATTCATCACTCCAAAAGATCTGGAAATATATAAAAATAAGGGCGGAACATTGGATACCATGGAAGTAGCCGATTTTAAAGCCGTTGAACATAAAAATCAAAATGAAGTGATAGTAGATGTAAGAAAAGCATCGGAATATCGTGAAGCCCATGTAGATGGTGCCATCAATCTTGCCCATACACGCCTGCCCGAAAGAATAGAAGAACTGCCTGTTGATAAAAAATTATTGGTTCATTGCCAAACAGGCAGGCGATCTGCAGTTGCATCAGCACTGTTAAAACGGGCAGGGTATGATGTCGTTCTAATTGATGATGAATTTTCTAATTATAAAGAACCTGTTTCGGCATAAAAGTGCATAGATTTTACTCCCCGCACCGAGGAAAACTGGAACAAAGGTAGGTATTGACTGCTTAAAGAAATTCACTCTGTTTGAAATTCAGCCTTTCAAATATTGACAGTTTTATTCCCATTGTTAAAACCCTGAGGAATTACGATAAACGTGATCTGAAGGGGGACGTCAACGCGGGCGTTACGGTAGCGATTATGCTAATTCCTCAAGGAATGGCGTACGCTGTATTGGCGGGGTTGCCCCCGGTGTATGGCTTATATGCATCAATTGTTCCGATTATTATTTATGCTATTTTCGGAACATCACGACAGTTGGGATATGGGCCCGTTGCCCTGATCTCTTTATTGGTGCTCGCAGGAGTGGGCCAGTATGCCGAACCTGGAACAGAACGATATATCCAGCTTGCAATTCTAACAGCTTTCTGTGTTGGTGTGGTGCAGCTCGCAATGGGAGTATTTAGGGCGGGATTCCTGGTAAACTTTCTGTCCCATCCGGTTTTAAGCGGGTTTGTTTCGGCAGCCGCCATTATTATCGGGGCAAGCCAGATTAGTAATCTTCTCGGGCTATCCATTGATAGCGAAAGTGATGTTCATGAAATTTTATTGGCCCTTATCAACAACTTTAGCGATATAAGTGCTGTAACGGCAGTTATAGGTATTGGCTCTCTTGTATTCATGAAAGTACTAAAAATGTGGAAAGCTACATTTCCGGCTACCCTCAGCGTTGTAATTCTCGGTACTCTTGCTGCATATCTTTTTAATTTGCAGGATCAGGGTTTAAACATTGTTGGCGATATACCGTCGGGACTGCCCGTTTTTGAAGCTGTAGCCATATCGGCGAATGACATAGAGATTCTCTGGCCAACCATATTGGCAATTGCGCTGGTAAGCTTTATGGAATCGATTGCGGTAGCCAAAGCAATGGCTTCAAAACGAGGTTATAAAATTGATGCAAATCAGGAGCTCATTGCTATAGGATCCGCAAAACTTATAGGATCTTTTTTCCAGTCCTATCCAACCTCAGGTGGATTTTCACGGACGGCCGTTAATGAGCAGGCTGGCGCGGCAACAACAGTTGCGTCCATCATCAGTGCCGTGCTTGTAGCTCTAACTGTCATGTTTTTGACTCCCCTGTTTTACTATTTACCGATGGCTGTGTTAGCCGCCATAATTATCTTAGCAGTTATATCTCTTTTTGATGTAAAGGAGATCAAATTTCTTTGGAATACCGATCGCAGGGATTTTGGAATGCTCGCTTTAACGTTTCTCATCACACTTTTTATCGGAATTGAACAGGGGATTATTGCCGGAGTAGTAATTTCGCTCGCCGTTGTGATATACAGTAGTACAAAACCACATCATGCAGAGCTTGGGCGCCTGGGCGATTCCAATAATTTCCGCAACATTGAACGCTATAATGAGGCAAGAATAGTTGATGAAATTCTGATCTACCGGTTTGATTCTTCCCTCTATTTTGCAAATGCAGATTTCTTTACAGAAAGCATCACACAACGAATTGATGATAAAGGTGAAGAGCTTGAGCTGGTCATACTGGAAGCATCCGCAATTAACAGTATAGATTCTACTGGTTTGCACACGATTCAGGAGCTGATTAAGGATCTGAAATTTCGTCGGATTGAATTTTATATTGCCGGTGCGCTTGGACCCGTACGGGATCAGCTGAAACGCAGCGGAATTATCGATGTGATGGGAGAGGAAAATTTCTTCTTTGATGTAAGTGATGCCCTCGCCGCATACAAATATTCAAAGAAACACCAACTCAGTGAAAAGTTTTCACCTACTCAGAGTAAATTTTAAATGAGAAATCAAATGGTTAACAAGTATCAAAACTTAAAATCGTCCAGATTTTTAAACTATACGTTCTGTCAGCATGGAACGTTAGATTTGCGATTAATCAATAATCTTCTCTATCCATTTCGTTTTGAAACAATCAACTCATTATGAAATTAACAATAGCAACAACACTTGTGATTGCATTCGCAGGACTATTAATATTCAATTCTTTCTCAAAAACTACCGGTGATGATATGGATTTAAATGCTTCTGAATTTAAAGAAAAACTTGAATCACAACCTGGTTTAGTTATTGATGTCCGAACTGACGAGGAATATAATAACGGTCACTTAGCTTTAACCGACTATCAATATAATTTTTTGGACGGTGAGTTTGAAAATCAGCTTAATCAGATGGATAAGGATAAAACCTATTACCTTTATTGCCGTACCGGCAACCGCAGCGGAAAGGCGGCTAAACTGATGAAAGAGCGTGGGTTTAACAATGTGTATAACGTGGGCGGATTTGAAGATTTGGCTAATGGCGGGTTCGAAACATCAAGACCTTAATGGTGCCTTTCATTTTCATTTTCAATTCTACCGGTACGATAATTATTCTATTCTGAAACATGAGCTGCAACTCTAAGTGGCGCCCCGCTTCCATACCTGATCTTCATCGGCAGTGCTACAATATATGCGCCGGTTGCAGGCAGTTGATCAAGATTTGCAACATTTTCGAATCCGGGAATGTTTTCTTCAAATAGAATCTGGTGCGTTTCAAACAATTCCGACTGACCATAATCAAGGCTTGGTGTATCGAGCCCCACCGCTTTGATATTTCTGTGTTCAACAAGCCAGCGGGCAGTTTCGGGATGAATGCCCGGAAAACTCAGCTCTGCAAGGGCTTCCTCTCCCCTTTTATCCGTTCCCAGGTACTGTTCCGCATCAGGCCAGTACTGGCTC
>CAYOLE010000069.1:0-8283 GCA_964404705.1 uncultured Rhodohalobacter sp. | reverse complement strand
CCAGAAAAGTGTTTCTTCCGAAAATTCGTGGGTCAGATCAATCCACTGCCCATCACGCCAGTCCGTGTTATTGGACTCCGCACAACTGCTGATGATTAACACAATGAGAATTAAAAGTGGAGAATAATATTTCATAGCAAGAAGATTTGTTATCAATCACTCAATTAAACAGATTCTCTCCATATAGTAAAGATTTCCGGCACTTTCGCTTAATTTATTCAAATAACCGCTTATCAAACCGAAACAGAGTTATGCTTT
Organism: uncultured Rhodohalobacter sp.; assembly: GCA_964404705.1. Lineage (GTDB taxonomy): Bacteria > Bacteroidota > Rhodothermia > Balneolales > Balneolaceae > SW132. The sequence continues at coordinate 8,025 of CAYOLE010000069.1, read as the reverse complement.
TTATGCGAACGGTCTCAAACGCGGAGTGATCTGGATTCACCAGCACGTTAAATTCTTCGGGAATAATGACTGATGGAACTTTCATCAGAAGTGATGAACAGCTCTGAATCCAGGAATCGCCGGTTTCTTTTAAGAAGATTGGCGCCGGATACGATTTCCAATCGCCACCCAATCCATCAGCCTTTATGATAACGGGTTCGGCAGGCGGATCGATAACTAATTTCACCAAAACCAGGTCAGACGGCAGCATGCGTATCGGGGAATTGACCAGCACTTCGAGCGCTGCAAGTGATGCGTGTTCCGAGGTGTAAAGCACAGCGTTGCCTTTACTGTTCCAGCGCCCTCCGAATAACCGTGCACCTTCCCCGCTTAAATCACTGTGGTATTTTTCCCTGGTGATCCTGTAAAGATTCATCAGGAAACGACACCATGCTCCAGGCGGCCCAGTAGATCCGTTACAAGCGCTGCACCAAAACTGGTATCCAGAAGTGCGATGGGTTTTTCTGAACCAAGAGCTACCTGGGGCGTGAAAAACCATTCTCGAAGCTGAGCGGGATTGTCAAAAATATCGAGCGCTTTTAAAAGTACATCGGCTACAATCAGAATATGCTCTGATAAGTCTTTTTTGAGCCTGGTATTGCTGCCATAGCGGTTAAACTGGCGCTCGGAAACGGGGAGTATCTCAACAAGATTTTTTACAGGTATGGATGTTATTTCTGAAAGGCGATCGATTGAATCTTTCAAAACCCCGGCACGAACCATTCTTACTTTATCGGCTTCGCTGCTGGCTGTGTAGGCCACTCCTGCTTCTTTAAAGATATTTTCGTAGTTAATTTCCGACATGGTGCATATGGCTTTATTTATACGACATATGCAATGTACTGTTTTCGTAGGAATAATGAAAATATTTCAAAAAATTAACAGCTAATCTCTCTGCGCCGGTTTGCTGAACTCATTTTCTATACTTCTCAGCCAGACCTTTCAAAAAGTAACGAAGCAGCTGGTCGCCGCAAGGCCTGTAATTTCGATGATTTTCTGCCCTGAATAGTGCGCTAAGTTCTGTTTTAGAAACCGAAAATCCGGTCGATTTCAATAATTCAATAATATCATCTTCACGAAGTTTAAATGCCACACGCAGCTTTTTCAAAACTGTGTTATTCGTCACAGGGATTTCAACCGGCCGCGGCTTCTTTCCTTCCTGTCTGCCCCGCCGATGGATGATCAATCCATCCAGAAAATGGGATGTGAGTTCATGACTGACATCTTTTTCTACCCTGGATCCATCTATTTTTTGGATTGTTTCTTTTTCAGTTGAAAAGATATATTCAATTTCTTCTCTGGACGGTTCATAGCCCGCAAGTTTACAAATTTCGGCAATGTCCGGCTTTTTCAGGTCAAGAGTGTAGCTCAGGCTTTTTAATACATCATCATTTCGCATAATACAGATTCATTTCATCTTATTAATTATATGATAAAATAACGAACCTTACATCGAGTCGTGGAAAAATTACTCTTCATTTTTCCCTGTTTTCCAGCGTAGTAAAGTATATGTAGATCAGTTGAGAAAGATTCCTGTAGTTACCGCCGTTGCCGTTATCCATCCACAGAATGCCAGCGAATAAACAATCTGTTTTATAATTTTCATGTACTATTGGTACTTTCGAACAGAATGGAATCCACGCCATAAGTCTTATTTTTTACTGCTACAACAGCCTGCACTCAATCTCAAAACATGGAACACTCCTATGAAGATCGCATTTTTCAGCACCAAGACGTACGACCGCACATATTTCGATCCTCAGGTAAAAAACTCGCAGCATGAGATTACCTATTTTGAAGATATCCTTACCGTAAAAACAGCAACTCTTGTAAAAGGCTACGATGCTGTTTGTGTGTTTGTAAACAACAAGGTGGACAAACCGCTGCTGGAAAAAATATCTGAATACGGGGTTAAAGTTATTGCGCTCCGTTCTGCCGGCTTCAATCATGTTGACCTTGAAGCGGCTCAGGAACATGGAATAAAGATTTTTCGCGTACCGGCTTACTCTCCAGAAGCTGTTGCTGAACATACAGTTGCCCTGATATTAACATTAAACAGGAAAACCCATAAAGCTTATAACCGGGTAAGAGAAAACAATTTTTCGCTGGATGGGCTTGCAGGCTTCAACCTGTATGGAAAGACAGTCGGAGTTATCGGTACCGGAACGATAGGTACTGCTTTCTGCAAAATCATGACCGGTTTTGGCAGCCGGGTGATCGCATTTGATCCTAATAAAAACGAAGAGGCAGTTGAGCTTGGTGTAGAATATGTTGAACAGGAGAATCTCTTCAGCCGGGCAGATATTGTCTCTTTGCACTGTCCACTGATTCCTCCGACCCGACACATGATTAATAAGGATTCAATCAAAAAGATGAAGGATGGGGTGATGATCATAAACACCAGCCGGGGAGGACTCATTGATACCGCTGCAGCCATTAACGGGCTCAAACAGAAAAAAATCGGTTTCCTTGGAATTGACGTTTATGAACAGGAAGACAATCTCTTTTTCGAAGATCTTTCGGATGAGGTTATCCAGGATGATGAAATCGCCCGGCTAATGGCGTTTCCCAACACCCTGATTACAGGCCACCAGGCTTTTTTGACGGCCGAGGCGCTGAAGGAAATAACTACGATCACTCTTCAAAACCTGACAGACTATGAAGATGGCTGTGTGGTAAAAAACGAAGTTACGATTGATTGAGGGAAATCAAGCTGTAACCTTACTCCTCTAAATAATCATTTCGGACTATGACGGGATTTGCAATGGTCCATCATACTCATGGTTTGTAATCTTCCGGCCTGGGAATCTCCTGAAATCACTCCCTGAAGGCTGCTGAAATATAGAGAGCCCAAATTCCGGAGCAACAGCAATAAGATGGTCAAACATATCAGCCTGGATTCCCTCATATTCTGCCCAGACGGTGGTGTCGGTAAATACATATATCTGCAGCGGCAATCCTTTTTCCGTTGGCTCAAGTTGACGAACCAGCATCAGCAGTTCTTTTTTTGACCTGGGATGATTCTTAAGATATTCAATGATATATGCCCTGAATGTGCCGATATTTGTGAGCCAGCGGCCATTGGTCAGAGTTGATGAACTGGATAACAAATGTTTAGAATTATAGGCATGAACCTGTTCCATTTTTTTGGAGATATATTCTTTCAACAGGTGTGATGTTTTCAAGCGTTCAATTTCATTGACAGTAAGAAACCGTATGGACGACATATCGATATGCAGAGATCTCATAATTCGCCTGCCGCCCGCTTCCTTCATACCTCTCCAGTTTCTGAAACTATGTTCAAGGAAACGGTGAGTTGGGATAACTGAAATAGTTTTATCAAAATTCTGAACCTGGACGGTATTCAGGGCTATATCAATCACATCACCATCAGCGCCAAACTGCGGCATTTCAATCCAGTCTCCAACCCGAATCAGGTCGTTATTGGTAAGCTGAACGCTCGCAACAAGCGACAATAAAGTATCGCGAAATAACAATAAAATAATGGCCATTATGGCTCCAATCCCACTCAGAAAGTACCAGGGTGATTTATCAGCCAGGCTGGAAATGATAAAGAAACCGGCCAGAACATAAACTACCACCTTTCCAAGCTGTATATAACTTTTGATGGGTGCTTTATCTTTTGACGCACTTAAAAGGTAGAGTGTGTGGATGGAGGAGAGAAATGCATCAAATACTCGGGCGCCCACTAAAATCATGGCAGCTGCCGTAATCCGTACAATGAAACTTGTCACGTCCGGGTGAAATTCCGGCACCAGATTTATTCCGTTGTAAATTACAACAAGCGGTATCAGGAATAAGGCGCGTTGCGGCAGCTTATGTTTTAAAATGATCGCATACCACTCCGAGGTTGTCTTTTCATCCAGCTTATGAAGAAGGTGTACAATCCAGTAGCGAATAACCAGATGAATGATAACAGCGAGAAGAAAAATCAAAAACAACCCGAATGCAGCTTCTGTATGCTCTCCCTTCATCTCGGCCGGCAATATTTCAGTCAGCCGGTCCAGAAGCCGGCTTTGTGCAATTACGTTTGCAAACTGACCGGAAATATCAACATAAAACCCACTCATAAAATGTACAAATACAGAACAGAACCCCATTATAAATCTTTATTTTTTACTAAAATTAATCAGCCTGAAAGGTAAAGCGTTTCATATGAAATTGTTGAAATAATTCTGCTGTTCCCAACGGGCAAAATTTCGCCAATAAAGGGATTGATTTTGTACTTTCCATACCACATGATGCAGTGTAATTTTTATTGATTTTAAAAACAGAAAACGGAGGGGAGATGAAGATTAATCAACACAAGATAGATACAAATGAAGGTGTGTATAAAGAGATATCAAAAACAAGCGGGCCTTGTGCTCCGGGCCTTCCCGATACAATTGTTATCCACTATACGGCAGGACCCTCAGCAGCCTCTGCCTTGAATACATTTGAAGATCCGGACGTAGAAGCTTCAGCACATATTTTAATTGACGAAGAGGGTCAGGTTATGCAATTGATACCGTTTAATAAAATCGCCTGGCATACAGGTAAAAGTTCCTGGCTGGACCGTGTCGGCCTGAACTTCTGCTCAATCGGTATCGAAATAGTAAACGCCGGCCGACTTGAAAAAAATGGGGATGTCTGGCGTTCCTGGTTTGGGAAATCTTATCCCAAAGAGGAAGTTATCAGGGCTACACACAGAAATGAATCCGAACCGGATTGGTGGCACGCCTTTAATGAACAACAGATAACCGTAGTTTTTGAACTATGTAAAGAACTGATGAAAAACTACGACATACAATACATATTAGGGCATGAAGAGATTTCACCCGGCAGAAAATGCGATCCGGGCCCGGCATTTCCACTTGATAAACTGCGCGAACGACTGTTTCAGTCTAACCGGAAAGATGATGAAGAAATGGATACCGGTTTTGAAAAGAAAAAAGGATATGTCACAACTGGCGCATTAAATATACGATCTGGCCCCTCATCAACTACTGATACGATCGCCAGGCCCCTATCAAAGAACACAGAAGTTACGATTTTGAATGAACAAAACGGCTGGTATAACGTGGCGGTCAAACTACAGGGCTGGGTTTCAAAGCGATATATTCGTAGTAATTAATGTTCAAAAACAGGGAACTTGGTTCGGATTCGAATAGGGTTGAAATGGCTTTTCATTTAGCAATATCTCTATATTAAATACTGATACTTATGATTGCAATTATCTCCTTCCTGATCATTATTTCTCTCACTGTTATAGTAACCAGGGTTGCATCAATTGCTCTTTCGCACACCGGCCTTTCGAGAGATAGTGCACGTTTTCAGGCACGGTCTGCTTTTACCGGCGTAGGATTTACAACAAAAGAATCGGAACAGATTGTTAACCATCCTTTACGCCGTAAAATCCTCTATACTTTGATGTTCCTTGGCAGTGCGGGTATCATTTCTGCGTTGTCATCTCTCATACTGAGTGTGATCTCGCTTGAACAAACAGGTCTTTTATCAATTGAGATGTTTGTCTTTACCACCGGACTGATCACTTTGGTGCTTCTGATCCGGAGCAAATGGGTCGAAAAACATCTGGCCCGGCTCATCGACCGTGCCCTCAATCGCTATACGGATCTTGAGATAAAAGACTATGACAGTCTGCTTCATTTATCAGATAACTACAGGGTTTCAGAGATAAAAGTGGAGCCGGACGATTGGTTCACCGATAAAAATCTTGGGGAACTCAAACTCAGAGATGAGGGAGTTGTGGTTTTAGGCATTCACCGGGAAGACGGATCTTATGTAGGCGGGCCAGGAGGACAAACCAAAATTTATCCTAACGATATATTGCTGATCTACGGCAGGGCTTCTTTACTTGAATCTCTTGACAAGCGAAAAAAAGGACTTATTGGCGATCGTGAACACGATGATGCTGTAAAAGAGCAGCAACAAATTAAAGCTGAACAAAAAGATAAATAAGCTGTCAGAAACAAGGCTTACAATTTATTGACCTCTCTCTTAACACCATCCATCAGATCATCATAGCGAATGATCCGCTCTTTCCTGTTCATTGCATCAAGGATGCAGTGCTGAATGATATTAACTATAGCGCCACCCGAAAGTTCATAATCAGCAGCAATCTTTTTCAAATCGATTTTTGCCTCACGTTTCGCCGAATTGCCCAACCCTTTCTCCCACAACTTCAGGCGTTCTTCAGAACCGGGGGTTGAAAAATAAATGACTGATTGCAGACGTCTTAAAAAAGGATTATCTATATTTTCTTTTTGCCTGGAAGCCAGAATAATCAGCCCTTTATAATCCAAAATTCTTTGCAATAGATATGAAACTTCCTGGTTGGCATAACGGTCATGGGAATCTTTGACGCTGGTTCGTTTTCCGAAGAGCGCATCCGCCTCATCAAAAAAGAGGATCCAATCGTTGCTTTCGGCACGATCTAATAAAGCGGAGAGATTCTTTTCCGTTTCACCGATATATTTGGAAACAACCTGGAAGAGATCCATTCTGTATACATCTCTGCCCGTTTTCTTTCCAAGCAAAGTGGCCGTGACGGTTTTCCCCGTCCCCGCCGGTCCGTAGAACAGGGTTTTATATCCGGGTTTCAGAAATCGTGCCATCTCCCAGTCGTTCATCAGCTTTTCCCGATGAAGAATCCAGGTTTCTATCTCTTTGATTTGCTTCATAACATCATCAGATAAAATTAAGTCCTCCCATTCCATATTCGTTTTTAGTAAACTCGCATCATGTTTGATTTTTTCCATTATATTCAGCTCCTGTTTATTTAATTTTCCTTCACTTTAAAAGTAAAATTTAAGATGATAAACTCGGCAGGCCGTACAGCGGCTATACCAACAATAACATTCAGTCTGCCCTTCTGAATATCATCTCCGGTCATCGTTTCACCCAGCCCGGCTTTCACGAAAAATGCCTGATCTGAGGTGGTCCCTGACAAACCCCCATCGCGCCAAAGACCTGTAAGAAAGTCGGTGATCATCGTCCTGATTTTTGCCCATGTTTGCGGTTCATTGGGTTCATGCAGAATAGGGCTAATAGATCTGTTAATTGATTTTCGGATAAAAATAGCAAGTCTTCGCACGGGAATATATCGCCATTCATTATCATTCCCGGCAAGAGTTCTGGCACCCCACACAAGCGTGCCTCTCCCCTCAAAACTTCGAATCGCATTGATTGATTTTCCGGAATTTGCATCTACATTTAGTACACTCTGATCCTGGTCATTTATTTGTTTTGATGGCGCAGAAACAAGGTTCAGGCTTACATTTGCCGGGGCTTTCCACACACCACGTTCACGATCCATACGTACGTAAACTCCGGCCATGGCAGCAGATGGATAAAGTCTTATCCTCATTTTATCCAGCTCTTTTTTGATCTGTCTGCAGAGTAAACTATGGCTTTCATTCTCCGAAAGTTCCGCAAGAGTTTTGCCATTAACATTCCTTCGTCCGACACCTTTTCTTTTATCTGTTACCACAACGGACTCCTCATTAAAAAAACGCCGAATTGTGGTTTGCAGTGATGGATAATAGGCTGCTCCATAATCCAGATTATTCGCCCCGGTTTCTTTATTCCGAAAATGGCTGGAGTCAGCCATGGAGTCATTTCCCTCAAATTCCAGAACATCCAGAATTGCAAACCGATCCTTTAGTGTGCCGCATTGATCCAGTATAGCTTCATGAAGTGTTTTCCGGTCTTCTTCTCCCAGCTTCACCGCTTCGGGAATTACCAAAATTGTGGGTTCTTGCTCATTTTCAAGTGATTGCAAGCCGGCTTTAAGCTCATGTAACCGGACAGATTCCTCTCGGGGGTTATCTTCATAATCCTCTCCAACTGAAACGATATAACAACGCCCTCCTCCATTACCAAAATAAAAACGCATGCAATAATACATCAGATAATTTGACATCTCATTTTCATCAGGCAAAAATGTAATATCCATTTTGTTAATTG
>CAYOLE010000068.1:0-14670 GCA_964404705.1 uncultured Rhodohalobacter sp. | reverse complement strand
GCTGGATGGGTGCAGTTCTTTCACTCTGTCAAATCCGGTAGTGAGATAGTATTCAGCATCAGTCAGTTTATTATCCCCGACATGTAATAACGCTTCACCCACACCCATCATAGAACGAGCAATAAAGGAACTTCCCTCGGGCAACTGCTGTGTAAATATTTGATTTGATTGCTGATAAAAGTCAAGAGCCCGTTCATAGTCTCCTGTCATCATATAGAGTTCTGCCATGCTGAACATGTTGATTCCTGTTTGCAGCTGTTGCGACCCAAATAACCGGGTGTTAATTTCCAATGCGTTATTGAAATATTCTTTTGCTGATTCTAAATCACCCGTATTTCGTTTCAAAATGCCCATATTATTGATGGAGAGTGCAACTTTAGGATGCCATTTCCCGAAAAGGGCTTTTCGCATATCCAGAGCGGCTGACAATAATTCCTCTGATTCTTCAAATCTTCCCTGGTTAAGAAGCAGAGTTCCAAGATTATTCATGCTCATTGCCACATCGGGATGCATGGTGTCATAGAGATCTGCTCTTTTTTCCAATACATCCCTGTAGCGAATTTCTGCTTCATCGAGTTTGCCCTGACCGTGCAGTGTAACGCCAAGACTGCTAATACTGAGCAGTGTAAGGGGGTCGTTTTCACCTAAGCGTGATTCATATATCTCAATCAGGTATCGATACAGTTCTTCAGCTTCTTTTAATTTACCAAGTCTTCTGTATACATATCCAAGCTCAGTGTTTGCTTTGGATAATGCTGCCTGGCCGGGACCGAGAGCTGATTTCCGTTTATTAATGGCATCTTCGAGAACGCTTTGTGCTTCAAAAAGTTCTCCGCGCGAGCTAAGAAGGGATCCCAGGTATTCAAAACTTGATATCGTTTCCGGATGACTATTACCAAATAAATCAGATCTGATTTCTATAGATTCTGTCAGGAGGTTTTCTGCTTCATCAAACTCTCCCAGCTGCGTAAGGATTCGGCCAAGAACCTCCAGCATATTTGCTTTTATTTCAGGCTGATTAGTCAGATACGTTGTGCGTTCTATACCGCGGTTTAGCAGATCCCGAGCTGAAATTTCATCCCCTCTCGCTTCGGCAGGATCGCTTCCTTTAAATAATTCTAGTACAAAATTAGTGACCTGGTTTGCTTTGTTTGCTTCCAGTTTGGCAATATCCCGCTCCTGTTGGATCTGGTAAGTATAGAAAATACCTGCCATTGCTATTAGGATAAAAAATGCCGCTGCCACCAATAACTCAGCACTGTTACGCTTCACATATTTCTTAAAGTAATAGAACCTGGAATCTTCAAGTGCTTTAACAGGATATCCTTTTTCGAATCTTTCAAGATCCTGTACCAGATCATCTACGGTTTGATAGCGTTCTGCCGGTTTTTTTTGAAGGCATTTTAAAACAACAGCATCCAGATCCTCACGAAGCAGTTTTTTAAGGTATGAAACGGTGACGTTTCTATTTCTGGCGATCTTTTTTTTCTGATCAGAATTCAACTCGTTGAATTTTACAGAAGCCGCTGCAGGTATTTCTTGTTTGATGATACTGACAATTTCATTACCGCTCTTTTTATCAATGGAAAGCGGATGAATACCTGCCAGGAGGCGGTAAAGAAGCACCCCAAGAGCATAAATATCAGAAGCGGTGGTGACCGGTTCATGAGTTAACTGTTCGGGAGCCGCGTTTGAAAATGAAACATAACGGGAAGGTATGTCAGCATCTGGAGTACTATTCTCTGATCGATTGCTGTGGATTAGTTTTGCGATTCCGAAATCCATGATTTTTACTTTGCCGCCTTTGGTGATCAATATGTTTTGAGGCTTTAAATCGCGGTGGATCACCAGGTTTTTATGGGCGTATTGCGCAGCCGAACATACCGCCTTAAACAAACTAATTCGTTCATAAATCGTTAATTTATTTTTATCACAGTATGCATCAATCGGACTTCCATCCACATATTCCATTATAAGATAGGGGAGCCCTTTCTCCGCAACACCTCCATCGTACAACCGGGCAATATTTTCGTGTGTCAAACCAGCCAAAATTTGGCGTTCCTGAACAAAGTGAGTGTAAATCCCGGATTTGCCTAAATCGTTACGGATAATTTTTATCGCAACAGAATGGTCGAAATGTCCATCTGTTCGGTCTGCAAGGTAAACCGCGCCCATTCCTCCTTCACCCAATAGCCGGGTAAGTTTATATGATCCAATAGTTTTTCCAATCAGTTCTTTTTTACTGAACTCTCTCGTGTGTTCAGTCGCGGCGAAATCTGCAACTTTATCTTTTACCTTCTTCTTATCTATAAAGAATGAATCAGCTTTTACTATCGAGTCAAGAAACGAGTGGGCATACTTTATACATTTCTCATCATTACCACACCGATCTTTTATGAATGCTTCACGTTCATGTGCGGGAAGCTCCAGCACTTTATCAACAATTGTTTCAATTTTATGCCACTCGTCAGTCGTCATCCCTTAGCCGCCGTTCTGTTTAACGCCCGTCTATGTAATGGGCGTCATTTTTCGTGTTTTACTGTATTACCGACAGTTAATCTATAAATATAAACACCGCTCAACAAATGACCCGCATTAAAATTACCACTCTTTACTTTCTCTTAAGTACTGGTTTTTTCATAGCGCCTGAAACAAATGCGACTCTGTTTCTGCCAAAACAGATAGAGACCCCTTTCCGTGTTCAATTGGATTCGGGAATATATCTTACTGAAAACGAACCGATGGACATGAAATCATAACAATAATATCATACTTTTACACTTCCTGCTTTATTGATACTTTTTAATCCAATTCAACTCACTCTAACTTCATCATGAGCAATGCATTTAACTTATCTTTAATACAAACTTCTGCTGGTACGGATAAAAATGAAAACGTCGATCGGACGGAGGATTTAATTAGGAGGGCCGCTTCCGAAGGAGCAAATGTAATCTGCCTGCAGGAGTTGTTTAACACGAACTACTTTTGTGCTTCGATTAATCAGGATAATTTTGATTTGGCTGAATCCATTCCAGGTCCAACCACAGCGCGACTTGCATCATTGGCTTTAGATCTGTCTGTGGTATTATTTGTGCCGATGTTTGAAAGAGCAGCGGCGGGCATCTATTTTAACTCCATGGTGGTGATAGGTGCAAATGGTTCCTTGCTGGGTTCCTATAGAAAAATGCATATTCCCGAAGATCCGGGTTTTCATGAGAAATATTATTTCACACCGGGCGACCTTGGCTACAAAGTTTTCGACACAGAATATGGAAAAATAGGGACTCTCATCTGCTGGGATCAGTGGTTCCCGGAAGCGGCCCGGCTGACAGCATTAATGGGTGCGGAACTGCTGGTTTATCCAACTGCGATCGGTACGCTGCATACCGAAAATGATACCGATAAAAAACAATTTTCAAGTGCCTGGAAGACCATACAGCGAAGCCACGCAATTGCGAACGGCTGCTTTGTTGCAAGTATCAATCGTGTGGGAAAAGAAGATGCTTCAAGTTTTTGGGGCGGTTCATTTATCGCCGGGCCATTCGGCGAAATACTTGCGGAAGGAGGGGAGAGTGAAGAAATCATCACGGCAGAGATTGATCTTTCAACAATTGAATCCCAACGCCAAATCTGGCCCTTTTTCCGGGACAGGCGGATTGATAGTTATGAAAATATTCTGAAAAGGGTAGATACGTAGGTCAATTTCGAAGGGTTACAAATGCAGAGAAAGATAGAATCAGAAAAGGTTGAATCAACAAAGGGAAAAACAAAACAGATCAATAATAAATTTTTCTTTTGAAAAGGCTTTTATTAACCTTGGCAGGTTAGAAGTTTTTAAACCGGCAGCTCAAAATTTGACTCATGTCACGTTTTTAAAAAATCTTAGAGCTGACCAGAATATTAACTACTATCTCAAATTTTCAATATCATTTTTTCTGATCAGAATGAACAAATCTACTAAGTTCCTCGGTTTACTTCTTTTGTTATCTATTTCTTGCTTGGCATGTCAAAATGCTGATGAACAAGACCGGGAAATGGGTTCAGAAGAGATTAACTCTCTGCCGATGCAACCCTTATCACTTGATGATATGGACCATTTCCGGGCCACCGGAAGCAATTGGTCCGTTGTCGGAAATGTTCAATCTGATTATATGTCTGACCTTTCGATGGAGGTTTCAGAAGGAGAAGGTGTATTGGCTAACAATGCTTCGGAAAATGGAAATGAGCATATTTTTACTGAAACTGAGCATGGTGATATTGAACTGAGATTACAGTTTTTGGTGCCAAAAGGATCCAACTCAGGCATCTATTTTCAGGGCCGCTATGAAATACAAATCCTGGACAGCTGGAAGGTTGATGAACCTCAGTTTTCTGATGTCGGAGGGATCTATGAAAGATGGGATGAATCCCGTTCTGAAGATGAAAGGGGATATGAGGGTATAGCACCTAATGTAAATGCAGGTTTGGCACCCGGTTTATGGCAGAATTACCATATCCTGTTCAGAGCTCCACGGTTTGATGACGAAGGTAATAAAATTGAAAACGCCCGGTTCGAGTGGGTTTATCTAAATGATATTCTGATTCATGAAAATGTAGAGGTAACTGGCCCAACAAGAGCCGCAGCGTTTGATGATGAAGCTGAAACGGGACCATTAATGTTCCAGGGAGATCACGGTCCTGTAGCATTTAGAAATATGGAATACAAGCTGTTCAATCAGACTGATTCACTTCGACTGGGGCAGCTGGAATATAAAATTTATGATTATGAAGGGGATCGTACTCCGGTAGATTTTGAAGAACTGGAGCTGCTCGAAGAGGGAGTTACTGATTCATTTAATGTTGCAGATATAAGTCCGAAAAGCGAAAATTATGCAACAGTGTTTACCGGAGATCTGGAGGTACCGGTAACCGGTGATTATCTATTTGAGACTCAGATGGATGATGGGGGAAATCTGTATATCAATGGTGATCTGCTTATAGAAAATACCGGAGAATTTGACTCTCAGCGGCTTGGAGCAATTGTTCATCTAACAGAAGGAACTCATCAATTAGAGTTAACCCATTTTCAGATTATGTGGGGAACACAAGCAACTTTATTTTATGAAGGTCCTGGAATGGAACGCAGAACACTTGCCTCGTCTGCTCCAAATGGCGGAGACTCTGTTGAAGAACCCGTTACAGTACAACTAAATACAGATCAACCTGAAAGAGTGGGAGCATTCACTAATTACGGAGGAGAAAAACGAACCCATACTTTATCTGTGGGCCATCCGGAAGGGATACACTACAGTTATGATTTAAATCGGGCTTCATTTCTAAAGTTCTGGCGCGACCCGTTTGCAGACGTTTCACAAATGTGGCGGGGCCGGGGCCATGAACAGTTGCTTGTGCCGATGAATGCCGCTGTAGAAGAGACGGCTGGAATTCCTGTTGCTGTAATGGGGGCAGATGATATATTTGAAAACCATCGAATGAGTGATGATTTTGAAGTCTCAGAGTATCAAATAAATGAAAAAGGTCAGCCGGTATTTACCTCTTATTTTAACGGAATAACGATTGAAGATCATATAGGTCCTTCTGAGAGTGGAACTGAATTTATCCGAACGCTACGATATATGGCAGATCAAACGGCAGATGACGTCTCAGCAAGAATTGCCCAGGGTAAATCAGTTGAACTATTACCGAATGGTCTGTACAGAATTGATGGGCGCTACTATCTCGAAATACTGGAAGATAATGGGCAGGAACCTGAAATTTACGATGAGGATGATATTCAGGCGCTTTTCATACCGGTCCTTCGTGATTCAGCACAATCAGAAATTCAATATCAGGTTATCTGGTAGTAAAGTAACAAGCATAAACCATTTATATCAGTTTATTCCATATGAAATTATCACAGTTATCTAAAGTCCTGCATTTTGTAACGGCACTGTTTCTTATTCATACAGGTTACTCTAATCTATATGCTCAATCGAACTCAGAGGAAGAGTCAGATTTTTTATCTATATCAACATTACAAATCCCGGAAGATATTATTCTTGAGGTAGGGGGTTTAACGTTTAATGATAATGGAGAACTGGCAGTTGTTACCCGCCGGGGTGACGTGTGGTTTATTCAAAATCCAGAAAGCGATAATCCTGAATTTAATAGATTTGGTCAGGGTTTACATGAACCTCTGGGAATTGCCTACAGAAATGGGAGCTATTATATTGCTCAGCGCGGTGAGCTTACCTTGCTTGAGGATAGAGATGGTAACGGTGAGGCTGATCTTTATAAAACAATCTATCGATGGCCGCTGACAGGGAATTACCACGAGTATTCTTACGGGCCAAAGTTTCTGCCAGATGGAGATATGATAGTAACATTAAACTTATCATGGATTGGGTATGGTGCCAGTTTAACAGACTGGAGAGGATGGATGCTGAGAATTTCTGAAGATGGAGAAATGACGCCCATTGCAACTGGCTTGCGGTCACCTCTTGGGTTTGGCCTGAATGCTGAAGGAGATATTTTTTACACCGATAATCAGGGTGATTGGGTTGGTTCAGGCTGGATGACACACCTGGAAGTTGGAGACTTCGCCGGAAATCCGGAGGGTCTGCGGTGGACCAACAAGCCCGAATCTCCACTTGATCTACAGTATAATGAAATTGATGCTTCTGAAGGATTAACCCTTTACGAGCAGGCTCAAAATATTCCGGAGATTAAAGTCCCTGCTACATGGTTTCCTCATACAATAATGGGAATTTCTACATCTGATATTCTTCTGATTGAGAATGATGATCAGGTGGGACCTTTTGCAGGACAGTTTTTGGTAGGGGATCAGGGGCATTCTAAAATAATGCGGGTGTATCATGAAAAAGTGAAAGGAGAATATCAGGGGGCTGTATTTGGATTCAGAGAGGGATTCCAGTCAGGTGTTGTTAAAATGGCATGGGGTCCTGATGATCAGGTATACGTGGGAATGACTAATAGAGGCTGGGGTTCCACCGGCCGGGATCATTTTGGCATACAAAGAATGAGCTGGAATGGTGAGATCCCGTTTGAAATGCAGAAAATTAATGCAGAATCGAATGGATTTACAATAACATTTACCAAACCTGTAGACTCATCAGCGATGGATGTTAATAATTACCAGGTAACTGATTTTACCTATAGATATCATTCTGCATATGGAAGTCCGGTTATAAATCAACAAAATAAGACAATTACCGGGCTGGATATTGCAGATGACAGAATGTCTGTTCGTCTGTTCGTGGATGGTTTGAGAGAGGGCTATATTAACGAAATAAGAGCCGAGGGAGTTGTCTCTTCAGAAGGGTCCAGGGTGTTACATCCTGTAGGATATTATACATTAAATCATTTACCAGAAGGTGAGCGATCGGCATTAGCTGAAGGTACGGGAGTGCAAGAACCGGCTCAGGATAGCCAGGGAGAGGCAGCGAAAAAAGTTACTGAACGACCTTCAGATTGGGAAGGGGAACCAGATGTCAGGGTTAGCCTTTCTACAGAACCGGGACTTCAATACGATCAGGAATTAATTACAGTAGCAGCTGGCAGTAAAGTTGCACTGACATTCGAGAATGATGATGATATGACACATAATGTAGTCATAACTTTACCTGAGTCTGCAGATCTTGTGGGTGAAGCGGCTATGAACCTGGGACTGAATGCGGATGATCTTGAGTATGTGCCACGTAGAGATGAAGTTCTGTTTCATACATCCATGTTGCAGCCGGGGCAATCTGAGACTATTTACTTTGTTGTGCCTGAAACTCCGGGAGATTATGATTTTGTATGTACCTTTCCGGGTCATCATCTTTCAATGCGAGGGATTCTGCGAGTGGAATAAATTTTCCCGGTTTTCAGAGCTGTAAAGAAGAGATTCTTTTACAACTTAAAAATCCTGGACGCAGCTTTCTCATTGTTCGTGCAAACATTTATAGCTTAACCTTTTCATTTCTGTTTTTTTGCATAACTGCTAAAAGTTGAAAATAACAGACACATTCATCAAACCTTAATATTATTCTCAGGGAGAAGGATTTTTTTGAAAATTTTTCCTTTTTCCAATACTGAAAACTCTGAATATTCTCTCAACGTAAAGGGGGAGAGGGAGTAATCTTCATAAATTCATGACTCATAAAAACTTATTTTAAGTTATTGTATTTCAATAGGAAAGCGCTTACATATGAAGAGTGATCAGAAAAGTTCAGGAAGTTTACAGAGGAGATTTTAACAAGATCAGAAGAAGAAGATTGTTTCTTTTGAAAAACTTTTATTAATGGAAGGGCTTTTTTATAATAGGTAGCGAAACACAAATCACAGCGGATATTACAGCACGAAGCAGAAAGGGGACTTGTTTAAATACGGTCTTATTATTTTCATGAAAGATAAATACTAATAAAGGAAAACAAATATGAATGGAAACAGGCTACAGAAGTTTAACCATACAGAAGATTGCCTGAATAGCGGCAATGAATGGTTTGTCTTTTTGAAAGACAAGTGTAAAGATGTCGTCCGGTTTACTTTAACACTCGGATTGATTTTAGGATTAGGCATTAGCACTTCAATAGCCCAGGATCGGGTTACTGTTACAGGTACTGTTACAGATGCTCAGGATGGGTCTGAGTTGCCAGGAGTTAATGTATTAGTTGTGGGTTCACAGGAGTCTACCGGATCTACTATTGGTGTTACAACGGGTATGGATGGTACTTACTCCATTCAGGTACCATCAGATTTAAACCAGTTGGAGTTTTCTTATATCGGTTATCAAACAACGATTGTAGAAGTTGATGACCGTACAGAAATTAATGTGGAGATGCAGCAGGATTTGCAATTATTGGATGATGTAGTTGTGGTAGGTTATGGCACCCAGGAAAGACGTCAGATAACGGGCTCTATTTCCAGTGTAAGTTCTGAAAACTTCAACACCGGGAATATTAACAACCCTGCAGAATTAATACAGGGAAAAGTGCCGGGATTAAATATTGCCAGCCCGGGGTCTAACCCTAATGAAAGCCCTATTCTCCGGTTGCGGGGTATCTCCAGCTTTTCAAATACACAGCCCCTGGTGGTTGTAGATGGAATTATAGGCGCCAGCCTTGAAAATATAGATCCAAATGATATTGAATCTATTGATGTACTGAAAGATGCCTCTGCGGCTGCGATATACGGAACCCGTGGCGGGGCCGGAGTCATTGCCGTGACCACTAAAACAGGACAACCAGGCACAACGACTGTAAATTATTCCGGTAGCTTTACATCAACTGGTGTTGAGAATAAAGTGGATGTTTTGTCTGCAGATGAGTTTAGAGAATTGAGTAGCTTAACAGGTTTCGAAATTAACGATTTTGGAGAAAATACAGACTGGTTTGATGAAATTACACAAGCAAGTCATACACAGATCCATAACCTGTCTATTTCAGGCGGAAGTGAATCTACAACGTATCGTGTATCAGGTAATTTCCGGGATAATCAGGGGCTTTTGAAAACCACAGGTTTCAATCAAACCAGCGGACGCCTGAATCTCAATCATCGGGCTTTGAATGATAATCTTTTATTAACCTTTGATTTAGGTTCTACCACCCGGCAAGAGGATCGTGGTTTTGACAACGCCTTTCAATATGCGGTAACCTTCAATCCTACAGCACCCGTAAGGGCAGATGGGTTTGAAAGCACAGGCGGATACCGGGAAATCGATGCATTTGATATGTTTAATCCTGTGGCAATTCTGCAAACAGCATCCGATGTACGGGAAACGAACCGGTTAAGTGCAGCCCTGAGAGCAGATTATGAATTAGAGAGATTTGTGCCCGGCTTAAGTGCATCAGCCTTCTACTCTCTGCAAACCTTCTCAGCCAGCCAAAACAGATTCTGGTCAAGAAGAAATAAATTTACCGGTGGAGCAACGAACTCATCCCTTGGTCGGGGACGTGCCGAACGACAGTCAGATGATAACAGATCCGAGCAATTCGACCTGACCATGAATTATGTTTCCAATGTATCAGAACAGTTAAGCGTAGAAGCACTTGCTGGATATTCTTTCCAGGAGTCGGAAAATGAAGGCACCTTCGTTGGAGGCGGTGATTTTATTTCAGATGCCGTAGGCCCTCACAATCTGGATTTTGTCCAGGATTTTGATAATGGACTTGGTGACCTTTCAAGCTACAGAAATGAAAACAGGCTCATTGCCGGTTTTGGGCGTCTTAACCTGAGCTGGGATGATACCTACTTTTTAAACGGTACAGTTAGACGAGAAGGGTCTTCAAGATTTGGTGCCAACCACCAGTGGGGAACATTCTGGTCTGCAGGCGCCGGTATTGAAGTTCTGAATTTGATCGATATAGACTATATGGATCGTTTAAGATTACGAGCCAGTTATGGCGTAACCGGGCAGGACGCACCGTTTGATGGTATCTCAAGACTGCGCTTCGGGCCAACAGGGAACTTCTTTGTAGGCGGAAGTTTTGTTCAGAGTTTTGGACCTGTCAGCAACGACAACCCCGACCTTAAATGGCAGGAAACCGGTGAGTATAATATTGGTGCTGATATGTCTTTTCTTGATGAAAGACTTGTGGCAACAGTTGAGTATTACCAGAAGAATACATCAGATCTTATTATGGAGATGGAAGTTCCTGTCCCGCCAAACCTTTATCCTACTTCATGGCTGAATGTAGGTGAGATTGAATCTAAAGGGATTGAAGCCACTCTGCAATATGATGTAATTCGCAGCGCTAATCTTGGCTGGAATACCGGATTTACATTCTCCACTTTTGACATCAGTCTTGTTGAGTTCGAATCCGAAAATGCCCGTTTTCTTGCCAACGTAGGTTCACCCGGACAGAATAACACACAGCAGGTACGTGTAAGGGCAGGTGAGCCACTCGGACAGCTTTGGGGGCCACGATTTGCTGAAATTGGTGACGATGGAAGATGGCTGTTTTATAACGCAGATAACGAACTGATAACCAGTGATGAAATTGCACGGGAAGATGAAGCCGTTATCGGCAACGGTATTCCGGATTTCGAGTTAGGCTGGAACAACTCAGTCAATTACAGAAACTGGGATTTGAGTGTGTTCTTACGCGGTGTTTATGGACACGATCTTGTAAACAGTGCAAGAGTATTTTTTGAAAATCCTATCAATATAACCACATATAATGTGGTAGAATCGGCTTTTGACCTGACAGATTTAACTTCTACGCCGGTATATTCTAGTTTTCACGTTGAAGATGCCTCTTTCCTAAGGCTTGAGAATATGTCCATAGGTTATAATGTATCATTGCCTTCCGAGAGTCCTATTAACAGACTCAGACTCTCGTTGTCCGGTAGAAATTTGTTTACGCTTACAGGCTACGATGGAATTGATCCGGAAGTTCAATGGGTTGATCGCGGTGATGGTAACAACCCTTTGTCACCCGGTATCGAACGTCGCCACTCGTGGTATACAGCACGTTCAATCACCTTTGGTGTAAACATTGATTTCTAAAATAATCTTTAAAAAAATTATCAGGGACAGACAAATGAATAAAAACGCTAAACGTATTCCGAATTGGATTCTGTTGGTGCCGGTGCTGCTGATAGCATCCTGCACTGATCTGACAGAAAACATTAACAATCAGGTAACGGCTGACAATTTCTTCCAGACGGATGAGGAATTTATTTCAGCTTTAGGTGATGCTTATGGTTCCATGACCCAATATGGCGGTAACTGGGCCGTAAACATGCTTGCAGAGGTGCCTTCTGATGAAGTAGTTGTTGGCCATAAAGGTGCCGATTGGGAAGATGGCGGTGTCTGGATTCGCCTTCATCGGCAAACCTACAGGCCATCTGAAGACCAGATAAATAATTCCTGGAATGAATTCTACAATGGGATTGCGAATGCCAACAGGCTGATCTTCCAATTCGAAACTGTGGTTGAATCCGGTGATGTGAGTGAAGAAGATGCTGCTGCTTTTATTGCAGAATTAAAAGCTCTCCGGGCATTCTATTATTATAATCTGCTGGATAACTACGGCAATGTACCTATTGTAACCAGCTTCGAACAGGATCCCGAGACAACGGCTCAACCCAGCTCTGATTTTGCTACGGGACGACGGGAGGTTTTCGACTTTGTTGAAGAAGAACTCCTGAATGTGCTTGATCTTGTGGATGATGATGTAAATGCTACTATCGGGCGGGTAAACAAATGGGTTGTGCATATGACCTTGGCAAAACTATATCTCAATGCCGAGGTTTACATTGGTGAAGAACGCTGGGACGATGTAGTTACTCATACAGATGCCATCATTGATTCAGGTAATTTCAGCCTGACAGGAGACTATTTCGATAATTTCGCAGTTCAGAATACAGGTTCACCGGAGCATATCTTTACCGTTCCTTTCGACGAGGTATTCTTGGGTGGATTCAACCTGCATATGATGACAAATCATATTCTGAGCCAGCCTGCATTTAACTTTGGTGAACAGCCCTGGAACGGATTCCAAACCGTAACAGAGTTCTACGGTTCTTATATCGATCCGGATCAAAACCCGGGTCCGCAGGGCGAAGTTGTCGGCCTGGATCCCGAAGGTTCATTGACAACCGGTACCCTGGATGAACGCCTGGGTAATTTTCTTGTAGGACCGCTTCTTGATCTTCAGGGAAATCAGATTGTGGATGAAGGAGCGGAAAGCAGTGACCCGGATGGGCCACCGATTACTCACACACCCTACCTGAATGAGCTTACACCGGGTAACTGGCGGCAATCCGGAGCCCGTATTGCAAAATATGAGATGGAGATAGGCCTCAGTGGCGGCGACATGAATAATGACCTGGTAGTATACAGATATGCCGATGTACTGCTCATGAAAGCAGAAGCACTCTGGAGACAGAATAGTGGTGATTCAAATGCATTGATGCTGGTAAACGAGATCAGGCAACGTGCAGGTGTAGATCCATTTACTTCTCTTACCGCAGATAATCTTCTTGCTGAGCGTGGACGTGAAATGTTCTACGAAAATGTACGCCGGCAGGATCTGCTTCGGTTTGAAGGTGAAGTGGGTGAAACCCGTTTTAATGATCCATGGTGGGAAAAAGATGTTTCTGAATCGTATAGAAATGTCTATCCAATCCCGGATAACCAGCTCGAATCAAACACAAATCTGGTGCAAAATCCCGGTTATTGATTCTATTCATTCTAAAACTTTTAAGGAAACACCTGGCAACAAGTGTTTCCTTTTTTTTATTCCTGATATTTGACAATATGAACAGATATTTTATCAGCGAGTTTTTGAAACACTATTGCTAAATGTTAAGATCAGATGGTTAGATTTTTAGGCTCTTTAAAATATTTGGCAGTAGCTTTTCTGATCATTCAGTGCTCAAATTCATCAGAGAAAAAGCCACTTTTTATACAACTTCCTTCTTCGCATACTGGTATAGATTTCGAAAATATCCTCATCCCATCCGAAGAATTTAACATGTACATATTTCGTAATTTTTATAATGGCGGTGGTGTTGCCACAGGGGATGTTAACGGCGACGGACTTCCCGATATCTTTTTGACCGGTAATATGGTATCCAACCGGCTGTACCTGAATAAAGGAAACTTTAAATTTGAAGATATCACAGATCAGGCGGGGTTAAGATCAGATGGAGCATGGTCCACAGGCGTTAGTATGGTTGATATTAATGGGGATGGCTTGTTAGACATCTACGTCACGAAATCGGGGCCGCCGGAAGGTGAAAAACGACATAATGAACTTTTCATCAATAACGGGGATAACACTTTTACCGAAAGTGCGGAGAAATATGGTGTTGCAGAGATAGGTTTATCAACACATGCTGTTTTCTTTGATTACGACGGCGACGGTGATCTGGACATGTATCTTCTCAACAACTCTTTTGATCCGGTAGGCGGCTATGAGGGAATAACAGGGGAAGCCCGTGAAACAGCTGATCCGGAGGGAGGAAGCAAATTACTCAGAAATGATGGTGATAGTTTCACCGATGTAAGCAGAGAGTCGGGTATTTACAGCAGCCGTATTGGCTTTGGATTAAGTGCATCAGCGGCTGATGTTAACCGCGACGGATGGCCGGATCTATATATAGCCAACGATTTTTTTGAACGGGATTACCTCTACCTGAATAACGGGGATGGCACCTTCCGTGAAGTACTGGATGAGCAGATGGGAAGTATAAGTTTATCATCCATGGGTTCGGATATTGCCGACCTGGCTAACAATGGCTGGCCTGATATTTATGTTGCTGATATGCTTCCGATTAGTGAAGATCGTAAGAAATCAAAAATGCACTATGAAACATTTGAGGAGTACAGGGAAAATTACGAAAAAGATTTTCATCACCAGGTAACAAGAAACACCCTTCAGTTAAACAACGGAGACAACACCTATTCCGAAGTTGGCCGCCTTGCCGGGGTGGAAGCTACCGACTGGAGCTGGGCGGTGCTGATGGCTGATTTCGACCATAACAGTCATAACGATATTTATGTGACAAATGGAATATATAAAGATCTTCTTGACCAGGATTTTCTTGAATATGCAGAAAATCCGGGACGTATCAGGGGGTTGATAGAATCTTCTGACGGTAATGCTATCATGTCTTTAATGGAGCAGATCCCATCCGAACCTGTGAGCAATGTGTTGTTTTCAGGCGAGGGTGAGTTGAGAT
>CAYOLE010000067.1:0-14696 GCA_964404705.1 uncultured Rhodohalobacter sp. | reverse complement strand
CCGTTTCAGATTCGATATCATTTACGCCCTATCATCAACAGGAAGCTTCGAATGGCAGATGGATCACAATGGATGTTGCAGACTGGACGAATAACGGTTTTGACGATATTTTGCTTGCTAACTATTCAATGGGGCCAGATGTTACACCCGAACAAGCACATATGGATGAAAAATTTGGAAAAGGGCCCTTGTTTCTTCTGCTTGAAAATAAAAGTACAGGTTTAAGAAAGTGATTCACATACTCTTCCAGGGAGGGTAACCATATCGTTTAGGTCATCTTTTCGATGAAGTTAGGTGGAATTACAAAAAAAGTAACTCGTTAAAAGGCCCTTATCGTTTTTCTTCCGAATTAAACCAAACGCGTGGTTAATAACTGTAGGAATAGGCCCTACACGACACTACATAACTGGCAGATACTGAAGCATATTGTTTCACAAATAAAAATAGCGGCAAATGAATATTCTTCACTTGCCGCTTTGAGGTTACTGCTTAGTTTAAAATCAAGTCCGTTATTCGTAACCGGGATTTTGACTCAAGTTTGTATTTGTATTCAGTGCACCATCGCCAAGTGGGAAAATGGTCAGATGAGAACTATTCGTCGCTCGCCTTTTAAACCAGCTTTTCGCAGTGAAAACAGGTTCACCGGATGTTGTTTTGAATCGAATGAGTTGCATTCTGCGATGTCCTTCAGCAGCGAACTCATAGCCCAGTTCATCCAGGAATCCTCCATATTCAATATCTTCACCTCCTTCGAAGTCCACCACTTCACCATCCTCAACAAAACCATAGGGATAAGAACTGCCACCTTCGAGGTCAGCTGCAGTTACCCTTTTATCTTCAGAGAATGGATCGAAATTTCGTTCCCGAACCTGGTTTACGAGAGTTGCTGCTTCATCGCTATTGCCTGTTCGAAGTTCAGCTTCAGCTTTCATCAGCAGCACTTCAGAGTATCTGAATACTGGATAATCAGTAGATATATCCACCTGGGCACCCGGAACAGGAACTTCGTATTTAGCTGGTGAATAGCCCCAATCGAATGGTTGAGGAACACCGGATTCAATGGTCTCTAAATAATTTACGAATTCGACAAGTTCTTCTCCTGTATCAGGATCATCGTATGATCCAATTAACCAAGTGTCGTCAAGTCGGCCATCCTCTTCATCATACGTTTCAATGAATTGAGGAAGTGCTGCGTTTCCGCCCCATGGTTGAGCTTGCATTCCAAAGATTCTCTGCATGATTGGGGGAAAGCTTTTCATATGATACTGATTTCCAGGGCCCTGTATCTCATCGTATGGAACCGCCCAGATAATTTCTCCTGAGTTATTATTTGTAAGTGAAAAGTTGGCCCTATAACTCGTTTCAAGAGTAAATAAACCAGAATCTATAATGTCATCACTAACATCAATCACCTCTTGCCAGCGAGCTGTATTAGTATAGACTTCTGAGTTTAAATAGGTTCTCGCCAAAAGTGTTTTAGCAGCCCATCGAGTAAAGCGGCCATATGTTTCCTGTCCTACAGTCTCGCTTAAATTTGGCATTATTTCATTGAGTTCAGAAATTACAAAATCATAGACTTCTTGACGTGTACTCTGCTGTGGCAGAGAGTCATCACCAAAGTCTGTTACAATTGGAACATTTCCAAAGTTATCAAGCAGAATCCAGTAATAGTAAGCCCGAAGCCCTCTGAGTTCAGCCAATAACTCGTCCCGACCTGTTTCCATCGGAACAACATCAGTTTCAACTTGGTAAATAACACGGTTTGCCGCGTTAATGCCGCTGAACGTGCGATCGTAAGTTGCTATTGGCTGGCCTTGAAATCGATCCCACTGGTGCCGGTGCAAACGAATATAAGTACCGCCATCGTACCAGCCATTGGGCCGGACCGGGGTCACCATTATATCAGACGATTCTTCCTGCAAATCAAAATTTGAGTACCACCCCAGCTTCATCTGCCGCAGAACAGAATAGGCAGGAGCCACGAGAGAACCAACATCATCCCCGGTTGGATTAAAATTCTCCTCCGTAACCTGATCATACACATTTTCCGATAGATCCGTGCAGGAAACCATCAAAACGATGGCTCCGAACAGGGAATACATTAATAAAGATTTAATTTTCAACATAATGTGCTTTATTTAGAAGATTTTTATTAAAAGGTGAGATTGACGCCGAGAGTAAATGTCCGGGTAGTTGGGAACTTATCCCTGTGATCCATACCCGGATCAGTTCCCGAGAAATCTACTTCAGGATCCATGCCTTTATATCCAGTAATTGTTAGCAAATTACGGCCCGAGGCATACACTCTTGCATTGCTAACCAGGAATTGACTCAGATTAAATGTATAGCCAAGCGTTACATTATCAATTTTCCAATAATCCCCATCCTCTATGTAATAGCTAACATAAGCGAGATCCTGGTTCAACCGTGCTTTTCCAAAAACTTCATCGAAAGCTGTATTTAGCATGTTGTACTGAACCACACGTGGATTCTCGTAGTATAACCGCTGAAAATTCAGTATCTGATGGCCAAATGCTCCCCGCATGGTTACATTCAAATCGAAATTTCTGTACTGAAATGAGTTATTCCACGATAAAAAATGATCTGGAATACCATTCCCTAAAACTGTCCGATCTCCGGGACCGGCGTCACCAGCAGGAATTAATTCTCCATCATCATTTCGAATAATCCATTCGCCATCTTCTGTTATATCCACAGAATCCCAGCCGTAAAAATTCCCGACAGGTCCGCCAATATCTACTCTGTGAGTCGTTACCTGGATGGGCTCACCGGTATGGCCGGCGTAGAAGAAATCATCTGCTGTTTCAAACAATTCATCTGAAAGACTCACCAAACGATTTGAATTCGTCGAATAATTTAAACTGGTGTTCCAGAGAATATTTTCCGTTTGTACAGCGGTATAATTAAGGGATGCTTCCATTCCATAATTTCGAATATGACCTACATTAGCAAGGATATTCCCAAAAAGATATGGTGGTACAGGAACAGAATAATTCCACAACATATCTTTGGTATCCCGTTGGTATATATCGTATGTACCACTTAAACGGTCATTAAATAGTGCGAAATCAACTCCGACATTGATCTCTTCTTTCTGCTCCCATCTCAGATCCGGATTCGGATTCCTGACAGGAGAAATTCCCTGCACCCATTCTCCATCCACCAGCATACGGCCTCCATAAGAGAAACTTGTTAATGAGAGGTACGATGAGTTAGGTGCAACACCTGTTATACCAAAACCAGCTCTGACTTTTAGGTCAGAGAGAAAATCGAATTGATCCATAAAACTCTCTTCGCTGATTCTCCATCCGGCAGAAACTGCAGGGAACATTCCCCACTTATGATTTTCGCCAAATCGGGAATTCCCTTCGTAGCGTACACTCGCCATAAACAGGTATCTCCTGTTATAGATATAATTCACTCGGCTAAAGAACCCTACTAACCGATAATCATTTTTATAACTTCCCATTCCAGCTTCACCATCCTGCAGGGCATTACCCGGATTAAGATTATTATAAGTAAAAAGATCGGTGGGAAACCTGTAATTACTTGCCCCAAATCCCTCATTTGTGGTTTCCTGCCAGCTGTATCCTCCTAAAATACCATAGTCGTGAACTCCAACAACATCTGCGTAGTTAGCTGTAAACTCTAAAAGATTTTCCGTAGAAGAGTCAAGATTCCTGCTGGCAAACCCGTTTTCACCACCCATCACTGTTGCAGTGTGCTGAAATGACCGTGAAAATCCTCTTTGATTGTTAAAAAGAGTTGTCGAACCCAAAAGCGACAGACTTAAGTTCTCCATTGGGTCGAGGGTAAGCGTACCATTTAATCTCAATTCACGGTGTTCAACATCACTACTGGTTTCACGAATTCTGGACACCGGATTATCATAATTAAACCCGTCTCTTTCAACCCATGATCCATCAACCGGATCACGTACAATATCCGTTGGATTCCTGATCAGTGCCTGCCTGTAATCATAGTTTCCGAATGAATCATCAAATGTTCGTCTCCTGGATAGCAGATTTACATCTGCTGTCAGCATATCATCCATCATGGAATGCCTCACATTAATTCTTCCTGTAAGCTCATTATCATCAGAAGTAATGAAAATTCCTTCCCACTGCTTGTAATTCAGCGAAGCGGTGTAACTTGTATTCTGTGAGCCCCCCATAAGGGTTAGGTTATGAGTTTGGCCAACAGGTGTTTGCATAATCTCATCCTGCCAGTCTGTATTTCCACCATGATCTGTAAAATTTATTCCTTCTTCATTTATAAGTCTTCGATAATCATCACCGGTAAGCATTTCCGGCCTGTTGTAAATCGTCTGAGTATTCACATATCCACTGTATTGCAGTGTAGGTGCCTGATCTCCTGATGCTCTGTTTGTTCGGATTAGAATAACGCCATTCTGACCACGGGAACCATAAATTGCAGCGGCTGATCCATCTTTCAGGATATCAATAGACTCAATATCTTCGGGAGAAACTGTATCCAGTGATCCGGGTACACCATCTACCAAAATCAAAGGTTCGGAACTCGCTTGTAAGGTTGTGATTCCGCGCAGACTTATGTTGCCAGTTGACCGCGGATTACCACTTGAGGTTGTGACAATAAGACCTGCTGTTTGGCCCTGAATAAGTTCTGCAGCACTTCGGGAGGATCCCTGGATAAAATTTTCAGCGGAAACACTTGAAATTGAGCTCGTCAGATCTTCAGTTCTCTGTGTTCCGTAACCAACAACAACCACATCCTGGCCTATCACTGCTGAACTTACCATTTCTACATCTATTTCAGAACGTCCTTCAATGGGCACTTCCTGCCTTTCATATCCAACATAACTAAAGATGAGAGTTTCATCTCCTGAAGGGGCATTTAAAGTATAAGTACCATTCAGGCTTGACGCCGCTCCGGATTCTGTACCTTGTACTAAAATACTGACACCGGGAAGCACTTCACCGGTTTCCGCATCAGTAACTGTTCCGCTAACCTGATGTTGAGCATAGAGACTACTGTAAGCACCTAATAAAAGAGGGACTATCAATAGTGTCTTAATAAAAGAAACTATTCGTAATTTTGAATTCATATTGCCCTTTATTTTAAAATGAGTGGATCTTTTATGGCTAAAAATAACTGTGAGTTTAAATAGCTTTTAAAAAGGTTACCAATTTGACCTTATTTAACTAATACTATTTTGTTGTTTTGTTTGTCAGAATTTGCAGAAAGTGACTTTTTTAAGAAATAAAAAAACCTGGTTCAGCCGGATTCATAAGCACTTGTCTTGATGTAGATGGAAGCTGTTTTCTCTTTTTTAACCGGCAAAATGATTTAGAAAGTTGAACCGGTAATCACCTTAATCAGAATTATTTACACATAAGGGCAAGAAGGTTACGCTGCCTTCTACACGTGGCTGACAAAAAGGGCGTTTAATGATCATAATCGTCATTTTCGTCATGTCTGATTTCAATCCGGTATAACGCCCTTTTGGACAACTTCATTGATGAATAATTCGGGTTAATGCTCCTGATCTGATGACGAAAGGTTTTTCAATACAAGCAAATGGGTACTTTGAGTAAGAATGTTTTCTATCTGTGGATGTACTTTTGTGGGTCCCAATGAGAAATTAGCCAATACGATATCATCTGCACCGTTACCCGTCCAGTCAGCTACATCCATAGCAATCCATCTTCCATATGAGGCTTCACCCGGATGATATGGAGTAAAAGATAAATCGCCATTGTTCTCGAAAAAGATAAACCCTTCCTGAGGTTTTCTGGAATAATCAGCAAAAAATGAGGTTACAACGATATCCAGGTGGCCATTTCCATTGAAATCACGGGCATTTGCATTGTAGGCTCCATTAATATTATAAAACCAATCTTTTGAAAAGTTGTTGTGACCATCGTTTGTATAGATATATACTCCGTGATACGGTTTATAAACCATAGAATAATCTGCATTATCACCGCTGGTGTATAGGATATCGAGATGGCCATTGTTATTAAAATCATGAAGTTCAAAAGAGCTGGACCCGGCTGTAATTGGAAACTTCAGTAATGTTTCTCTGTTATAATCTCCCTTCCCGGTATTCTCAAACAGGTAAATCGCCTGATCTACTTGTGAACAGAGAACCAGGATATCCGACAATCCATTATTAGTCCAGTCCACTATTTCGGTATCCAGGCAGCCAGGTTTACCCATCAGAATATTCTTTTCCGAATGAAACCCGCCCTTATCATCTCCCTTTAGCCAAAAAACACTGCCTTTCCGATGGCCAAATTCATTTATTAAAAGATCCATTTTTTCATTTTGATCCAGATCCTCGATGATAGATTCTACCGGCCGTGCAATGTTTTCAACAATTTTCTCGTCGAACTTTCCTTCCCTGATTTGGGGATCATACCAGCCCATTGAGACAGAACCGTCAAGTGCGTCTGAAGGATTTATATTTGCGATATAGGTTATCAGCAGCTCTCTCCTGCCGGGAACAGTAGCATCGTTTAGAAATGAAATATCAGATATCGCCGCAGGAACCTCAAAACTATTTACGATCTCGAGGTCTCTGTTATAGATAAGAATACGATTCAGATTTGCATCCGCCAGGTAGATCAGCTGATTTCCGGGATCAAACCGAATTGCACTCACCATCGGATTTGTATCGGAGCGGTATGATGGACGCAATGCTTCAAAAAAAAGATTTTCCCGTATAATTTCAGGCTGCGAAGGAGCAGTCAGCTGTTCGGGAGCGATTTCTGTATAATAATCCAGGATCAACTGCCAGTCTTCTTCAGAAACAAGCGCATGGTCAGGATAAAAATCTTCCGGCAGATTAGCAGTAACATCCATCGGGTATTCTTCTCCATCATATTCAAAGATTCCAAGCAGAGGGCCCATAGCCGGCAACGTTTGGGTAAGCCATGTGTTTTTATCAAGAAGGTCTGGATCTGGAAAAAGATGACAACCTGAGCAGTGAAGACGGGCAATCTGTTCTTTTTCAGTTATCTCCTCCATTCCAGTATTATTCCCGGTGATTTCTGTTTCTGAACTATCATTCGTCTCAGATTGACAGGAATTTAAAAGTATCATTAATAAAGACAAGCCCGGCAGAAGCAGGCCAACCAGGAATCTGTAATTCATTCAGATATTAATAGATCATGTATTAACGTTCATCAGCCATTTCAGGAATGTAATTTTTTTTATCAATCTCGTGAAACTCACACTTACGCCTCTTAAAAACATTTGAGGATTCCATTTTCAGGCGTGCCGCATACTCTGGAGAAATCTCCGGTATTTAAAGGACTAACTCATTGCCTCAGACGATTTCTAAAAATAAATCTCCAGACTTGTAATGTTTGGAGATCCCAAATTCCCATAGAGCCGGGACGGGAAGACGAAATAAAGGGTTTATTCCATATCCGCCACGTAGTGATATCAATGGATAATTCTTTTTTTTAAAATTATCAAACTTCAAACTCAATCGATAAGGTGCGTTACTGCTGATATATTTTATAAATCCCAATTGAACAACATCTGATAAAGTAAAATTTTCAACTCACTTGGTCCGGATCACTATCGCGCCGTTACTTCCCGCTAACCCATAAATTGCAGATGCCTCTGAACCTTTTAGTATACTGACTGAATAGATTGACTGCACCGGTATCATTCGTTCAACCCGGTTATAATCATGGCCGGATCGAACCCCATCAATTACATACAACGGTTCTGAATTAGTCTCAAAAGAAAAATTTCCGCGAATAATTACTTTTGTCAAGCCACCAGATTCATGAATATTCACTCCGCCTACCTGTTGAAGATAATCTGCAAGTCGTAAGGAAGGGTCGTGAATTTCTATTGCTGCATCCCTTGCAGCATCTCTTTGTTCTCCTTCTTCTCCTGATTTTACATCATTCGTTGACATGCAACCAAGAAACATGAATAAAATGAATAATAAGAGCACCTGTTCAAATTTGTATCGTTTTGTTTTCATAAAGGTTGAACTTTGAGTATGACTTTTGGCTATATAAACTACTTAACGATTTTTAAATCTATCGGAAATTATATCTCCAAAAGACTGTAGTACGATGTGGGTGTTTTTCACTCTTCAGTACTTCATACTTTCTAACGACTGCTCCATCAGAAAGTTTTACGAATACATCCTGCAACATTATGTTCTGCTATCAACCATCATTTTTCATTCTGCAGATCGTTGATTCCAGTTGGGTGCACGTGTTCCAAGCAGGTGCTCAACAAAGAAATCCCGGCGTTTTCTTTCTTCATACGCGCCGACTGAACCGTGACCAGCCCCGGGAATTGATAAAAACCGGAAATCTTTATCTGCTTTGATCAACGCATCAGCAAGCTGATAGGTTGATGCCGGATCTACATTCGTATCGAGCTCGCCTACAACTAACAGCAAATTTCCCTGCAGTTTATGCGCATGATCTATATTTGATGATTCAGAATATTGAGGTCCCACAGGCCATCCCATCCATTGCTCGTTCCACCAGATTTTATCCATGCGATTATCATGGCAACCGACTGATGAAACAGCCACATGATAATGTTCGGGATGAAACAGAAGCGCACCCGTTGAACTTTGACCACCTGCTGATCGTCCATAAATACCTACCTTGTTGTTATCGTACCACGAGTAAGTGTTTGCGACCTCTTTATGCCACAGTATACGATCGGGAAAACCGGCATCTTTCAGATTTTGCCACGCCACATCGTGAAATGCTTTTGATCGGTTTGCAGTCCCCATTCCATCAATCTGCACAACTATAAACCCCAATTCAGCCAGGGCCATCATGTTGCTGTATCTCATAAAAGATTTTGGCACAAAATTACTGTGAGGTCCTGCATAAATGTATTCAATGACTGGATAACTTTCGTTCGGATCAAAATTAGTTGGACGAATAATGATTCCGTAGATATCCGTTTCCCCGTCTCTTCCTTTGGCAGAAAACTGTTCTGGTGCCTGCCAGCCGGCTTCTACAAGCGCACTTTTATCGGCCTGTTCCAGTTCCATCACCAATGACTGATCTGATGTTCGCCGAAGTTGTGAAACCGGAGCCTGATCCACCTGCGACCAGGTATCTACATAATATTCATGATCAGAAGAGTAACTGACGGAGTGATTGCCATCAGCTTCGGTAAAACGAGTTAATCCGCTTCCGTCAAAATTAATTCGAAGATGGTGGATGTAATA
This sequence comes from uncultured Rhodohalobacter sp., assembly GCA_964404705.1. Classification (GTDB taxonomy): domain Bacteria; phylum Bacteroidota; class Rhodothermia; order Balneolales; family Balneolaceae; genus SW132. The sequence continues at coordinate 5,467 of CAYOLE010000067.1, read as the reverse complement.
GGGATCCTGATGCTCATCCAGACCGCTGGCACGGAACCAGATCTGGCGTTTATCCGTATCAACTGAATCTACTTCCCGAACCACCCAGTCACCTTGTGTGATTTGGTTTTTTAACTCACCGGCTATACCGTCGTACAAATAAAGATGCCGCCATCCGTCCCGCTCCGACATCCATAAGATTTCCTCCCCATTATCCGTAAAATGCGTATAAAGAGAAGTTGCATAGCTAAAAAATGTCTCAGGTTCTTCATTTATTAATGCACGTGCCTCTCCAGACTCGCCATTTACCTCTATGATGCGATAAGCCTGATGTCCTCGCTGATTATATTCAAAATAAAACGCCCGGCTGTCGTCCCACCAATTAATGGAACTATTTGAATATGCATTCGGAAATAAGTCATTTTCGATATTAATCTGTTCTTGTTTTTCGATATGAAAAAGAACCGGCTGATCAACGTCGAGTACATCACCCGGTTTCAGGTACGTGCGGCTCAGGTGCCGGGGTTGAAGCTGCCCCTCCGGTGAGCTTTCCACGTAGTGTATTTTCCGATCATAGCCCGGTATTACCCGATAGGCAGCGAGCTTTTCAGAATCGGGAGACCACCTGAAGGAGCTGTAGTTGTAGTAATTTTGTTCCGAACCGTCCGTACTTAAAAAAGTCACTTCATCTGTTTCCAGATTTCGTATCGCAACATTATAATTTTTTACGAACGCTTCCCATTTGCCATCAGGTGATTCAAGTTCTTCATTGCTGCTTGCAAGGTCCACAGGTTCAAGTTCATGATCCCAAACACCCCAACTCTGCCAGCCTGAGCCGCCGTTTTCATCAGGCTCACTTTCACATTGATATGATTGCAGACTACAGGTATACACACTATCACCAAATGATGCTTCAATAGCTGTCATATCATCAATATATTCAAATGATGTAAATGGAAGATCTATGGATGTGTATTTTTCTCCGGTGTGTTCAGAAAGAGTTTCCGCCAGACGTTCATGGTTAAATGCAGGTTCTTTACTCAGTTCAGAAGCATCAACAAGAATAAATTCAAACCCTCCGGTTACACTTTTGCGATACCAGAACTGATGAGTATCATCTACCCAGGTCGGCTGACCAAGTATCATATCTGTCACTTTATCCTGGAACTTTTCATTTAATTCATCAGCACGCTGGTAGTCTTCAAATGTTCCCTGTCCGATACCCATCACTGGAATAAATAGAAGTATGGTTGATATCAGCAGGTATTTTTGAACTGTAGTAAATATTTTCATATTCATTGATTTAGAAGCTTATCCGGTTATTTATTCCAATTCTGCAAAAGAGAGAGTTTGAGGGTCTGATTAAAATTCATTGTTTTCAAAATAAGAATGAACCTGTTGTACAAGTACGGGAAGCGTGACCGGCCCATTCCTCAATACGGCTTCGTTAAAATCCCGAATATCAAATACGTTTATAAAAACAAATTTTGCTCTGATTATATATTAAACTCCATTTTACAAAACCTCTTATATCTTGTTCAATACTTGTTTGTTTTTATCCATTTAGTCTGATATTCATCAACTGATGAATTACAGGATGAACTTCAATATGAAATCTCATAATTCATTGTTTCTTTATCAATACGGATTAGATCTTTTTTTCCATCAAACCACATCACTTCGATTGCCTCCGGATTTCCTGTGAATCCAAGAACCTGAGTTGAACTATTTTGCGACCAGAATCCAGTGCCCGCCTGAATATTTCTAACAGGGCCTTCACTGCCATCTTGATAAATTAGCCGAATAGATGAGCCGATACCTAATAAATTATTTTCAGGCCCGGCCAATGTGACCCGTATACCTGCTTCACCTGCTATATTTTCGAAAAGTCTTGTGGCCGCATCATTTTGTGACACCGCCAGGTCAACCCGCCCATTTTCCGTATAATCACCCAGAACAGCTCCACGTTGCTGACCATATATTTTCACCCCTGAATGATGGCCCGGCACTGCTGTAAAGTTACCCTTACCATCCCCTTGTAGCCACAAACCTCTACCGGCATCTAATCGCGGTTTCCGCTGAGGATCTGCCACCGCAAAAAAGTTTTGAGAGATATAAATATCTTCATGACCATTATTGTTGAAATCAGCCACTCCAACATAAAAACCATTTGTAAACTGAGCTTCGGCAGGTAGTGGTTTCGAGATAAATCCGAGCCCTTCCTGATTCATAAAAATCATGTGCTGGATTTTATTAACTTCTTTGGATAATATTTGAGCAGGATTTCTTCTCAAAACATCCCCAATGGTCATTTCAGAAAACTGTTTATTGGAACGGATATGACCTAAAATACTCTCTATATTTTCATATTCATTCAGATTACGGCGCGGAACATCCCCACCTGTCCTTTCATCATAATACGTTTCGATAATATCAATACGGCCATTCCTGGTAAAATCTCCATAAAATATCTTCAATGGATTTGCAGGGTCTTCAATTTGATAGGGACTATTTTCGCCCCAGTTGGTAACTACCAGGTCAGGATATCCGTCATTATTAAAATCTCCTGTAGCCACTCCCTGCCATAATCCATGGAACCTGTCAAGTCCTAATTCAGCAGTTCTTTCAGTAAACCTGCCATTATTGTTTTCAAATACTTTTACAGTACCCCATTCAGTTGTAAGTATAAGATCCTGCTCCCCGCTTCTGTTGTAGTCAACAAAAACAGCTCCAGTTACCAGACCTACTCCTTCAAATAACGATTGATTTTCCGTATCAGGAATAAGCTTGCCATTATCATTACGAAAAAGTCTTGATGTTGCGTTATGCGGGTACTGACCGGGTATAAACCTTCCTCCCAAAAACAGATCCATGCTGCCGTTGCCCGTATAGTCAGACACTGCCAGTGGCCCGGTTGTTGAGAGCACACCTGGAAGACTATCCACGGATACCACTGTTCCATTTCTCAATTGATAATGTAGTGCAGAAGGTACCCTTACAGATCCTTGTTCATAATTTGCCATTCCAATTACTAAATGAGTGAGTTCACCCTCTTTCCATCCGACAATTCCGGCTTGATCACCAGGAACTTCTTCGTTCAGAATATTTATATCGAGGGGTATAAAATTGCCATTCTCAGCCCTGAATATACCCATCTTACCTCCTGCTCCCGACCCTATGATCAGTTCCTCTTTATTATCACCCGTAAGATCCAGCCAGGCCATACCCGGTCCCTGTTGACTTAGCTTAAATGGCAATAGTGGCTGAACTCTGAAGTCATTGAAATCACTTTCGTGATGGATGTGATTAAGCAGCTCTGTGCGATCACTAAAGATAGGTTCCGGTTGCTCACTTTCAGGATTATCAGCTGCTTCTGTTCGAATTTCATTTTGATCAACTTCATATATCCGGTTCGGTGCTACGTCCATAACAGTTTGGCTGCCATCCGGCCAGGAAATCGTCAGTTGATGATCCTGATTACCACCATCCGCTGCAAAAACTGTGAGCGTTTCAGAGCCTGATAAATAATCTCCCCCGCTAATTACTTCCTTGGTCTGATGCGCCGTTGGTCCGCCTGTAAGTTTTAACTTTGCCCCAATAGCCTGAGTATTGGGTGATTTCCCCTTTAACCGTACCGCAATTCTTGGACCTCGTGCCCTGTTTTTAAAGACAGCAGGCTCATTATTCATTCTGCTCGATATTACATCCAGAATTCCATTTCCATCGAGATCAGCCAGTGCCATTCCGAGTGAAATGTCCTTTTCAGTGAATCCCCATTCATCGCTCACGTCAGTAAATGTAAGATCACCATTATTCCGGAAAATCCGGTTCTGCTGATGAAGGCGTTCAAAATCTTCTATATATCCGCGTTGTGCTCCTCTTGTTGCTATAAGATTATCCAGTAGTTGCTTCTGTGAATCCAGATTCTGGAAATCGAAGGCAAAACCTGTGTTAATCAGCACATCCTCATAACCATCCAAATTAAGATCAATAAAGCGCGTTGCCCATGACCACTCACTTGCGTGCAATCCGCTGTAATAGGAAATTTCGGCATATGTTTGATCTCCTCTGTTCAGAAAAAGTGAATTTCTGTTATATCGCGGCCGATTTGTATACTCCCCCTGCAAAAGAGGTATAGGCTCGGTAGGCAGCCGCACTTGCAGTCGATCCTGATGTTTGTCATTTAACATCTCCACGGTAAAAATATCAACAAACCCGTTCCTGGAAATATCAGAAAAATCCACCGTCATGGAATAGAAGCTGGAGTTTCTTATAGCGAGGGTGTCCAGGGCGCGAAATGTACCATCCCCCTGGTTCATCCAGATTCTGTCAGGTGTCCAGTAATCATTTGACACATACAGATCCGGAAATCCATTGCCATTCAAATCGTGAAACTTTGCGGCGAGACCCCAGTCGGGATAAAATCCTAATGGTGAACCATCGGATGCTAAAAAGGTGTTTTCCGGATCTGAAACTTTTGTAAATGTTCCATTTCCATTATTAAGGTAAAGTTCATCATCACGCCCAATCTCATGACGCTCAGGAGGATAACCTTCTCCACGGTCTAGAATAGTAAAGTAATCGTCATATGGTTCTATAAGTTTTCCATTTTCAACCGTATTTTCCCAAACAAGCTCTTGTACATCAAACACGTCAACTACGTTTATTTCCCGGTAGTTAACCACATAGAGATCCAGTAATCCATTTCCGTTAATATCGGCCAGTGCCATTGTCATGCTGCCACGTGCAGGACCTAATCCACTATTCTCCTGAAATTCAAAATTGCCCTCTCCATCATTGATATAGAGTGCATTTTCACTGTCAATACTTGTAATTAATAGATCGAGGTGTCCATTTCCATTTACATCCGCAAATACCACACCGGTTGAAAGGTGACTTTCGTGTGCCACTCCTGCCTGGTCGGTAATATCCTCAAACCGAAATCCCCCAAGATTTTTGTAGAGTTTATTTGGCCCGTCTATCCGGGCGAAATAGAGATCAGGCAAGCCGTTTCCTGTAACATCACCTGCAGCTACACCTGAGCCATTCATCAATACTCTGTTCTCATTCATTCTCTCATCAGAGAGAAAATTATTGATGGTGATGCCCGTATGGGATGAGGAGAGCATTTCAAAGCCGATTTGATTATCATCAAGAACCTGAAGTTCGGCCCAACGATACCCGTCTTCTTGCTGCCACTCCAGTTCAAAACGTTCTTCACTGCAACCTGATGCAACAGACACAACGAAAAGCATCAGAATAATGCAGTTTACTTTTAAATTCATCAAACAATCACCATATATATCCCGAATCTTGTAAATCTTTTTACTTCAGTTTATTGAAGGAGCTGTTTTAGAGACAGATTATTATTAGCGGTTGATTCAAATTCGATAAACAAGCAGGCCTTATGTCTTTATCCAAATTATAAGTCCCTGGTCGTAATTTTTTTGCAAATATTAACTATAGATTAATCTACGTGTACTACACG
>CAYOLE010000066.1:0-14714 GCA_964404705.1 uncultured Rhodohalobacter sp. | reverse complement strand
AAATGAGATTTTTATAAAATTGTGATGACTTTGGATTGACTCATCCGATGACTCATACCCGCCATTTCATCATTGACACGTGACTCTATTCAAGGTTGAGATTTAAATAAGTTGTGCTTCTTTAACTTCAGCTTCTTTCTTATTCTCGGCCGCACATCTCACCAAACCTTTAAATATACGCCGCTGACGTGCTACCTGTATCATATACTCAGGATGCCACTGCACTCCAATTACAAATGGAAAGTCCGAATGTTCAATTGCCTGCGTTATATCGGTGTGTTGTTCCTTTGCAACAAGCTTTATTCCTTCTCCGGGTGTATCAATGGCCTGATTATGAAGAGCATTAACATTGCATATTTCCGTTTTGAGCAATTCTGAAAGTTTTGACCCATCCTGGATAATCACTCGTTTTTTCGGGAAGATGGAAGATATCTGAGGCTGTTCTGCATAAAAGCCGCTGATATCCTGGTGCAAATTTCCGTTAAAATGTACATTCATCAGCTGCATGCCACGGCAGATGCCCAGCACCGGCTTGTTTTGCGCAAGTGCATCGTGCAAAAGGGTTAACTCAAGTTTATCCCTGTCTGTATCGATTGGTGAAGCTTTTGTGTGCTGAAAATAGCGTGCAAGCCAGTAGACTGGAAAGAAAAGGATTGACAATATCCATTCAAATATCGAACGGCTGTTTTTGGCAAGTATGGTTTTTTCTATTCGTTCCTGGCCATAGCGCAGGGGCTCCACATCTGCTCCGCCTCCGATAATTAAACCATCAAAATTTTTCATTTTTTTCGGAGATTTAACAGTGACCCGAACAGGCTTGCCTCCAGCAAGACGTACAGATAATGCAGTAAATAACCAGGCACCAGTTCCTCCTTCTTTTGGCCCTGTAACACCTATTACCGGTCTGTTAAACAACATTCTGAGCCCACCGATTCATCAGTTTTATCCATTTAGATTCAAAGCCAATACCCGATTTTTTCTTCATCTTCAGATAGGCATTTCCGTATTGCCGCAGGGTTCGTTCATCATCAGCCAGTTTCTCTACAAGCACCCACCGGTTCCACTCACTTGCCAGTGTCCACTCCTCATTTTCAATAGAACAGTTGGGCAACCTGTAATGATACGTAGGCCGTGCATGTGTGAGAGTATCCTCTAAAAAAGGTTCAGTGTAATCTTTATTTAAAAACATAAACAGTGGCTGCAAATCCAGCGGTCTGTTACGGGAGTTATCATATACAAAATAATCACTGATCAGCTTCTCTAAAGATGGATGATAATCCGGTCTTAACAACAGGTGCTTGTAATCCTCCTTAAACTCCTTAATGTATGGAGTTACTCTCCGGCTTATATCTATTTTCGCATCACTCCTGATCCATGGATCGAGCAGAACAAAAGCTCTCAAATGATTAAGTAAACTTTCTGTTGACCGATCGGGAATTTCGGGATTAATATGCAGACCAAACGCATAAAAGATTGAACTTCCGGTCCCTTTTACTTTCCAGATGCGCAGCTCTTCCAATAGGCTGTTCAGTTCTTCCATTTGGGAAAGTCGAATGGGCGGGGTGGTAATTTCGAACGGCACTACAGATGAAGCAATATCTTTTAATTTTCCCTCAATCGATTCAATGTTCTTAAACATGCTAATATCAATACCGATTGTTCGTAATGTTTTCTCATATTTTTTTTCGCTCAATACCTGGGCGTCCAATTCAATCTTAAAACTTCCAAGACGGGTGTCCTGAATCTTAAATTTATAGGTACTTAATTTTTTAATAATTCCACCATACAGTAATTGAATTATGCTTGCCACATTCTCCATTTCCACACCTGTAAACTCAAACTCATATCCTACAGTACGTTCTTCTCCCGAAGGGTTGGTTGTACTGGGGGGTACTTTAAATGTGGATTCAGACATTTATTACAATTGGGAATATTTTACTCTAACCTAATAATCAGCGGGAAATTATCAGGCTGATCCGGTTTCTCTTTTAGGAATAACAATTCATACATCTGGCCGGTTCGCCAGGTTTCCACAAATTCGGAGTAAGTTCTGGATCCCGGGTTTCCGCTTTGTCCACCCGGATAAACACCATATCCACGAACCCCTCCAGGATCCAGCTCCACCACCATTCGCCACGAGGGTCCGTGACTGCCCCTGATTGCGTTGATCGATTCTTCGCCACCGTCTGTAAACAGACTGGATACTCCCAGCCCCGGTATCTGCCCAATATGGTTCAGGTCAGTATTGTTGATATGCCCCCATTTCCATTTTTCATTTGGTTCGCCATACAGATCAGTCAAATTTTCTACGGCTGATTTGAATGATGAAGTTACAAGATCCGGTAGCCCCTCGACACTATTTGTATGTACATTATCAAACCAGGGGGAGTCAGGATTGTTTACAATAAGCTCAACAGTAAGCTCACGGGAAGGCTGGCGCATCGCGTATTCATTTTCAAATTTGTTATTCCAAATTGAATAATACAGTTCTGTCCACCATTGCCTGAAAACAGCAGGCTCAATTAATTCTCCTTCACTGGAAAAATTCCAGTTTCGAAGCCCAATCAAAAGTTCTTGTTCAATAGGGTTCAGCTCTGATTCATCAATTACTTTAAGCAAGACGGGAAGAAGCGTGAATGCGTGATAATTGAAGTTGTCCATCTGCATCTCTTTAAAATCATCGGCCACAATCTCATCCATCTCACTCAAAAGATCATTAATTCTCCGGCCGCGTTCATACGGTGCAAATGCTTCCCCCAAATAATGAGGATAGTCTTCGGCCGCGGGAAATTGATTTGCTGCACTCAAAAAACCACGTTGCGGATTCAGTGAATATGGATTCTGTTCATAGGGTATAAAATCATTCCAGTCGTAGCGGGAATCCGAGCCATCACTAACCGTTCTGCCCTGAAATTGCCATTTTAAGGGAAAAAGGCCGCCTGTTTGCATCGCTATATTTCCTCCAATATCCGCAAAATTCATATTTTGGGCAGGGGCTTTAAAAGTTGAAAAAGCCTCACGAAAATCATCATAATTTTCAGCCCTGTTCAACCGGTAAAAAGTTAAAAGTTCGTGGGACTCATCATGGCCAATCCACCGCTGAGCGTGATCACGCTGCCTTACCTCGCTAACCGGTGTCTCTCTTTTTGTTTCGTAAACAGGTCCGTGATGTGTAAACAAAAGCGTATCGTTGATCGCCTCACCACCTTTCACCTGTATGGTTTCAATTCGCTGTGTTACCGGCAGCCACTTTCCATCGTGCAGGTACTCCTCACGGTTTTCATTCCTGAAGGTAATTTCATACCAGTCCTTGACATCTGCACCGGTATTGGTAGAACCCCAGGCAATATTCTCGTTGAATCCAACAATTACGGTAGGTGTGCCCTGCAGGCTTACACCATAAACATTTGATTCTGGTGTATGAAGCTGAATCTCATACCATATGGAGGGCATGCTCATATTCAAATGCATATCATTTGAAAGTATGGGATATCCGCCCTCAGTTTTCGATCCGTCAACCACCCAGTTATTACTGCCATTGAGCGGGTCGGGTTGCCAGGGTTCTATGTCTTTTGTAAAGGATGGCATAAAAAGTGTATCCGGTGAAGACGGAATATCAGGCTCAAAATCCCATTCAGTTTCCGGAGGTATGATTGGCACCATCAGGTTTGAGCGCGCACTCATAAACCGATTTACAAATTCTTCTCCAAACCGCGCCATAGTATTACTTGTACGAACATCAGCTGATCGTCCGGCAAGCATTTGAGTCATATATTTTAAAAGCAAAGCCGTGTTTATTGGCTCCCATTTTTCCGGCTTAATATTCAGGATTTTGTATTCAAGTGGAAATGTTTCATATCTCAATGTTTCGATATAAGCATTTACTCCATTTGCATACGATTCAACGGCACGTGTAATCGTATCGTCTTCCCTCAATCTTTTAAGAGATTGTTCGGCCCCATACATCATTCCAAGCCGGCGCTGATTTAAATCATATTCAATCAAATCGGGGCCGAGCCATTCGGAGAGACGTCCTCCTGCTGCCCTGATTTGCATCTCCATCTGAAAGAGGCGATCACGAGCCGTTATATATCCCTGGGAGAAATATAGATCTTCATCATTTTGTGCAAAAATGTGGGGTACGCTGCGCTCATCAAAATAAACATCCACGCGATTGTTGAGACCGTCGAGATTCAGCTGCTGATCTCCTGTTACACTCCGTTTTTCTGCATTAGCCCAAAACCCTTCTGTAGGATGGAAAAATTTGCCTATCGGTGGTAAAGGACTAAATGGCATGGTGAGCACAACCACGACAAGAGCTGTTGCCAGAAAGGTAAGCAGGAAAAAGGCAACGTTTTTCATTGGTGATTTGGATGATATAGAGTGAATTTAGTAAATCTTTGTTTTGAAATCGAAATCCAAAAATTACGCAGGAATTGCAATTTTAGTAAAATCATTTGGGAGGCAATTTCCCGCTCAAAAAGCATACTGTATTTAAATGTAAACTTCTACAACCAGTGCTATGATTTCTAAATTTAACCGGGTTCTGCTTTTTTAATGTATCTCTGGTTCTTCTAATCGCTCAGGTTAATTCTTTTCCATAAAGTGGGTGATCAATGACGCTACGGCGGGGATTTTGATTGATTGACATGTCCTAAAACGAAATAATCAGACCATTTCGAAGTGTGTATGTTAGATTGGGAGTGTCGATGATCGGGTCCACGTCGTAAGTAAGCGTAAAACGCACCCGAAACGTAAGATGACGGGATATTAACATATTAAGCTGATTTTCTGAAGTAATGCGGGGTTTGAAGAACTGATCCGGCCGGGCCTGGTAATAGCCTATTACAAGCAACTGGGTGGTGGGAGACAACTGCCCGCGGATGGCTATATTTGAAGTAGATTTTATGAATTTATTTTCCACACTTTGTTCTTCTGATAAGCCCCATATTTCATGTTCAAACATGGCTCCGGTAACCACATTGCCACGAATGTCCGGCCGATCTAAGAAACGATATCGCAGTGCTGTTCCCGCCAGAAAACGCTCTTTCAACCCCAGATTTTCATTGTATTGAAACTGCGAAAAAATTTCAGGCGAAAGACTTCGCTGTTCATTGAATGTTCCGCGAAGATGAAAATACCCGTTACTAATAACGCTTGCTCCATCCACATTGATTAATTCAACACTGGTTAAAAACAGATAGCGATGCCGGCCGGTAAAGTATGCTGCATTGGTTTCGTTGCCTAATTTAAATACGCGTTCATTAAATTTGCTAAGACTTACATCAAACACAGTTTCGCCGTTCCAGTCTGCAGTAGTGTCTATATCGGCTTGCGTACGAAAACTTTCAACATTTAATACCTGAGCCTGAAGTACGGCACAGGTAAATAGTAAAGGAATAAAAAAAACTATAAAATGGGTTAAACGATTTAGTAAAAACATTAACTGTTAAATTGATGAGTATTAGGATATAAAAGAGCTGATAAAACATTGTTTTAAAAATGCTCCAAAAGTTACGAAAAGAGAAAGTGATGTATATGGTCTATCCATTATCATCCAAATTTGGATCTTAATGTAGGAAGGCCGGGGCTTAGAAATTGGATTAGTGTTATTCCTGAATGTCAGCAAAAAAAAACGAAACTACTTTTAAGTTCTGAAAACTTTCTATGATAATGGCATGGAGATGTATAAATGTTTAACCAATTCTTACATACTTTACAGTTTATGGAATAATATTAAACTTCTTACGATTGAATCACTTATAATTTGTTAAACCTGAAAAAAATTATTCATTATGCAAAAAACACTGGGATATATACTGACTGTAGGTGGTTTAATAGGCGTGATCTATTTCACAATAGAATATATGCAGGATTCTGAATCGTTTGAAGTTCTTGGAGCCGATGTAGCGGTTAGTACCGGTGACTGGGTTCCAATTCTTGTTTCAGCATTAGTAATGATAGTAGGTATTTTGATGAGCAGGGCAAGATAAAAAGGGTCGCCAGGAATTTATCAGAAATAGAAAAATATAGAATCTTTTGATTCAATAGATCAGAAAAACGATTCCATATCTTCTGACTGCTATTGCGTTATTTAATTGTTGGTTTGATTTTGTGGCGCGTGGTGAATTCCGACTCCGTGCCAGCTGATCCTGATGTCACAATTTTCGCGTTTGAAGCAGATTACCTTGGAACCAGTGCAGAGTTTGCGGAGTTGTGGCATCTACTGATTATCTGGCAAATGTGAGCGGAGATTACACCTTTTTAAATCTTGATGAGCCTTATCCCCCTCCTAATCATAACTATTACCATTTTAATACCATTAAGTTCTGCCTTATCTTTTAGACTAACTGCATAAATGTTAAATAAGAAATTTACACTTCTAAAATGAAAAGAGTTGTTGTAACCGGACTTGGAGCGCTCACGCCTGTAGGAAATAATGTATCGGATTTTTGGAATTCAATAAAAGAGGGGAAAAGTGGCGCTGCTCCAATCACAAAATTTGACCCGTCGCTGTTTCGTACACATTTTGCTGCTGAACTCAAAGACTATGATCCCAAAGAACACCTGGATCGCAATGAGATTAAAAGAACCGATCCGTTCAGCCAGTATGCGCTCGTGTCAACTCAGGAGGCTGTAGAAGATTCAGGCCTCCAGTTCGATAAAATGGATCCTTTTGATACAGGTGTGATATGGGGAACCGGGCAGGGAGGAATGCTTACATTCGAAGAAGAGGTCCGAAATTATGTGGATAATGATTTTAATCCCCGCTTTAGTCCCTTTTTTGTGCCCAGGCTGATAATGAATATGGCAGCAGGTATGATTTCCATGAAATACAACCTGATGGGAGTCAACTACACCACTGTTTCTGCCTGCGCCACCTCAAATACAGCCATAATGGATGCGTTTAATTACATCCGATGGGGCAAAGCCAACGTAATTATCACAGGCGGTTCGGAAGCACCGATTACGGAAGCATCATTTGGAGGATTTTCTGCCATGAAGGCGATGAGTACCCGTAACGATGACCCGGAAACAGCATCACGACCATTTGATGTAGATCGCGATGGATTTGTAATGGGCGAAGGAGCTTGTACGCTGATTCTTGAAGAATATGAACATGCAAAAGCTCGGGGAGCCACTATTTACGCAGAGGTAGCCGGGGCAGCGATGACGGCCGATGCCTATCATATTACCGCCACCCATCCTGAGGGGCTCGGTGCGGCAGAGGGAATGAGGCGCGCATTAAAAGATGGAGAACTGAACCCAGAGGATGTAGATCATCTGAATATGCATGCTACCTCCACACCTGTTGGCGATATCAGCGAGATCAATGCAATTCAAAAAGTATATGGCGACGCACCGGACCATCTATACATAACCTCCACGAAATCTGTCACAGGCCACATGATGGGTGCAGCTGGTGCGGCAGAAGCGATCGCCTCAATTAAAGCAATAACAGATGGCGTGATTCCAGGAACCATTAATACCGAAAACCGTGATCCTGAAGTGCCCGAACACCTGAATATTGTATTTGGTGATTCAATCGGGAAAGAGGTTAATGTAGTAATGAGCAACACCTTTGGTTTTGGCGGCCATAATGGCATTGTGGTTTTCAAAAAAGTGTAAGTATTCACGGGCTGATTTTGTCAACAGACCAGACATTTGCCCAGAGAAAGAGAAAGAGAAATAGAAAACGGAGATTCAATATCCGCAGCTGTACGTAGAAATTCGGTCTGAATTTATTCAGGTAAGGTTAGTTCAAAAAGAATATTCATGCCGGTAGCATAGAATCGATTGGGATCATCAGGAAAAGAGTCCATGCTGCTAACCGACTGAATTTGTTCTCCCGTATCTCCGCGAAACAATGCATAACTGCGAAGATGATCATACCCGTTATCCGGGTTATTCTTCAGATGATGAAGCATTTCAAAACTGAATAAAAGTATATCCCCGCTATTCATCAAATGGAGGTGATTCATCAGGCTGTTGACTTGTACGGCTTCACCAAAGACAGGTTCAAACGGACTTAACGATGGATTTTCAATGGTTTCATAGTGATCTGCTTCTAATACGATATTTTGCTGAAGCTCGAAATCCCGATACACAAACAGGTAAGGTAATGCCGGGTAAGCGGCGGCAATTTCATTCTTATTGTTCATCGAAAACAGCAGGTTGTTAAATCCACCAGGTTGTTTGCCGGAAGGTACAATTCGCGGAATGGCTTCAAAAAGGGTTGAATCGGGTTGATCTTTTGAAGCAACTGAAAGTAGTTTTCGATCTGTCTCCGACACCCTAAAACCTGACGCTTCATCGTGCTGGTAAGCAATATGATTCTGATTCATCAGTACACTTCCCTGAGCATAATAGGATTTTCTCAGTGGAAGCGTGGATTGATGTTCATACTCTGAATTATATATATAGATTTGCTTCAGATCATCATCATAGATGTAGAGATCCTGATCATCACTCATTATTGAAGTCGGACGCTGAAATTCGCCGTTAATTTTTTGAACAGGCGTTCCATCTTTATCCATTACGATCACATCAGGAGATGAATACTGCAGTACAATCAGGTGATCCCCAAATACTTTCACCATTGCGGGATTGCTGATACTAAGTGAAGAATCCTCAGAGAAATGCTCAGTATAAATTTTGTTTTCGGGAATCAACAGTGAGTCAATATCTGCTTCATTAAGATCAATCCAGCTTATGGGAGCTTTCAACAGCATTTCGTTGAGACTCACTGATTCTGTTTCGGGTGGGGGAGCTGGTTCTTCCCTGCTACAACTCAGAATAAAAATAATTAAAAAAATCGAGTAACAACCAAATGATACAATTTTCATGCAAGATATAGCCTGTTAATTTTTTATTGTAAAAACATCTCCACGATCATTGTATGACTCATAATTAATCCCCGTGCAGACCCGCGTTAATATAATAAACGGAACAGGAATACCGAACAGAGAATCAAATTAATTAAAATGAACAATGTTGTGTATGCAATGGATAATATGTCAATTTCACACCTTCTTAGTGCGAACTACCAGGTGAGAAATACTCTCAGTAATAAAAGGTCCGGCATATCAAAATGATGGATCAAAGCTCGTCATTTAAAACGAAACCAATCTCTTTGTCAATAAAGAAAATACAGTAAAGTGAATAGTAATAACTGTGGATTCATTAGTAAGGTAAATGATATGATAATTCAGTATTCCGAATTTCTTCTACAGGTTCATCTTTTGTTAAGATAAATCGTTCATCAGCACTATCCTCAATTCTGTTTTCCTCTGATGCGCGCTGTAATATCAACTCGTACAGAGTCTGAGCGTCACTTAATTCTATCTCCCCTTTTTCCGTTCTGGTAAGAATGCCATCACTTTCATCATCCCAGTAAATACCCAAAACAATCCAATCTGAACTATAGATGATAAAGCGGTTTTGGTAGCTTTGTTTGTCCTCAAGTAATGATTGGACAACCAGTCGGTAATCATTATGTAACATTTCAAATTCACGCGCTTTTTCGATTTCCCTGAAGCGATCCTGCTCCCTGGCCTGTCGTATTCCCTCCTGATAAATATTATTGGCATCTGTCAGGTCTACCGATCCGGTGATAACACGATCGAGTACGCCATCCTGATTGTAATCGATCACTCTGAATATGGTGTTGTCATCCTCCCGATAAACTAAAAAATTTACACTTTCCCCTTCCTCGGAAGTGACTCCAAAAATTTCGTAGGTCGAATTTTCGAATTCAAAACTGAATAAAGTGTTTGCGGGCTGAGGTTGAACGGTTGCGCAACCTGCTATATACAGCAGTAAAAGGAAAAGAAAAAGATATTCATTGAGATACTTCATGGCAGTACAATTTATGGCTACCTAAATCAGGTTATCTAAGATTCTCCTGATTTCCAAATCAAATGTCAGCAAAATGACCAATTAAAGATGAGATTTATTGATGTTTCGAGCTTTACCTGTTGCAACATGTATTTTTAGCCATTCAACCATAACCGATAGTGTGCTCAGGGGATACCAATATAATTATCCTTCATCAGGTGGAATCAAATTATACCAAGAGCCAGCATGGAGCGTGATACCTTTTTGAATCCGGCGATGTTGGCTCCATGAATATAATTACCCGGTGTACCGTACTCTTCAGCCGTTTCACTGCAGGTTTTATAGATACGTTTCATTATCTCCTGAAGGCGCTTGTCGGTCTCTTTAAATGTAAGCGTATCCCGGCTGGCGTTTTGATGCATCTCCAGGGCGGATACCGCAACTCCCCCGGCGTTAGCTGCTTTACCGGGACCAAATAGCACATCAGCTTCACGAAGAATTTCAATTGCGTCGAGTGTTACCGGCATATTTGCGCCCTCTGCTATAATCTTGCAGCCGTTTTTTACAAGCATTTGAGCATGCTCTTTTTTCAGCTCATTCTGAGTGGCGCAGGGAAGCGCAACATCACATTCCAGGCTCCAGATTGATTTGTCATCATGAAATATGGCATCATCCCTGCGATCAGCATATTCATGAATCCTTCCACGCTCCACTTGTTTAATTTGTTTCAGCAATTTCAGGTCTATTCCATTTTTATCGTATACAAATCCATCAGAATCGGAACAGGCAACCACGGTTCCTCCCAGCTCTTCAATTTTTTCAATAGCGTACGTGGCCACATTTCCGGAGCCGGATACCAGAAATATCTTGCCATCAATTCCATTCTCGTTCTCAGCAAGCATTTCACGCACAAAATAGACTAACCCGTATCCGGTAGCCTCACTTCGAACCAGTGTTCCACCCCACTCTGGATCTTTGCCTGTAATCATACCCGATTCATATTTATTGGCTATTCGCTTGTATTGGCCAAACAAGTAACCTATCTCTCTCGTACCTACACCAATATCACCCGCAGGTATATCCCGGTTCTCTCCCAGATACCTGTAAAGTTCAGTCATAAAACTTTGGCAAAATCGCATAATTTCATCATCAGAACGGCCGTGCGGATTAAAATCAGCTCCTCCCTTTCCGCCGCCGATAGGTTTCCCGGTAAGTGCATTTTTAAATATCTGCTCAAAACCTAAAAATTTGATGATACTGAGATTTACAGAGGGATGGAACCGAAGACCGCCTTTGTAGGGGCCAAGTGCGCTGTTGAATTCTACACGATATCCGCGGTTAACTTGAACTTCACCTGCATCGTCCTGCCAGGGAACGCGAAACATTATCTGCCGTTCCGGCTCGCTGATCCGTTCCAGGATTTTTTTATCAAAACATTCCGGATTTTCTTCCAGCACTCTTTCAAGTGAACTATAAACTTCCCGAACCACCTGCAGAAACTCGGTCTGTCCCTCATTGAATGTTTCAATCGATTTAATTAGGTTTTCAAGCCGTTCTTTGGTCTGCGTTTGGCTCATAATGCACAGTGGATGCTTTTATAACGAATATTTTTCTGCTGCTTAGCCTGCTCTTTAATCACCTTCTTTTGCTTCAATGGCATGCATAGCATAGGGAATTGCTTCAAGCCTCTCTTTTTGGATTGGTTTACCTGTAGCGGTGCATATGCCATAGGTGCCAGATTCAATTCTTTCCAGCGCTGCATCAATCAGTTTAAGCTTTTCACGCTGATTTTCGAGTAGCTCGTACGTTGTTTTCTTCATCTGGTCTTCGGATGCCACGTCACCGGGATGATGATCAACACCGGATTGACGGTCGTCAGCATTGGCATCAATCGATTCAGCAGACGATTTCAGATTTTCAATCTCTTCTTCGGTCTCCTTCTTCTGTTCAGTGAGTTTCTCTTTAAAGTGATTAAGCTCACTATCTGACAGATGAGTTCTGAATTTTTCCTCTTGTGCGCACATATCTCTGTTGATTTATAATTCAAAGTTTATACTCTCTACAACTAAATCATGCCACCGAACATTCAGAAAAAATAAGTAAGTTGAATGGCGGTTGACTTCATGAGGTGGAATCGTCGTTCTCCAAATGTAAACCGGAAAATGCTGCAGGCTCAGCGAAAATGTTATTCTTAATCAACGATGAATTTTCGCCTTACCCCAGCTTCGCCCCATCTTTAATGTCTGCGTCTGGTACTGCCAGCACTACAGAACCATCCTCTTTATAGAACCCGGTAACCAAGCATTCCGACATCATCGGACCGATCTGTTTGGGAGGAAAATTAACCACTGCAATCACCTCTTTACCCATCAAATCCTCAGGAGAATATAGATCAGTAATCTGGGCACTTGACCTCTTCACCCCGATCATCTCTCCAAAATCCACGGTGAGAATATAGGCAGGAGTTCGGGCTTGGGGAAATGCCTCTACCTCTTTGATTGTTCCTTTGCGAAGTTCCACCTTTTGAAAATCATTAAAAGATATCTGTTTCATGGTAGGGTTTTAGCTGATGTCGTTACAATTAAATTCATTGAGTACCAACCATATTCTCCGCAGCAGGTCATCCCCCCTCTTCCAGACGAAAGGGGCTATTTAGCCATAACCGGAATTTTTATATACCAAAAGTATGTCTCCAACCCGGCTCAGATTTATCTCCCTTCAAAATCCACAGGCCGTTTTTCCCCGGCAGGAATAGCCACATCAAGGCGGTTTTGTGGAGGTGGCAGCTGACAGGTTGTGAACATACTAAAAGCACAGGGCGGATTGTAGGCTTTGTTGAAATCGATAGTGGTGAAACCATCATCATCAGGAAAATCAATTATCATATAGCGCCCGGCCTGGTAGGTCTCGGTTTGATTGGTTTCATCAGTAAACATCAGGAAAAGACCGCTTGAGGATTCAAACGCGTCAAGGGAATATAATTCATCACCTATTCTGAACTCCACTTTGCCTGGTGATTTACGGTCTATGGTTTCGCCAAGCACATTTATAATTTCAATTTCATTCTCTTCTTCATGATGCACAAACCGGCCTTTCAGATGCCATTCTTCTTGCAGCCCATAAGCCGGGAAACCGGCAAAATTATCTGCTTTCGGCGTATCCATACTAAAAATTTTCACACCCCGCTGGTCTCCGCGACTGTCGATAAACCAGGTTAAATCCCCATGTGTAGCATGAAGGCGCTCATCACTCTCATTATCCAGTATTTTAAACTCATCTACCGGTTCCCCTTTGTGCCGGATATCTACTCCATTTTCTGCTTTCATAACCACCTCGCCATTGTCATGCAGTATAAAAATGCCAGCGTGTTCGGCAATGGAACCTTCGGGAAACCTAACATCCTGGTCGTCTCCCGATCCAAAACTATTCTCTCCTTCCTGAAGCCAAACAAGATCTTTAAGGCGAAGCCAACCGGTAGTATCAGTCAATACTCCAATCCGGTATTCCTGCCATTCACGAATGGATTGTTCATAATTCTCGGGTAACGGCTCAGTTCCAAGTTCGTACTCATTACAACCAGATAAAACAAGCAAAAACGTGAAAATGGAGAGAAACAAAAATTGATTTTTCATGGAATTAGTACTTAAAGACCTTCCCAGCCTTCAGGACGAATTTCCCCAGCTGTAATCGACAGATCGAGGCGATTGGAAGGTGGAGGAAGCTGACAGGTTGTATACAGGTTATACGCGCAGGGCGGGTTGTAAATTTTATTGAAGTCTATTGTGGTGTATCCGTTTTCATCGGGATAATCAACGTACATAAATCGGCCGGCCTGGTATGTTTCGGTTTGATTGGTTTTGTCGCCCACGATGAGGAAAAGCCGACCGCTGGAACTATCCAGGGCTTCAAGCGTGTAAGTTTCTTCATCTTTTTCAAAAATGAGTGAACCAGGATTTCCAACATCATCGGTCTGGCCAAGCACATTCGCTACGGGAATCGTAGTACCGGCCGGATGGGCATCAAACCGTGCTTTTAGATTCCATTCCGATTTGATGGGATAACGGCCAAATCCATCAAACCGATCCGCTTTTTGATTCTCAGTATTATAAAGCCGTATTGCTATCAGGTCCTGGCGTTGAATAACATGCCAGACAAGCGACCCATGGCTGATTTCCGGAGCTTCATCACCATCATAGATCGTCATTTGGTCAACATTTTCTCCGGCCGATGTTATTTCTACACCATCAGCTGTAATCATCTCTACAATCCCATCCTCAAGCACAAATGTACCGGCATAATTCGGAATAGTACCCTCGGGAAACTGTATATCCTGATCACTGCCGCTGCCAAATCGATTTTCTCCCTCTTCGAGCACAAACATGCCGGCAAGCCGCAGCCAGCCGGTGGGTTCTTTCAACGTTTCAATGCGATCATCGATCCACTCCTGAACTTCCTGTTCGTAATTATCAGAGACCGGAGCAGGACCCAGTTCTCGCTCAGGATTTCCGCAGGCGGTAATTATTACCGCGATTAGGATAAGGATGATAAATTTGAATTTCATAATCTTATAGTTTTTCCCAGTCGATATAATAGATAACCCCAATAATAGACATTCTATTTCCCGATATACATTCTTTTTTATAGCATTTTTCTACCGGTCTGAATAGAGGATGTATTATTGTGGATCATGGCAAATTTGTTTATTGGATATTGATCGGAATGGAATTTAAGAACCTGACTATCCATATTTATAAGAAAATAAGACACCTGCAAAATTGGGTGAGTATTATCGGACCCTTTGCTACCTCTATTATTCATCAGCACAAATCAGCCCGATCTATATTTATCAGCATCCCATTAGTACAACACTACTGTTG
>CAYOLE010000065.1:6312-15128 GCA_964404705.1 uncultured Rhodohalobacter sp. | reverse complement strand
ATCCGGCCGCTTCTCCACAATTCCGTCTGCTGATAGACTAAATTAAAATAGTTTTGGCTTCTTTCTACGATGTAATGATTAAAAGGATAGTATTCGTTTGGATTTCGATTTCTTTCAAAGTAAAAATTTCTTCGCGGGTCACGTCTGTCGTAAGAGTAGGACCACTGCATTTTGTTTAATGATCGGTCTACATACCATGGGGGGCCAAACAAAATGTAAATCATACCCATATCTGTTTTCCAGCCTTCTTTGAAATTCGAAAATTGTTTGTTAGCCTGTTCAACCCGCTCGTAGTAGAGATTGATTACAGACCGGGCCCGGCTCTGACTTCCTACATTGGAAAGCCAAAAACGATCCACAGCTTCTTTAAGTGAATCGGGATCTTCAATCTTCATCATCTCCTCATGTCTTCCTTCGTCCATCAGGTAGATTAATGGGTTTGCCATTTCCCGCGAGGATGCAACAGCCGGATAGTTCATACCTTTTATTGCAAAATCTCTCGCCCTGTAAATTGACTCACCATTCTGATTCGTCGTTTCAACTTCAAACCGGTAATTTCCACGGCCTAATAATGGATATTTAAATTCAATGAGTACACTTCCCGCCTGCTCAAGTACCCTAACGTTACTATCTATCTCTTCCGGATTTCGTACATCAATTCCGCGGTATTGAATGGAGGATGTGGAATAATTATTATAGCTTAACCTGCGGGCAGCAGTTGTATCTGCATCAAATTTATTTAGTGAAGCACTAACCGTCAGCGGGTCCTCCACATCGTTATTCGTGACTTGGAATTGGAATTTTAAACTGTCAATCCGTGAAGGTACATCATAAGTAGTAATCGGGTTGAAATCGCGTGCGTCCTCATTGATTTTTCCCATTAATCTAATTGACGTAAGATTGGTTACCGGGTGATCAGGATCAGGAATTAATGTTTCGGTTGTCCTGACGACGGTTTTACCAGAATTTTCGTCAGTTACTGATACTTCAATTTCGTAAGCACCTGGCTGTACATCCAGGTCCTTGTCAAAACTAAAGACCTCCTGGTTCATGTAGTCTCCGGCATCTTCCGAAACTACTTCAAACTGATCCCGGGATGATTCAGAAAAGTTACCTCCCTTCTGATTAATTCTTATTTCAACCGCAATCTGGGCAAAAGTCTTCTCTTCCACGGTTCTATATATGAGACTTCCATAAACAATTTCAGTGCTTACGCTGATAAAAGGGTTATCATCTTCATCAAGCAAGCCGATTGCCGACATGCGTACTTCAGGATATCCATCCTGAAACTGGAACATGCTGCCTCTCTCTATATCGGGGTTCATCGACCGAGCGCACCCAAGAAAAAGCAATAAACCAGTCAATATCAATAAGAGTTTAATATGTACTTTTATTCCATCTGCCATAATTCATTTAACAAATAAAAAATTACGAAAACAAGTCATTTTATTTAACTGTAGTTGATTTAACACAAACATTTTCCTCTGAATTCATAAAAGTTGCAAGCCGAATAAAAGTTTTTGATTTTTTTTACTTCTGAAAGTTAATGTAACGGCAATAATCATATATAAATGGATAATGAAATCAATCTTGAAACGAATAGATCATTGGAAACCTTACAGAAAATACTTTTATGAAAACTTCTCCAAAATATTCATTCTTTAACGTTGAGAAACATGTTCTCATATATGCTTTATAAAATACCTTCCTGACAGGGTATTATTGCTTATATTTTCCCAATCGATAAATTTTCAATTACAATTTCATATCTATGCTTTCAGGTTCTCGAAGAACAAAAATTGTATGTACGCTAGGCCCAAGTTCGAACACGTTTGAGGATATTGAGAAACTCTATAGGGCGGGCATGAATGTGGTAAGGATAAATTTTTCTCATGGTACACATGAGGGGCATAAACAAACCATAGGTTTTGTACGGGAAGTTGCAAAGAAACATCAGTATTCCTTACCGGTATTAATGGATTTACAAGGTCCAAAAATAAGGGTAGGCAAGATGAAAGACGGCAAGCAATTGATTACCCCGGGAGAGATTATAGAAATCACCCCCAAAGATCTTGAAGGAACCTCCATGCTGGTGCCAATAGATTATCCCCATCTGATTGAAGATGCGAGTGAAGGCAATCAAATTTTGATCGATGATGGCCTGCTGGAGCTAAGAATCGTAAAAAAAAATGAGCACTCTCTTATGGCAAAAGTGATAGTAGGCGGTGTACTTAAATCACGCAAGGGAGTAAATCTGCCTGATGTAAATATTTCAATGTCTTCACTTACCGAAAAAGACATAGAAGACCTGGAATTTGGGCTAAAAGTGGGTGTGGATTTTGTAGCAATGTCTTTTGTACGCTCAGCGAAAGATGTGCAGGATGTTATTTCAAGAATTCGTGCTGCAGACAGCAACGCATCTATTATTGCAAAAATTGAAAAACCTGAAGCTGTTGAAGCAATCGATGAGATCATAGAGGAGGCGGATGGCCTAATGGTAGCCAGGGGAGATCTTGGAATAGAAATACCCAGCGAAAAAGTGCCTATGGTTCAGAAAACTATAATTGACCGGTGTAGAACGGCCGGTAAGCCTGTCATTACAGCCACACAAATGCTTGATTCAATGATCGTGAATCCAAGGGCTACAAGAGCTGAAAGCTCTGATGTGGCAAACGCCGTTATGGATGGAACCGATGCCGTGATGCTTTCCGGAGAAACAGCAGCCGGTAAGTATCCCATTGAATCTGTCCAGGCTATGGATAAAATTATACGATCGGTTGAGGATAGTTCAGTTGATCTATATTACAGCCTGAAATATCGCAAACCAGAATGGAAAGAAAAGCAGATCGTTGAATCACTGGCCTATTCTTGCGTAACGATTGCAGAACATGTAGAGGCCAAAGCAATTAGTACCTTAACTCATTCTGGAAATACGGCAAGGCGTATAGCCAAATTCCGACCTAAAGTACCAATCATAGCATTTACTGAAAGCCGAATTGTTCGCAGGCAGCTAAACCTTGTGTGGGGCGTGGAGTCGGTTAGGCTGAAAGAACTTTTTGATACGGACAGCAGCGTTAAGCTGATGGAAGACTATCTGGAAACAAACGGACTTGTTGATAAATTTGACAGAGTGATTATTGCTACCGGCATGCCCCTTGCAAAACGAGGGCGTACAAATATGATAAAAGTCAGTACAATTCAGGAAGACACAGAGCGTTAAGCCCATAGTGAAAAAGTCGTTTCAAATAGCAATAGTCGCCCTTTTCCTCGTAAGTTGCGGTACACCCCTTGAGCAGCCATGGCGAAACTTTAATGCTTACTTCAATACATATTATAACACTCAGCAACACTTCATGGACGGCCTCGAACAAAACGAACGCCAGACTCCTGATGTGAATCCTCAGCAGCCTATACAGGTTTTTCTTCCTCCTACGAATGCCGGACGCCAGGATTTCCAGTTAGCTATAGAAACAGGAGCATCAATTCTTCGCGATCATCCTGAATCAAGATATGTAGAGCCAGCCATAGCTATTATAGGTAAATCTTATTTCTACAGATCTGAATTTTTTGCTGCTTTGGAAAAATTCCAGGAACTTCAGGCACTTACTACCGGGGAAACCGAGCAGGAAGCGGTGTTCTGGCAGGGAAGAGTTTACCATCAAATGGGGAATCATAATGAAGGAATTCGTTTCCTGGAAAATGAAATTGACATCATTGAGAATTGGGATCCGGCAATGCTGTCTAAGGTGCGGGTGATGCTCGCACAGTTGTACGTGGAGGTGGAAAACTGGTCTGTTGCGAGTGAGCTTCTGCATGAAAATATTGCCGGTATAAATGACCGTGAAACCGAATCGCGCGCCCATTTTTTACATGGCCAAATTCTCGAAAGGCTTGAAGAATATGAAGAAGCACGCGTTGCGTATAACAGTGTCCACCGTTCTATATCATCTTATGATTTATTGTTTAATGCAAACCGGAAAGAAGCAGAAGTGGCCCGGCGGATAGGAGAATACGACCGCGCGTACGATCTCTACAGAAGAATGGAAAGGAGTGATAAAAATACGGAAGCACGTACTGAGCTACAGTATGAAGTTGCCCGTACAGTTCAGTTGAGAGGTGAACCTGACGAAGCGCTGGAGTTATATAATCAGGTATTAAGGAATCAAATAAACACACCTGATCCGCTAACCCGTGCAAAGGTATTTTATGGCATTGCCGAAATCCACCGTTTTGACAGGGATGATTTTGAGATGGCAGCAGCATACTACGATTCTGCCGCTCAAGAACGTGTGGATCGATCCCTTTTGCCCGAAGATTTTGACGCGAGTTCGCTCGCCGAATCGTTTGGGGAATATGCCCGGGTATCGAATGAGATTGCTCACATGGATAGTCTTCTTACCCTGGGACAATTGGACCCGGAAGCGTTTGAAGCCCGGATAGCAGAAATTCAAAGGCAGCAGCAACAAGAAATAGAGGAGGAACTGCAACGACGCCAGCGACGTGAGGATCAGGTAATTAATGTAGAAGAAATGGCTGAAGAATCTGCGGCAGAAGCTGCTGAATCAACTGAATATGGATTTCTTAATATACGGAATCAGATAATGCTTGCAGATGCCAGTATTCAGTTTCAGGCAATCTGGGGTGATCGTCCGCTGGCTGACAACTGGCGAAGGCGGGCTTCCATATCAACAGCCGGCCTGAATCGGCTATCCGTTGAAGATGGTGAAGTAACTGTAGAAGAAGATCAGGTTATTGAACGGGAAACCGGAATTCAGATTTCTCTGGATTTAAACGAAATTCCAATGACACGGGAAGAACAAGATAGCTTGAGATCGAGGATTGAAAATCGATACTACACACTGGGAAACGTCTTTTTTCTCTCGCTTAATATGCCAGATAGCGCTAAAGTTTATTACGAACGTTTAGCAGAAAATAATATCAGTTCCGAATTGATTCCACGTTCATTGTATTCTTTGGCAGAAATTGAAATACACAGCGACAATATGGATGAAGCGTACAAGTGGGGCAGGCGTTTGATCGAGGAACATCCACATACTGAATTTGCGAAGCGTATAGCCGAAAGACTCGATCTGCCACTTGAAACAGAGAGTTCACCAGACGAAATATTTGTGGAGGATGTTTACACAAACATCAAACAGCGGCCGGGTGATAATCCTGCCGAAAACGCACGCCAGCTGCATGAACTGGCACTCACTGCCGCACTTGAAAGACAGCGCCCTCTCTTGCTTTATGAAGCTGCAAAGGAATATATGAGAGCCGCCCGCTTTGAATCGCCCGATACTCTTGACAAGGTTTATAATTGGTTTGCAACAATGGAAGAATGGAATGAAAAACAACAGGAGTTTGAGGCAAAAAAAGATTCAGCTTCTGCGGCAATAACGGATTCAACAATTGCTGAACCTGAACTTAATTATTGGAGACAAATTGCTGATTCAACTCTTCAGGAGCCCGACTTTTATTCCATCTTCCCTTTTGAAGGTACTTATTGGGATAGTACCCGTTCAGTGCTTGAAACTATTGAAACGCAATATGCTTCGAGCGAAGTAATGCCAAGGGTTCAGGCATTGCGCCAAGCACTCGAACGTCCTGAACCAATAGAGGAAATGCTTTCTGATAGTTTAAGCGTTGAACCTGCCGAAGATATTGAAATTGAGGAACCGGTATCGATGGAATGCCATGAAGCGCACCCGGATTTGCAGATCATTGATGGAGTGGAAGCATTTCAGGAGAGTGTAACCTACCCGGCCTGGGCTACCCGATCGTCGATGCAAGGGGAGCTTACCTATCGCCTGGTAATTTCTCCGGAGGGTGAAGTTTTAGAATACGAACAGGTTAGCCGAATGGATCGCTCGGGTATACCCGAAGCTTTTGAATATGCTATAGATTCGAACTTGCAGTTTGAGCCTCTCGATGGGGAAGAAGCTGTGGAATGTAATTATACATTCAGATTTCAAACAAGATAATACCATCACTTCTTAAAAAAACGCTGTAGTGGTAATGAGCGAGGTACATACATATGTCAGCTTCGTATCTGATAAACGTGCTTCAGATCGTTTTCTTCGAGATATTTTAAAATGCCCGAGTTGATAGATTTTACGATTCCGGGACCTTCATAGACCATGCCGGTATACACCTGGATCAAATCTGCCCCGGCTTTAATCTTTTCAATTGCATCTTCGGCAGTAAAGATGCCACCTACACCGATTATCGTTTTCTCCCCCTTGGTAAAACTGTAAACCTGATTGATTACCTCAGTACTCTTTTCTCGTATGGGTTTACCACTCAAGCCACCTCCCCCTATTTTTTCAAGGGTCGTTTTATCCATTTTAAGCTCTTCACGTTTGGATGATGTATTGGTGGCCACATACCCGCTTACTGCAAAATGTTCAGACACATCGAGAAGTTCTTCAAGATTATTTTTGTCAAGATCAACAGAGAGTTTAAGGAGTACGGGAGGATCAGATGCGTCAGTACCCACCTCAAGATGAGACAGGAGGCGGTTTAGTAATTCGGGTTCTTCAAACGTTTTTCCTTCGGTTGTATTGGGACAAGAAATATTAATGGTAATGTAATCCGCAACTTTTTTTGCCTGGTTAAAACTATAGTTGTAATCCTGAAGAGCCAAAGCTCCGCTGATATCCGGATTGTGAGTTTTCGCTATATTTACCCCCAAAGGAATATGCAGGTCGCTTCTTCTCAACCTTTTAACAACAGTTTTAGCACCGTCATTATTAAGACCAAGACGATTTATCAGCGAATGATCTTCCAGTAGTCTGAAACTTCTCGGTTTGGGATTGCCTGTGCTGGCATTAGCAGTAACACTGCCAATTTCTAAATATCCAAAACCAAACGCTTCCATTAAATGGACAGTTGTACCGTTCTTGTCAAACCCCGCTGCAAGCCCTACAGGATTATTAAAATGTAATCCCCAGAGTTTTTGATGTAGCCGGGGATCGGTTTTCTGATATAGCGTTTTTACAGCCCCGGTTATCCACTTTTGGCCGCTTGCATAGCTTGCTGCATTAATGGTGACCTCGTGCGCATAATCTGCTGAAAAATTAAACAGAAATGGTCGTATCGCAGCTTTATAAAAATTCATGAACTTTAAATTTTGATGTAAGTTAACTATCGAACCGCTAAGTTCGAAGTCATTAATTTGAATCGTAACCGGATTTGATATCGAATGGGTAACCAAAACATACAACCATTATCAGACGCTGTTTACTACTCATTGAAGAATAGCAGTGGAGGAGATTTTCCCCGGGATATAATAGTATTAGAATCTCAATTGAGGGGTCACCCTGAATCAATCAGCACGTATATCGCAGCTTTTCCCAAAAAAAAGCTGGTAATTCAAGACCAAAAGTCAACATGGTGCGAAAATGGAAAGGTCAGTTTATTCAAAAACAATCCATGGGATATTTTTAAAAGATTCAGGCAAGAATCGGGCTGGTTGTTTGGTTATATCGGTTATGACATGAAAAATCACATCGATTCTCTAACATCCAACAATACATCTTTGTACAATGCCCCGGATCTGTATATGATGGAGCCCTCGGTATTGTTCAAAATCGAAAATGGCTCTATTGAGCAACTATTCGGACAAGCCATTGATATTAAATTTGATTGGCAAACACTCGGCGATTGCACGGTCCGTGATGTTGTGCCCGGGGTTTCCAGGGATGATTATAAAGCGGCTGTACGAAAAATTAAAGATCATATTAAAGAAGGTGACTTTTACGAACTAAATTATTCCTATCCATTAACTGCCGCTTTTTTGGGTGATAGCTATGAACTTTATAAAAAAATGAGGATAGTGAACCCTGTGCCATTTGGCAGTTTTATTAAACTTGAGGATATCAGTATTTGCTGTTCTTCACCTGAACGGTTTTTAAAAAACAGTGGAGGACATCTATTGTCAGAGCCGATTAAAGGAACATCAGGCAGAAGCGCCGATCCTGCTGCTGATGAACAATTGCGTAATGAGCTGAAAAATGCAAAGAATGAAGCTGAAAATCTGATGATTGTGGATCTTGTCAGACACGATTTATCAAGAGTGTCAAAACCGGGCTCTATTCGCGTAAGCAAGTTATATGATATACAAACATTTGATACCGTTCACCAGTTAATATCAAGGGTAGAAGGAGAAATGATGGATAACACAGACCCGGTTGAGGCGATAAAGGCTTGTTTCCCCATGGGTTCGATGACCGGAGCTCCAAAATTAGAGGTGATGAAGCAAATCGAAGAGCTTGAATGCTATAAAAGAGGAATTTATTCAGGGTCAATTGGTTACTTTAATCCGGATGGTGATTTTGATTTTAATGTGGTAATTCGAACGGCCATCATCCAGGGAAATTCACTTACATACCCAACAGGGGGCGCAATTACCGGAGATTCTGAGCCGCATGAGGAGTGGAATGAAACGCTTATAAAAGCCAGAAATTTAACATCTCTTACCCAGTCGTGAAATTAAGTTCGCACAATTTGAGTTCTGACACATGAATGGGAAAAATAATAATACAGAACAGATGAGTAGCAATATTAAAACACTTGGCGAACTGAAGAAAAGTGGATGGAAATCCATTACCGTAAAAGAGGAGATCCGAAAAAATCTGATAAAGAAAATGAGCTCACCTGGCACGCTTTTCCCAGGAATATTGGGGTATGATAATACAGTAATTCCTCAAATCCAGCATGCATTACTTGGAAAACACGATCTGCTGTTACTGGGATTACGAGGCCAGGCAAAAACACGGATACTACGACTCCTGGTCAATTTTTTAGATGAAGAA
>CAYOLE010000065.1:0-6212 GCA_964404705.1 uncultured Rhodohalobacter sp. | reverse complement strand
ATTAATGAACTGCCGGATCTTCAGCCCCGCATTCAAGTAGCTCTGCTGAATATTATGCAGGAGCGTGATATTCAAATTCGGGGATTCAATATCAGGATACCGCTCGACCTGTTTATGGCATTTTCCGCTAACCCCGAAGATTATACAAACCGGGGAAATATTATCACCCCGCTGAAAGATCGGATTGACGCTCAGATAATCACTCACTATCCTAAATCGCTGGAAATCGCGAAAGAGATCTCAAATCAGGAAGCCTGGCTTGATCGTGATTATGAGAGGAGTGTACACATCCCGAATATTTACAAGCAAATTTTAGCACAGGTGGCATTCGAGGCTCGTGAGAGTGAATACATCGATCAGAAGAGCGGTGTTTCAGCCCGGCTGACAATAACAGCCCTTGAACAGGTGGTGTCAGCCGCAGAGCGCCGGATGATTATAAACGGGGAGAAGAATACCACTCTAAGAATTGCAGATCTGTATCATATGGTGCCGGCTCTTACGGGTAAACTTGAGCTGGTATATGAAGGAGAACAGGAGGGAGCCGTAAATGTGGCGAAGCATCTGCTTGGAAAAGCGATAAATAAAACATTTAAAGCTGTACTGCCCGATCCGCAACGCAAAAAGAGGGAAGAGGAGAAAATAAATCCATATAAAAATGTGTTGGACTGGTTTGCTGCCGGCAATACACTGGATCTGCCGGATCATCTTACAGAAAAAGAATATAAAAAAAGACTTGATAATGTGGATGGACTAATAGAAATCGTTGAGAATATGAATGATCATCAAACAAATGACAGCTATCCCATCAGAGATTTTGTGATTGAAGCGCTTCATCAAAATTCTATGCTTGGCAAAGAAGATCTGGATGAAGTGAGATCATACAGCGATATGCTTGGATCTATGCTTGGTGGAATGGGAGATTTTGATCCGGATGACTTTTCAGACAGTTAATGAACATTGCAATAATTTACCCGAACCCTTATCTTACTGTTCTCTGTAAAAATAAATTGATTGTTCAGTTATGAAAAAAGGAATCCATCCAGATTATAAAGAAATTACCGTGGTGATGAGCGACGGTACCGAGATTAAAACACGAAGTACCATTCAAACAAATGATGGGATCTACAAAAGCGAAATTGATTCAAAAAATCATCCGTTTTACAATAAAGATCAGAAAATCAAGAAAAAAGCTGACCGTATAGATCGTTTCAACAAACGATACAATCGCAAATAAGCTTATTTATTATTAAATGGAAGGATGTATTGATT
Organism: uncultured Rhodohalobacter sp.; assembly: GCA_964404705.1. Classification (GTDB taxonomy): domain Bacteria; phylum Bacteroidota; class Rhodothermia; order Balneolales; family Balneolaceae; genus SW132. The sequence goes on along the minus strand of CAYOLE010000065.1, from coordinate 4,943 downwards.
GCCAATGCATCCTTTTTTTATTTAAAACTGTTATGTCGTTAGATATTCTGAAATTTGAAGTCGGGCCCTTCGCAGAAAACACATACCTGGTAACAGAACAGGATCAATCTCTTCTTATAGACCCCGGTTTTTCTAATGATAAGGAGTTTGCACGGTTTCACTCAGCGATTGCCAATCAGAATAGTACGTTGACAGGAGTTCTGCTTACGCATGCTCATATTGATCATGTACTGGGTCTGCCCGCTGTTCTAAAGAAATTTGATCCGGACGTGTATTTAAGCCATGAAGATCTCAATCCATGGAATCACATTTCAGAACAAGCTGCCATGTTTGGGCTAAAAGCGGAGAATTTGTCATTTACCCCAAAAGATCTTCCTGAAGGCAGCGATTTTTCCCTGGGTCCGTTTAAAATGGATCTGCTGCATACTCCGGGGCATGCACCCGATCACATATCAATTTACTTTAGAGAAGAGAACATTCTGATAGCCGGTGATACTCTTTTTAAGGGAAGTGTAGGTAGGACAGACCTCTATAAAGGTGATATGGAGTTACTGGCGCGGTCGATCCGGGAGAAAATCTATTCATTACCGGATGAAACCATGGTATATCCCGGGCATGGGCCCCTGACCAATGTTGCAGAAGAAAAACGCACCAACCCGTTCGTTAAAGCTTAATCCGTTAAAGGTTTTTTTCTGATTCAGAAAGATTCTGAAGGCGAAGAATTTCCTCATCATACCGCTTCCGCTGAGAGCTGTTCGCTAATCTGAGTTGCTTATACACATTAATGGCAGCCTGATGATTTCCCTGCTTTTCATGAATTAATGCGAGCGTTTCTGTTACTATGTCGTCAACATTTGCTGAATTTTCACTCAAATCTCTGTTTTCAGAAGGCTCTTCCGAAATTTTTATACGTTTGGTTTCAATACGGGAGAGTTTTGTGATTAACTGATCGAGATCTTCAATTGGATGACTGCTGTCAGTTTTTCTATCGGTAGTAAGAGATGAGGTAAGATTTTTTTCAGGTACCCAGGCTTCAAAAAGGTCCGGATGTTGTATATAATAGGGAAGTCTGTTGAAGAACTTACTGCCGGGAGCGAGTATTTTTGCCGATAGTGCAAATTTAATCGCGGCAGATTTATTACCTGCCTTACGGCTAAGAATGGCCAAAAGGTAATAACCTACGGCTCCGCTGTTGCGTCGTGAAACGTGATTTTCTAATTTTTTTATCGTTCCATGAGGATCATCCTCAAATTGCTCAAAATAAATTCTATACGATTCAGGTACATCACCAGTTGGTAATTTCATCAACGGAGAACTTTATTTTTTATGATCAAATTTAGAGATCATATTTAATACTAAAGGAGTAAGGGCAACCCTCAAGTTTCTAACGTAGTGAAGGATAGTACAAAAAAGTTTGGATAATTTCACTACCAATTACTCACTGCATCATTAAATGCATTATTGGCAATTTGTTGAAGGGCTTCTTCGGCCGCTTCAAGTTCTCCGTCCACCGGGTTTTCGAGCACATTATATGTTGAACTTCCTGTAAATGTTTTGCTGTATTCTGCTTGTTCGTTGTTTGCAAACTGAAAGGTAGCTCTTACTATAATCTGAATTTCATTGAGATTGGCTTGCTCGTCGCCACCCACACTAAACGGCCTGTTTTGATAAGATTGAATAGTACCTTCCATCCAGGAATCTGCACTTTCCCGCTCGTTTTCCAAAGAAAGTCGACTTTGATTTACAAACCGATTAACCAGAGCATTATTAAGCCTGTCACTCAGATCACCGAGGCCGCTTTGGGAATTATCTGGAAAAAAAGGAATGTAAATGGATTGTACATCACCTGGAATGCTTGTTCCGGTAAAGCTATAATTCATGCAAGCAGGAATGAGGAGTATCAAAAACATTCCCGAAAGGGCAATAAGTTTACTGAAGTTCATACTGATCCAGTTTTCTGTAAAGAGTTCTTTCGCTTACTCCAAGCGCTTCGGAAGCTTTTCTTCGATTACCTTCGAACTTCTTTAACGCTTGCTGGATCAAGAACTTTTCCGCTTTTTCAATAGATGGAATTTCGTCTCCGACAAAAAAAGAATCAATATCAGATTCGGAGGAGTCACTTTCATCCCGATCCATTGAGCGAATACCGAGGCTTTCCTCACCTTCTTTATTCGTATAAATAGAGATATCATTTGGATCAAAATCACGAGGCATTGCTTCAGGCAGAGCTTTTATTTCTTTTTGACTGAATGATGAGTATAAAAATTTAGCCAGCATTTTTTTCAGGTCGGAAAGATCGGTTCTCATTTCAACCAAAGCTCTGTAGATAAGTGTAGGATCGTGTGTGGCTGAAGATTTGAAATCCCGTTCTTTATCCTCTTCATGGTCTGACGATGCAACTACCGGTAAATTATCAGCTGATCCCTGATGCTGGCGGCCTTTAAGATATTTCTGAAGTCTTTCTTTGTCGATGAACTGTGACTTCTCAAGCACAACTAACTGCTCCGCTACATTCTTGAGTTCACGAACATTTCCGGGCCATCGATAAGAGGTTAATAATTCACGGGCTTCATCAGAAAAGCCTTTAAAGACGGAATCGTATTTGGATGAGAACTCCGTGACAAATTGCCTGAATATGGGAATAATATCTTCCTGGCGTTCGCGCAGCGGAGGTAATTTTATTTTAACTGTATCAAGGCGGTAATACAGATCTTCTCTGAAATTACCTTCCTGCACTTCTTCCCAAAGATCTTTATTCGTAGCCGCAATTACACGCACATTAGAGTTGAACATTTTACTGGAACCCACCCTGAAAAATTCGCCTGTTTCTAATACCCGAAGCAGTTTAACCTGAATGTTTTTGGGTGTGTCAGCAATTTCATCCAGAAAAATGGTGCCTTTGTCAGCTTTTTCGAAATATCCTTTTCGAGCTTCGTGAGCACCTGTAAAAGATCCTTTTTCATGCCCAAACAGGTCACTCTCTATAATTCCTTCCGGTATTGCTCCGCAGTTAACGATTACCAGGTCATAATTTTTTCGTTCACTGATTGAGTGTATAGCTCTGGCAGTTACATCCTTGCCAGTTCCGGTTTCTCCCTGAAGCAGAACCGTAATATCGGTTTTTGAAATCTGCATAATTTTATCAACTACCTGCTTTATAGCGGCAGATTCACCATTTAAACCAAATCTTTCCTGAAGCGCTTGCCTATCCATATATTTGTTTTTTTATCTTAATAATGAAAAATAAGGAAAGATCATGATCTTACCATAAAAGGAAATGACTTTTTGACATATTCCGACAGGTTATTTACTCTTTACTTTAATAATAAAAGATTGTTTGTTTGATAAATATCAAGACTATCTAAAATCATATGAAACATCCCCATTTTTCAAGAGCATTCACGTCTGTTGCCTCTGAACATTTCAAAAAAATTTATGGAGAAGAGAAAGTTGATTACTGTCTCGATGAACTCCATAAACTTATTGAGCATTATGAACTTACCCCGGTAAGAGAAAAAATACCTTTCGAAAATGTCTGGACTCATCAAGACAATATTTTAATTACGTATGGTGATATGGTAATACCTGATGTGGGTGAGCCTATATCAAAACTGAGGAAACAGCATCAATTTTTGAAAGAATATCTTAAGGGCTTCATCACTACAATTCATCTTTTACCTTTTTATCCCAGTTCATCCGATGACGGTTTCTCCGTCGTTGATTATGAAAAAGTGGATACGCGACTGGGTGGCTGGGATGATATTGAAGCAATGAGTGAAGACTTTCGGCTGATGGCTGATTTTGTCATTAACCATACATCCCGCCATAGCAGCTGGTTTAAAAAATACCTGAAAAATCAAGAGCCTTACACCGACTATTTTATTGAGATTGATCCTGATACTGATCTCAGCAGTGTTACAAGGCCAAGGAGCTCATCACTTTTGACTCCTGTACACACTGAGGAGAGCGAGAAATTTGTGTGGACTACATTTAGTGATGACCAGATTGATGTTAATTTTGCGAACCCTGATCTTCTGTTTCGTTACATCGATATATTCCTGTTTTATCTGAACGAAGGTATATCGGTTATCCGGCTTGATGCAGTAGCTTTCATCTGGAAAGAGATTGGCACATCCTGCATACATCTGCCTGAAACTCATGAAATTGTAAAGCTGTTTCGTACAATCGTCGACTATTATTGTCCCGAAACTACACTTATTACTGAAACAAATGTGCCTCATAAAGAGAACATCAGCTATTTTGGTGATGGCGATGAAGCTCATATGGTGTATCAGTTTAGCCTTCCGCCATTGCTACTTCACGCTATTTTAACTCAGAATGCATTCTATCTTACAACCTGGGCCGAATCATTGCCATCACTGCCCGACAATTGCACCTACTTCAATTTCACGTCATCTCATGATGGAATCGGTGTACGTCCGTTAGAAGGCCTGGTGCCGGATGATGAATTTGCATCTCTTGTACAGGGAATAAAAGATAAAGGGGGGTTCGTATCAGAAAAATTGAATTCTGACGGTACTCTTAGTCCCTATGAACTGAACATCACCTACTTCGATGCTTTTTCGGATTTTAATGGATCCGAAAGCATGCATGAACGGCGATATATTTGTTCTCAGATTATTATGCTGAGCCTGCAAGGCGTGCCAGGCATCTACTTTCACAACTTAACAGCTACACGTAACAATATGAGAGGAGTCTCTATTACGGGGCGATATCGTACGATCAACCGTAAAAAGTGGCAATATAGCGAACTGGTTGAAACACTGAATGATCCGGATACAAATACCTACAGAATTTTTAATCGCTATAAAGAAATAATAGAGAAAAGGAATAAGCATACTGCATTTCATCCCCTGGGAAAGCAAACTGTACTTGAAGTAGATTCCGATATATTTTGTCTGGAGCGCGAAGATACAAAGGGG
>CAYOLE010000064.1:0-15222 GCA_964404705.1 uncultured Rhodohalobacter sp. | reverse complement strand
CCCAGAAACTTTCCTTTCAAATTTTGATTGAGCAAATATTCCAGTAGCTCTAAAATTAATTCAATGGTTTAATACACGCCATCAAACACCTTACAAAGACCTTTTTTCGCTTCAGAATGGGAAAACTGTTGCTGGTGAGACTAACATGATCGTTAAGAGTGGAATTGCGGATGCCTTCCATCTTCCTCAGATCGTCGGGTCAGTTCAAGGTCCGAATATCCCCGGTTATTTTTTTGAAACCGAAAATCTTCATACAAAGGGTTGCTTTTTAAAAACTTTGAATGTGAGAGCAACAGGCCAACAGCTAATTGGTTGGGAAATCTTAATATATAGTTATAATTAAGAATATTTAGTCTATGTTATTAGACTTTTTTAAAAGTCTAAAAAAGAATCAGTGATGCAAACTCTGTTGAATGAGCTACAAAGGATGTTAGCGATTTTCGATTGTGATTCGAATTGAATGGGGATCGATAATTAGCAATGGTGTAAGGTATACAAGCACCATCAAACCGTAGATTTGAATGATTGCGCAGACTGTTGGTTGTACTTCTTGTCTCTGGCGTAAAAGGGCGTTAAAGTCCTGAGAATATTTACATCAATAAAAAATGAGACAATTAAACCAATGTATAAAAATAGAATACGGGAATTTTACGCGGGCCGGCTGGCAAGCAGGACGACAATAATTTCAGGATTTACCCTGATACTGGCCATGTCTTTCATTGCAATCGGGTGTGATTCAATCGTTGATCAGAAAACTGATGCCGATGATAGCATAACAACGAGTGCTATGGCAGAGACATTTTCAATGGTTCAAGCCTCTACAATTGAGTGCATCGATCCGATGGTTCTTGAATATAATAAGGTAACCGATTTGAAGACCATTGAATGGGGAAATCCAAGGAATCTATCTTCAAAAACGGTGGACATAGAATACTACAATACGCTTAGCCAGTTTGTACTCAGGGTAAAGAGCACCGATATAATTGCCGATGTTCTGGCCGACGATGAATCCATCAAAGACTTTGATGGTTTATTAGAAGCAGATAAATGGCAGGAATTTACGTTTGATCTTGAATCGGGCTGGCAGGCGGGTGATACACAGACTTTAAACGTTGAGGTTGCCGGAAAGGGGCCCGCGGTATATTTTGACGTAGTATACACGCTTCTTGGTGAATGTGCTACAGGTTGTGGTGAGCTTACCTTTATGTATAACGGTAGTGAAGTAACCTATGGCACGGTAACTGGCGCCAATGACAGCTGCTGGCTGGACCGCAACCTGGGCGCTGCTCAGGTAGCAACGTCAAGCAGTGACGCAAAAGCCTATGGCGATCTGTTCCAGTGGGGACGGGCGGCGGATGATCACCAGCTTGTAAATCGTTTTGATGGAGATGGGAAAACCACCTCAGTCACAACAGAAGTACAAAGCAACTCCAATCAACCAGTCGACGGAAAATTTATCATAGGCTCTGATGACTGGCGCGATCCCTCAAATCCAATTCTTTGGCAGGACGTGGAGGGCACAATCATAAACAACCCGTGCCCAAGCGGCTACCGACTACCTACAGATAAGGAATGGGATGCTGAGATCGCTACCTGGGATACCGAAAATGCAGTGGGTGCTTTTGAATCACAGCTGAAATTGCCTGCAGCGGGTCGGCGCGACCGCAACCATGGTTCGTTTGAAACTGTTGGATTCAACGGCTTCTATTGGTCCAGTACAGTTTCATCTTTCAGTAACATGTCTCGGCGCATGCGCTTTTTTAGCACCTCTGCCATCACGGCGCACTACGATCGCGCGGAGGGACACTCCGTCCGCTGCATGAAGGAAGATACTTCTGATTGATTTGACTCTTCATCATACCGTCCCGCAGGGCGGTATGATGATATTATTTTACCACATTTGTTGATTAGTTTTCACACGTAATGACACAAAAAAGGATGTTGGCAATTTTCGATCGTGATTTAAAATGAGGATCGTTAATTAGCAATGGTGTAAGGTATACTTACACCATCAAACCGTAGATTTGAATGATTGCGCAGACTGTTGGTTGTACTTCTTGTCTCTGGCGTAAAAGGGCGTTAAAGTCCTGAGAATATTTACATCAATAAAAAAAGAGACAATTAAACCAATGTATAAAAATAGAATACGTGAACTTTATGCGGGCCGGCTGGCAAGCAGGTCGACAATAATTTCAGGATTTACCCTGATACTGGCCATATTTTTCATTGCAATCGGGTGTGATTCAATCGTTGATCAGAAAATTGATGCCGATGATAGCATATCAACGAGTGCTATGGCAGGGACATTTTCAATGGTTCAAGCCTCTACTATTGAGTGCATCGATCCGACGGTTCTTGAATATAATAAGGTAACCGATTTGAAGTCCACTGAATGGGGAAATCCAAGGGACCTATCTTCAAAAACGGTGGACTTAGAATACTATAATACGCTTAGCCAGTTTGTACTCAGGGTAAAGAGCACCGGTATCATTGCCGATGTGCTGGTGGACGATAAATCTATCAAAGACTTTGATGGCAGAGTAGCAGCAGATACCTGGCAGGAGTTTACGTTTGAACTTGAGGAAGATTGGCAGGCAGGTGATACATGGGCTTTTGAAATCAAGGTTAACGGATCCGGTACCCGGGCAGAGTTTGATGTTGACTACGTACTTGTTGATGAATGTGATGATGTTGACTCTGGAAGAGACACTGAAACGGAAGTAGTCGATGTGCTCAACCTTATAACAAATAGAACGTGGATGGACCGCAACCTGGGAGCCAGCCAGGCTGCAACGTCCAGCAGAGACGCCCAGGCCTACGGTGATTATTTTACGTTTGATGAAGCCGTGACCGTTTGCCCGGTTGGCTACCGGTTGCCTACCGAGACCGAGTGGCAATCCGAGATCGATAGCTGGAGCCCCAAAGATGCAACCGGCGCCTTTAACTCGATAAAACTGCCTTTGGCAGGCTATTTTGACGTCGGTTCTAATTCGCTCTACGATGCTGGCAGCGTCGGCTACTATTGGTCGAGTAGTAAGGATCTCAATCACGACGACGCCGCACGGTTTCTGTACTTCAACCCTTCTCCCTACATGAACACCAACTACATCTATCAAAGGCTCTCTGTCCGCTGCCTCAAGGAAGATACTTCTGATTGATTTGATTTTTCATCATACCGTCCCGCAGGGCGGTATGATGATATTATCCAATCTTCTTTTCCGATTGGTTTTACAATTAACGATGACTATCGCATAGAAAATTATAAGTCGTAAAGACTCCTGTTTAAATAAAGCCCAAGCATGCGAATTTGGACACATGTAAGGTATAAGAACCATGAATCTGAATTCCATGTCAGGCACGTTGAGCTAAAGGTAGCTACTCATGTGGACTTAGATGTCTAATAGTTGGCCTTGAATCAAATTGTTTTTCCTATATAAATAAAAAAAAATCCTTGTCTTACAGTAAATTACTATAAAACAAGGACTTGTATATGTAGGCGCTGAGGGATTCGAACCCCCGACCCCCTCGGTGTAAACGAGATGCTCTAAACCAACTGAGCTAAGCGCCCATATTTTTATGACAAGGAGCCAAATATAAGAAGTTATTCACTCTCACAAAACAGTTTTTACTCTAATAAATTTTTTTTATCTATAGAGAAGGGTTAACGGTGTTAACCTGGAGAGCGTATATCAAAATAATAAGGAGATTCGAAAATGTCCGATTCAAATAAGATGAGAGATGTAGTATTTATTGACGGAGGACGCACCCCTTTTCTGCGTTCCGGTACAGATTTCAAGAAACTTACTTCGTATGATCTTGCCCGGCTTGCCCTTGCCGGACTGGTAAATAAAACAAAATTGGATGGCAGTTTAATTGATCGGGTATTCTTTGGGAATGTGGTTCAGGATATTAACACGAGCAATGTGGCCCGCGAGGCATCTCTTGCCGCAGGTTTGCCGGATACTATTCCAGCCACCACCCTATCCATGGCTTGTATTTCTTCCAATATGGCGATTACAATGGCAAAAGACACGATCGAAACCGGAAATGCTAAAGCTGTGATCGCAGGAGGAGTGGAAGTGTTAAGTGATATTCCGATCCGATTCAGGAAAAAATTTCGCCGGAAACTGCTCGAAACCCAAAAATATAAGTCTCCCGCAGACTATCTGAGATTCTTTAAGGGGCTTTCCCCTTCAGATCTGTTGCCGGAAATACCCTCTATTTCGGAATATTCCACAGGGGAAACGATGGGGCAGAGTTCTGATAAGATGGCGGCCAAATATGATATCTCAAGAGAGGAACAGGATGCGTATGCCCTTCGGTCTCATATGCTTGCTTCCCAATCGCAGGAGCAACTTTCCAGGGAAATTTTTCCGGTTTCGATTAATAATGGAGAGAAAATTGTTGATTCCGACAATGGAATCCGCGGTGAAAGCACACCCGAAAAACTGGCTTCTTTAAAACCGGCATTTAATAAGCCGCATGGAACAGCTACTGCCGGCAATTCCTCATTTTTGACGGATGGAGCATCGGCAGGCCTTATCATGGATAAAGAGTTTGCAATTAAAAATGATTACACGCCAAAGGCCATTCTGCGATCCTACAGCTATGTTGCTAAAAAACCAGGTGATGAGTTGCTGATTGGGCCGGCATTCGCAATCCCATTCGTGCTGGATGATATGAATCTTAATCTTGACGATATTGATGTTTTTGAATTTCATGAGGCGTTTGCGGGCCAGGTCCTCACCGTACTGAAAGCACTGGCAAGCGAAGATTTTGCCAGAGATCGGCTGGGCAAAAAGAAAGCGGTTGGAAAAGTGCCGTACAATGCGTTGAATAGTCATGGTGGTTCTCTTTCGATCGGGCACCCGTTTGCAGCAACGGGTATGCGTATGCTCACAACTGCAGCAAACCGCCTGATTGATTCCGATGGTAAATATGCATTAATCGCAGCTTGTGCAGCCGGCGGACAGGGACATGCAATTGTAATTGAACGTTTTAAAGAGTAGAGGATTTACCACCAGGGGAGATATGATTGCGAACATGCAATCAATTAACAGGACAGACATTAAGTTCCTGAATTATAATCAATCGTACGATGTATCCCTCAACGCCAGCCGGGCGAATCCCTTTCACCGGGAGATCAGGAAGATGATTTTTTTACCAACAACATTTAAACAATCAAAATAATGACTGATACAAAAACCAATATTTTCCATACCGAAGTCATTGATCATATCGCGATTGTAACGCTGGATACGCCGGGAGAAAAAGTAAACAAACTGAATGAAGCTTTGATTGACGAGTTTTCCTCATTTCTTGATAAGCTTGAATCGAATGATGATCTGAAAGGGGCTTTGCTTTTAAGCGGTAAAGATGAAAATTTTATTGCCGGAGCTGATATTGAAATGTTTAAAACCCGCGAAACGGCTGAAGAACTGGCGGATCTCAGCTGGACAGGGCATGAGATTTTGCTGAGGGTGGAGAGATGTGAAAAACCGATCGTCGCTGGGATTCATGGAACCTGCATGGGAGGCGGCACGGAACTTGCCCTGGCATGTCATTACAGAATCGTGTCCGATCATTCAGACACCAGAATTGCACTGCCAGAAGTAAAACTGGGTCTGCTGCCGGGTATGGGTGGTACACAGCGTCTTCCAAGACTGATCGGGATTCAAAAAGCATTGCCATATCTTCTTACAGGGAAAAATATGTACAGTCGTCAGGCCCGCCGCACCGGATTTGCGGATGAAATAGTGCATCGCCACGCATTGAAAAATGCAGGCATCAACGCCATAAATACATTTGGTGAAAAATCGGCTAATCATTCCGACAACCGTTCACTGGCCGAAAAAATAGTAGAGGGAAATCCACTTACGCGACAATTGATATTCTCTCAGGCAAGAAAGAAAACCATGGGAGAAACCAAGGGAAATTATCCCGCTCCATTGAAAATTATCGATGCTGTGGAGTATGGTTACAAAAACGGATTTGAAAAAGGAATCAGATATGAATCGAAGCTGTTTGGTGAGCTTGCTGTCACTCCTGAATCACGCGCACTGGTGCAGCTCTTTTTTGCGATAAATCAGGCGAAAAAGAATCCATACGAAGATAAGAAGAAAGGAGTCAGCAAAATCGGTGTATTAGGGGCCGGGCTAATGGGATCGGGTATTACACAGGTCAGTATTGAGGATGGGATCCATGTATGGCTGAAAGATCAAACACTTGAAAACGCCATGAAAGGAGAGGCGGGGATTGAGGAAGATCTGCAACAGAAAGCCGATAAAAAAATTATCTCTTCATTTCAAAAGGATGAACTGATGAGCCGGATTCATCCAACCACTACCTACGACAATTTTGATCAGATAGATCTGGTAATTGAGGCTGTATTTGAGGATCTGGGCCTAAAACGGCAAATCGTTGAGGAAATTGAGTCGAACGCAGCGAAGGATACAATATTTGCTTCGAATACATCATCACTGCCGATTGCCGATATCGCAGCAAATGCAAAGCGTCCTGAACAGATACTGGGGATGCACTATTTTTCGCCAGTACCGAAAATGCCGCTGCTGGAGATTATAAAAACAGATAAAACTGCAGAATGGGTTATTGGTACAGCCTACGATGTAGGTTTGAGGCAGGATAAAACAGTTATTGTAGTAAAAGACGGTCCGGGGTTTTACACCACCCGCATTTTAGCACCCTTCATTAACGAAGCACTTCTGTTACTTGAGGAGGGCGCATCCATACAGCAGATAGACCGTACAATGAAACAATTTGGTTTTCCGGTTGGCCCGGTGGCACTTCTGGATGAAGTAGGGATTGATGTTGGAGCGCATGTTGCCGGTGTTCTAAACGACACGTTCGAGCAACGCGGTGCTAAAACCAGCAAAAAGGCAGCTCAATTGATGGAAGAGGGTTACAAAGGCCGGAAAAACAACAAAGGCTTTTATAAGTACGACAATGGATCAAAAAAGAAAGAGATTAATAAAGAGATTTATAACTTTTTTGGTGGTTCCACACGAAAAGAATTCAGAGATATAGAAATCCAGCAACGACTTCTCCTTGTGATGATAAATGAGGCGGTTCATTGTTTGCAAGATGGCATTCTGAATAATCCGACCGATGGGGATCTGGGAGCCATTCTTGGTCTGGGCTTCCCTCCGTTTCTCGGTGGCCCTTTTCGATACATAGACCTTGTAAGTGCGGAAGCAATTATGAACCGGATGGGGATTTTACAAGCCGAGCTGGGTGTCCGGTTTAAATCTGCCAATCTTCTAAAAGAGAAAGCAGATAATAGCGATACGTTTCATGAATGATGAAATTCTGTTACTCACGTATCAATATATCACACAGAAAACTGTAGAGATTGAAGTAACTCATCCGCATAAAAAAAGGGGCAGAAATTGCTTTCCACCCCTCTCGTTTTGATCACCCCGAAAGCGAGTTCGAGGACTCACAATCCGATCCTCATGTACTCAGGATAGTTATCAGCCGGAGGAGCGAAAACTTAAGCTGAAAATTACTTTTTCTGCCTTTTTTTGATGTTTGATTCTCTGCCTGTTCCAATAGTGTTTACCGCTATCGGTGTATCAGATTTTCAGGTATACCAAATTTCAGCTCTTATCAATGGAATTACTGATAACCATTATACTAATTTCCAATAACCACATGGTTGACTTCTAAAAGTTTCCAAACAGGTAATTCACATTGCCGGCAGCGGGTTCCCATCCCACAGAAAAACCAAGATCCATGTGTAAATTGCCCAGCTTAAATTGTGACCGGATTCCGGTTCCGAGAACGGTGCGTGTCTCCGATTCCGGCCGGTTTAAATCTGTAACAGTTTGCGAAAATAGAACAAGATAAATGTTGGACAAATATACCGGCAGCAATAAGCCCCCCTCATCCGGGTAGATCAGGGGTATGGTGTAGCGGGTATCCAAAATTCCAATGTTTGTAGCCCCGGGAGCAGCCAGGGAATCAAACAGGTTCGAAATTACCGACTGAGTGTTAAATACAGGAGCGGGTGTTTGTGTAAAAATCTGTGCCGATAGCCTGAGTGACTGATTAAATCGCTGCAGAGGCGCCACATAACCGATTGCCCCTGCCCTGAAACCTTTTCTCTGCGAAAAAGTACTTGATACCTCACCATCAGGAAGCTGAAGTGTAAACGGGGAAGAGTTTAAACCATATCGGGTTTGGGTAAAAAGTGATATTCCTGCGTTTGGCTGGACATCACGAGTATACTGCCGAAGCCTGTAGTTGAGAACTGTATTCAGACCTGCGGTGTATAGCGGATCCTCAAAATCAGAGACAGGCTGTTGTGCATCAGTAATATCAGTGAAGCGGGTTTGTGAAATGGTAAATAATGGCCGGATTAAAAAGGATGAGAATCGCACATTTTGTTCAAGTCTGTACCGAAAAGGCACCGAGAATGTACCTCCTCTCTGTTGAGCGATCGTACTGAACAGAAATGATTCTTCCTCACCTTCTTCTGAAATTCGAAACGTGCTGATGGAGGGGCTATTAAACAAATCAAGCTCAAACCCTGGATAACGACCGGTGTACCGATAGGTGCCATCAAACCAAAATGCATTTGCGAATCGGCTAACTTCCAGTGAATAGGAATGGCGGCTCATTCTGTCCACACTTTCTACTGTAATGCCGATGCGGTCCGCATCCCCTGCCATGCGTTCTGCCGTTGGCAGCCATAATCGTGGTTTAAGCCAGCTGAGCCCAGTGCTATAACGGGATTGATTCCATTGGCTGCGATCCATCTCCTGATTACGGTTCAATAGCGGCCGGTTTAAATCTGATTCTACAGTTTCAGTAACGGCCCATTCGGATGTATCCAGCCGGCGATCGAAGAGACGGGCAGTACCTGACATAACGGGCAGTTGTTCATCTTCACGCTGTAAAATATAGGTTATTCGCTCACCATCTGGACTATAGGTGCCTTCAAACGCACTATATCTGCTGTCTGTTAGCTGATTGATTTGCTGCGATGCTTCCTCAAACTCATAAATATTCATAGCTCCGGCCGCATCGGTGGTGAATAATAATCGTTCGCCATCGGGCGCCCAGACAGGATCAAAAATGGATGCACGTTCAAATACAATATCGGGAGGCCTTGCAAACAGTGTTTCATCAGTTTCAATATCTTCAAACCAGATCCCCTGTACGCCATGTTTCTTACCCAGAATTGCAATTTGATCTGATTCGTTGATGTTTGGAGCCACCGATACAGTGGTGCTGTTTTCTGCAAGCGGATACGTTCGAAGAATGGTACCGGACTGTGGATCCACTGAAACCAGACGCCTGACACTTCCATCATTCTGTGTGGCAAATAGCTGATTTCCCACGAATGATGGTGTTGCCAGTCGTTGATTTTTCGTTAACCTGTGGTTTTCAGCTGTTTTAATATTCAGGATATGCAGATCGGCTCTGAACTGGTTATCATATTTTGGATCCGAATGATAGCGGGAGTAGATAATAGACTCACCATCAGGCGTGAGTGAATAGTGATGATCTTCCACAATGCTTACTTCATAAAGAAAACGTGTGTTTCCAGATTCATGATCATAGAGATAAAACCCTGTGCTTTTATTGCATGCGCGACCGAAAAAGAGAATTTTACCTGAGTTCAAAATCATGGGACGATTTGTACGTCTGCATGTTCCATTAAACGGAATAGAATCAGTAATCGCATCGGTATCTACAGCAATGTCTTCCATTTGCTGTTTCTCAGTTTGGTACTGTTCCTGCATAAACTCATCATAAAGCTCGCCCGGCCACTGACCGGTTGTTGTTCTGAGAGCAAATCCAAAGCCAAGCAATGGAAGCTGATAGTGCCGCCTGATTGCCTTTCGCATTGCGTCGTCACCCTCATTTTCCTGCAGCCAGTTTACAAATGCGTATCCCCCTATATAGTGCCGGTTAAAGGGTGGAGTGAAGGTGGTGGAATGCACCAACTGGCCCATCGACCATGGGTTATCCCCGCCTATCATGGAGAGTAACTGATTGTTAAAATAGGGATAATTACCGCGTCCGGAACCTGGTATTGTGTTATGACTTTCGTGTTCTACCGCAATTCCTTCAAGAAATCCCATGGGTGCGGCAGCATGAATCGACCGGCGAACGTCAGGTGAAAATAAACCCAGCGGTCGGACTATTGACGGCGGATTTACACTAAAATGAAGAGCATGAACAAGCTCGTGCGGGACTACCGTTTCCAGCCAGTCGCCTGAGCGGGGATTCAGGGATTTTCCGATAATGGGCGCAATTTCCACTTCTGACCGGAAATTAAACGGGGCCACAAATCCATTTGATCTGTCATTTTCCGGGTTAAGAATTACTGGGAAATTCCGGAGTTCTCCGCCAACGAGTGTCTGAACATCATCATACTCAAGTTCAAGAATGGAAAGGGTCTGTTCCGCTATCTCCTGATACCTTTCGGGGTAAATAACACGGAATCGCTCGCTTTGCAGTTGCTGCCACTGCTGTCCCGGCGGGCGATATTGAGTCTGATAAAACTGAGCCTGCACATCTGAAATTAAGAATAGTACACACAAACTAAACAGCAGGGATATTTTCATTGGTATGCTATGGGCTGTTAATCCGAATTTTTATAGACGCTGAGGGACAAATTTCTGGTGAGAAATCCGGTTAAACTCCGATCATCCAGTATACATAAAAAATTGCAAAACCAGATAAAAACAGCAGACCTGAAACCGCAAGGATTTTTAACCAGCGGGCAGGCAGGTATTGAGCTTCTATATCCGTGTGGAAGATCAACCTGTAATTAATGAACGCCAGTATCGGCGCTGTCAGAAAAGAGAGTGTGGTAGCCAGGTCGATCATCAGCCTGAATCGATCTCCCATAAACAACAGGAAGCCAAGTGAAGAAACCGTGATCGAGATCAGGAGGATTCGATATTGAAAATTGCCTCGTATTCCTGTGCGGCTTGTTTTGAACTGCCCGATAAGTTCACTGCATACTCTTGGATAAGTATCAGTAACTGTAAACGTTGTGCTGAACATGGTTGAAAAAGCGCAAATCGTGATCAGAAGATAGGACCACTCTCCAAGTGTAAAAGTATAAAGACTGATGAGCTGCTGCGAAAATGCTCCCGCGCTGGATGCAAAAGACTCGCCGGATCCATACATCACCTGGGCTCCGAGGGCTAAAAAACCGAGTGCAAAAATAGCGGCACCAATATAACCGATATTAAAATCAATCAGCGATTCCTTCAGTTCCGGGGTGTATTTGGTTTGCCTGGCTCGCTCAAGCGTCCAGATGGAGTGCCACACAGACGCATCTATGGGGATCGGCATCCATCCCATCAGTGCAATCAGAAATGCAATTCCTGATACGGTCCAGATTTCAGGTGCAATCAGATCGGCAGATTCATGGGGCTGGGCCTGTAAGATCGCCGCAACTACTGCGACCACTGTGGATACCGCCAGCACCACCATAAATACTTTTATGATCCCATCAAGTACGGAATAACTGTTTTTAATTAACAATAGCAGACAGATTCCAAGTATAATAGCACTCCAGGCACCGGGTGAGAGTGCAATACCGGACAGCTCCGCCGCTAGACTTGCCGTAACTACTGTAACTGCTGCCTGGATGGCAAACATAGTTCCGACGGTAAACAGAATAAAAATCCAGAGCGCCCAGCGACCTAATTTTGCATACCCCTCTATCATATGGTTCCCGGTAGCAATGGCATATCTCGGGCCAAATTCTAAAAATGGGTATTTAAATAAATTGGCGAGTATCACTGCCCAGACCAGTGCATATCCGAATTCTGCCCCCGCCCTTGTAGATTGCACCAGGTGCGACACCCCGATTGCTGCAGCAGCCATTAATAAACCCGGCCCAATGCTTTTTTTTAAGTTTGTACTCATTATTTTGAAACAAATCATGGAAAGTATTATTGGAACCATTATAACAAAGTTTTTTTTGTACTAATAAATGAATCTACAACACCATAACACCAATCGAGGCAAGAGGTAAAGCATGGTTAGCAACAAAACAGTTGATGAAATTCTTGAACAAAATGGAAATCCACTTATTACGATTACAATGCCTACCCACAAGAAGGGTGCAGAAATACAACAGGATCCTATTCGATTAAAAAATCTCCTGACAAATGCTGATGAGCAGCTTAAAAAGAGGGGGATGAAGCAACCTGAAATTGATGAGCTGCTGAAACCAGCAAAGGATCTGTTGGAAAATCCGAGATTTTGGACTCACCAGGATCAAGGACTGGTTATTTATGCCGCAAATAATCACTTTAGCTACTATAAGCTGCCTTACACAATTGAGGAAAAGACTTATGTTAACACGCATTTTCTGATAACACCTATTTTACCGATGGTAAGTATGGATGGCACGTTTAATGTGCTGGCTGTAAGCCGCAGCAATGCACGCTTACTGCAATGCAACAGAAACGAAGTAAAAGATATCACACCCATGGCTGCGCCAAACAGCGTTGATGAATATCTGGAGGTTACTCCTGAAAAAGAACTTCAGTTTCACACTGGGGCTGAGGGAAGAGATGCAATGTTTTTTGGTCATGGAGCGGGCGATGAAAGCCGGCAGATAGTTATAGAGCAGTACCTGCGGGAGCTGGAGAAAGCTATTACGGAAGAGGCAAAAAGGCAAAACGATCCGCTTGTACTCATTGGACTGAAAGATAATATTGCCTTTTATAAATCGATCAACAGCTATAAACGCACTATAGATAAGGTTATTGATGCGAATCCGGATGAATTGAAGGACACGGAATTGAAAGATGAAGGATGGAAAATTATCCAGGATTATTTTCTCAAAGATATGTATCAGTCTCTGGCTCAATTTTCAGAAAATAACAATGACCTTGTGTCAAACAATCTCAGCCAGGTGATCGAGTCAACTGTAATGGGCCGGGCAAAGACAATCTTTATCACCCGTGGTGAAGATCGATGGGGCCGGTATGATGAGGAAAATCACGAAGTGCACCTGACCAATGATCCCTCAAATGGAGATGTGGATCTGCTCAACTGGCTGGCCGTAAAAGGGCGGGAAACCGGCAGTAATGTCTATATGCTTCCGCGCGATCAAATGCCGACAAAATCAACGGTTGCGGCTGAGTTCAGGTTCTGAACGTATTGATATTTTGCGGTGAAATTCAATCATTTCAGAATTGCGTGGTATCGGTTTCCTGCCGGCACCACGCTTTTTCTATCTGATGCTGAATGAAAAGTACCTGAATAAGTATTACGCTCAATTTTATACTGCAAAAATGGATGACTTATTCCACTCTTGTGCTTTACTTTTATAAGCTACCCAGCAGGCTCACTAAAAAGTAAGTACTTAGTCCAAGATAGATTGTTACGCCGGTGATATCGGTGATCGTAGTGAGTACCGGGCCGGTCATCATTGCGGGATCTCCTCCCCATCGTTTGATCAGGAACGGAAGCGTACCCCCTACTATTCCGGCAACGAGAACATTAATCGCAAGTGCAGCGCCTGCTACAAGTCCAAGGATGGCGCTTCCCTGTACCATGTAAGCGATGACTGCGAAAAGAGATCCAAGAGCAAGACCATTCACCATACCGACTATGATTTCTTTTTTCGCAGCCCGCCAATATTCACTCAGGCGGACTTCGCCAAGTGCAATACTCCGAATTGAAACGGATAGCGCCTGAATTCCCACATTACCTCCCATGTCTGTAATCATCGGCAGAAAAATGGCCAGCGCCGCAATGGCTTCTATCGTTGCTTCGAATGAGGCGATTACCGCCACAGCTCCCAGGTTCAGGAATACATTTCCTGCCATCCAGGGAAAACGTTTTTTTACTGAACTAAGCGGCGGGGTATAAAATGATTCATCAACAGAGGCCGCACCCATATGCATGAACATGTCGGCCATATTTTCAGATAGCACCTCAATTGCATCATCGAGTAACAAAACTCCCACAATTCGATCTTCCTCATTCAAGACCGGAAGCATCTGCAAACGCCGGTTTCGTAAAAGCTGACAAGCTTCAAGTGCGTCATCATCCGTGTAAACTGCAACCACATCACGTGTCATAATGCTGTCGATTACTTTTGAGGGATCCGTCCGGATCAAATCCTTCATAGAAACCACACCTTCTGGTTTTCCTTTTTTGTTTACAACATATACGTAACTCTTGTTTTCCATTTGAACGGGTGCATCCCGTATAGCCACAAGTGTTTCTTCTATAGTGGTACCCATTTTTACTGCTGTAAAACGTGAATTCATCACAGCGCCTACCGTACCTGATTTATAGTGCATCAGGTCGCGAATCATCGCTTCCAGGTTTGGGTTAATCAGGCTGAACAGCTCAGAAGCTTCATCGAGGTCCATCAGCTGCATTATATCGGCAGCATTGTCAATCGGGATATCATCCAGAAGTGTTGCCCCGATTTTCGGATCCATCTGTTCAAGTATTTCAACCGCCATTTCAGGTGGAAAATGTGACAATATTTCGCCTGCTTGTTTCTGATCGGCCTTTTCAAGAAAGGGGATGATCAGTTCGTAATCACTATTAATGAGAATCTGGGCTATTCGGCCGGCAGAAATATTTTGAGCAGCAAGTACAGCTTCTTTGAGATTTTCCTGCTTTAAGTTTTCCTCGAACTGCTCACGATAGGTCTTCAAAATTTCCGGTTCAAGAATCATAGAACTATCCTGATTTATTAGGTGAGGTAAAATTTAGAGAATATATTAGTTGTATATGAAAATCGATAAGAGAAATAAAGAACAGTAGTGTTTTTATAGCAGAACCTTTTAGTCTGCAGTAAGATAGAACTATAATTTACTATGAGTTCGGAATTAAATTAGTATCCAAAAGCAGGCTAATAAATTGGCAGACTGGCATCAATTTTTTTTGCCCATTCATTAACGCCACCCTTCAGATTAGAAACATTTTCAAACCCGTTTTTCTGCAGAAATTTGCAGGCCTTTGCACTTCTGACACCCGAGCGGCACATTACTACAATCTCTTTATCTTTATCGAGCTCATTAAATCGAGCGGGGAGGTCGTTAAGCGGAATCAGAGTAGAATTTTCAATTTTTGAAATATGAACTTCGTGCGGCTCCCGAACATCCAGCAGCGTGAATTCTTTCCTGGCATCTTTTTTATTTTTCAGTTCTTCTACTGTCGTTTCTTTCATCATGGCGGATTGATGGATTAAATTTACATAGT
>CAYOLE010000063.1:12774-15453 GCA_964404705.1 uncultured Rhodohalobacter sp. | reverse complement strand
AATGCTGGATCTGGATCGTTTGGCTCCGCGTTTTTTAATCTTCGACTCAAGTTGGTAGCCTCACTTCTTGTGGATAGCTCACAAAACCATGTCAAGGTCGATTAGGGGTAAATGAGGCTAAATACAACGAAAGTTATTCAACGTGTTGGGCAGATATACATATCGCTATTTTCAGCTCATTTTTTTTCTTTATCACTTTACAATTTTGTTTCTTAGATGCAACTCCTAACCTTATTAGCAATCAAATGAAGGCCACCATATTATTAGTTCCCCTGTTATTTTCATTGAATATTCCAACGGTCAACAGCCAATCCTCCATCGGGGAAAAAACTTCAGAAATGGAACTTTACGAAGGTTTTTTAAACTTTTGGTGGGATGATGAAACCGGCAAAATCTGGCTGGAGATCGACAAACTGGATGAAGAGATCCTCTACGTTAATTCCCTTGCAGCAGGAATGGGTTCAAACGATATAGGACTGGACAGGAGTCAATTAGGAGATTCACGTATTGTGACATTTCAAAAAGTTGGGCCCAAAATCCTGATGATCCAGCCCAATTATGATTACCGGGCAACATCTGAAAATCCCATGGAACAGAAATCTGTGGAGGAAGCATTTGCTCAATCCGTTTTGTGGGGTTTTGAGGTGGAAATTAATGAAGACGATCGCATTTTAGTTGATGCCACCGATTTTCTTTTACGGGATGCACACGATGTTATTGGAAGGCTCCGGGGAAATGATCAGGGCAACTACTCGCTGGATGACAGCCGGTCGGCAATCTATCTTTCCGGTACGTTTAATTTTCCTGAAAACAGCGAGTTTGAAGCTACTCTTACATTTACTGGAAACAATCCCGGCGGGCAGGTGCAATCCGTCACTCCCACACCTGATGCAATTACGGTTCGGCAGCATCATTCATTTGTACAATTACCCGACAATAATTATAAACCTCGAAAATTTGATCCGCGTGCCGGTTTTTTTGGTATTTCGTACCAGGACTACAGCGCTCCGATTGGAGCGGATATCACCCAGCGCTATATAACGAGGCATCGTCTTGAAAAGAAAGATCCAGCCGCGGAATTGAGTGAAGCGGTGGAGCCAATCGTTTACTACCTGGACAATGGTACGCCGGAACCCATTCGCACAGCCCTGCTGGATGGCGCCCGATGGTGGGCAGAAGCTTTTGAGGCGATCGGATACAAAGATGCCTACCGGGTTGAGGTGCTGCCGGATGATGCTCATCCGCTTGATATTCGTTACAATGTTATCAACTGGGTTCACCGCTCCACACGTGGCTGGTCTTACGGTTCCTCCGTAATCGATCCACGCACCGGTGAAATCATCAAAGGAAATGTGCTCCTTGGCTCGCTCCGTGTTCGGCAGGATAATATGATTGCAGAAGGTCTGCTTTCTCCTTATGAAGCAGGTGTGGATCCAGATCCTCAAATGCTCGAAATGGCTTTGGATCGAATTCGCCAGCTTTCCGCTCATGAAATTGGCCACACCCTGGGAATTGCCCATAATTTTGCAGCAAGCCACAATGAACTTGCATCCGTAATGGATTATCCACATCCCATAGCTACTATTCAGGATGATGGAACTCTGAGCCTCGAAAATGCCTACGATACTGGAATTGGAGAATGGGATAAACGCGCCATTGCTTATGGTTACCAGGATGTTCCGGATGATGTAGATGAAGAACAAGAATTGAAAAACATTATAGAAGAAACCCTGGATCTGGGATTGATGTATATATCTGATGAGGCCGCACGCCCCCAGGGAGGTGCCCATCCATATGCACACTTGTGGGATTATGGAACTGATCCTGTAAGCCAGCTTTCCCAAATCCTTGATATACGAAACATAGCGCTGAGCAATTTCGGTGAAAATACGATTCGCGAAGGACGAATGCTGTCCAGCCTCGAAGATGTTTTGGTGCCCATTTATCTCTACCATCGATATCAAACTGAAGCAACAGTAAAACTTCTCGGGGGTGTCGATTACAGCTATACGGTAAAAGGCGATAACCAGGGCAGACCATCTGTAATAGACGGTGGTATTCAGCGCGAAGCATTATCAGCAATAAAAAGAACACTTGATCCTGAAGTTCTGGCACTGCCTGAACATCTTTTGGAATTGATTCCTCCGCGCCCTGCCGGGATTGTGCAAACACGGGAGCACTTTAGTGGTTATACTGAGCCCATTCTCGATCCTGTTTCGATGGCAGAAGCAGCCGCCGATCACTCAGCATCTTTGTTATTTAATCCGCAGCGAGCTGCTCGGATGGCTGATCAAAATGCAAGAAACAGTTCGCTTCCAGGTCTCGGTGAGTTGATAGAAACCATCTCTGATTACACACTATTGGCCAGTGCTCAATCTGGTTATACCGGCTCTATTCAACGAGGTATAAATATAGCAGTTCTGAGGAATCTGCTTCATCTCGCTTCTGATAATAATGCATCACCGGATGTTCAGGCAATTACCTCTCTCTATCTTGAAGAACTTGCATCTGAATTATCACATAAACGCACGGACGCTGATTCAAAAACCTGGGAAGCACACTACAAATTTTTAGCTGACCTGATTGAGACATTTTCGCTTGAGTCTGATTTATTCAAAACACCAGAAGCTCCTTATATGCCACCGGGAGCGCCAATAGGAAATGGATATTTGATACACC
>CAYOLE010000063.1:11599-12674 GCA_964404705.1 uncultured Rhodohalobacter sp. | reverse complement strand
GTTTGGATCTGTTCGAGAGCGTCACCTGCCTCTTCGAGCGGATATTTTTTGTTCACGTGTACTTTTAATTTTCCTCCGTCAGCAAGTTTCCGAAGGTGATCCAGCTGCGCAGAGTTCGGCTCCACAAACACATACTGATGATCTATGGAATCATCCAGATCTTCCCCGGTATTCAAAATTGACACAAGTTTTCCATCTGGCTTCAACGCTTTCAGGCTCTGTTGCAGGGTTTCTCCGCCGGAGCAATCGAAAATCAGATCGGCTCCATCCGGACGCAAATTCAGTACTTCTTTGCCAACGTCCGTATCTTGATAGTCCACCGTTTCATCAGCACCGAGTTCTTGCATATACGCATGATTTTTTTCGCTCGCCACACCGATTACTTCTGCATCCACCGCTTTGGCCAGTTGAATCGCTATGCTGCCAACACCTCCGGAGCCTCCAAGGATCAGCACGGTTTCTCCGCTTTCCAGGTTTCCCGCTTCATGTAATGATTGCCAGGCTGTGAGTCCTACAAGCGGTATACCGGCCGCTTCTTCAAATGATAATGATTCCGGTTTTTTAGCAAGGTAACTTTCCGGAATCACCACATATTCTGAAAAAGTTCCCCACTTCACAACCGGGCGGCGCGCGTAGGCATAAACTTCATCCCCGGCTTTAAATCTCCGGGCGCTGTAGCCGGTTTTTTCCACAATGCCGGCAAGATCCCATCCGGGAATGATCGGTAAATTGTGTTCAAGGAATCCATCAAGATGACCCTGGACAATGGCGGCATCCACCGGGTTTACACCGGCACCTTTTACTTTTATCAGAACCTCTCCTTCGCCAATATCGGGGAGATCCACTACATTAACAGTCACTTCTTCTGGATTGGTATACTCTTTCAATACAACGGCTTTGCTCTGATCTGACATTGTGTAAATACTTCTGTTTACTGATTTACGATGATAAAATCATCGCTTATTTTCTGCTTATAAATTCTATTATAACAAACATGATCAGTAAAGTAGCAATTCCACAAAATGCAAATTAACTCATCTTGCTGATGGCTGCATTTGCCATCTGGCGGGCAGAT
>CAYOLE010000063.1:0-11499 GCA_964404705.1 uncultured Rhodohalobacter sp. | reverse complement strand
AAATGCAAATTAACTCATCTTGCTGATGGCTGCATTTGCCATCTGGCGGGCAGATCACGCAGCGCAGGTCACCTGACTTGCGAGAGGTTAGCTCGCGGGTCAGCGACGCCGCGCTACAGTTCACATTTCAGTCGTCAGCTCGCGGGTCAGCGACGCCGCGCTACAGTCACGCGAGGCAGCGACGCCGTGGTATGTTGCAGCGTGCAGACAAGGATTAGGGACGTCCCGGTGGTTCGGGAAGGTAGGTTGCCGAATCACCTCCGTTCAGAAACAGGGCGGTGGCGCTTCCGGCTACCATGGTTGCAGCTCCCATCACCCAATATCTGTTGCGGTAGATAAATCCGCTGCGATACCTGCTTTCTTCCGGACTTTTTTGGTAAAGAATAAATACCGGCTGATGATGGGCTGACAGATCTGCGGAATCAAATAAAAAATTTGCGGCAGCCACCTGCCGGCTGCTTTCAAGCTGGCCGGATAATCGTTTCCCTTCACCGCTCAGGTTGAGATCCATCACACTGTGCGAACCGCCATAAAGCGATACCGGGGTGCCTGCGTCATCAATCCAGTCCAACCCGGCAATTTTCAGATCTGTTTCAAGGTATTCACCCTGCAGGGGCTGCTTAAATTCGAACGAAATACTCAGTTTATGCTCATTTACGATAACGGCCCGATCCGTATCAAACCGGATACCGCTGAGTTGTAATGTTCCTTCCTCTATCCAGCGCAGAATTTGATCTGCATTCAGACCGGTGCTTTTGCCGGCAAGAATTCTGAATGTAAGTACTCCTTCGTCATTGTTGATTTTGTTCTCACTTCCGTTATTCGGAAAGTCAATGGAAAACTGTTTTACAATGAGCGTGTCTTTTACAGTCGATATGTTTTCGAATGCTAAAAGTCTTGTTGTTCCCAGTCCCAGCAGCACCAAAAGGATGATGAAAATTGATTTGATTAACTTTCTCATTGCTGTATTTATTTAAATTATTGGAAGTCTGTTGTTTGATATATGATGTTGCACTGCTTATTTCACCAGTGTCATTTTGCGTACTTTTACGTTGTTATCGGTCGTGAGCCTGTAGAGATAGACCCCGCTGGCGAGGCTTCCCGCATCAAACTGTACCACATGCCAGCCCGCTTGCTGCACATCATTGGTGAGTATCTGCACACGCCGGCCGATAACATCATACACTTCCAGTTTCACATGCTGCTGTGTGGGCAGTGAATACCTGATGTTGGTCATCGGGTTGAACGGATTGGGGTAATTCGGTTCCAGCGCAAACTCCTGTGGCATCAATTCGTTCTGCAACTGCTCCAGCCGGTCCTGGTCTCCTGTGTAGAGATCGTACACCGCGTTCGGTTCGGTGAGGCTTGTTTCCATCTCCTCACCGTGTTTTAACAGCCACGTTTTGCTATTGGCCTTGTTTACAATCAGCGCGCGGGTCTGTTCCGGCAACTGTTGCATATTCAAGTTCCAGCTAAACCGTTGTCCCATTTTACCTTTCAGATGCAGTTCGAACTCGGCACCTTCTGCATCAAACCGGCCAACTTCCCTAAGCAGACCGCCACGGGTTAGATGTTCATTGTTGACCAGCATCATGCCGCTGCGGCTCATCTCCAGCGACGGATAGTATCTGCGGAGCTTTTCTTCGTCGATCTCTTTTTCTTCATCACTTTCCGAACCGGTCAGGTCAGGGAAGAGGATCTGCGTATCAAACCGGAGATCTTTTTCGTCCTTAAACTGTGCCGATAGGTTGATGGACGGTACAATTGCCGTTGATTTCGCTGCCAACAATGATTTACCGCGCTCTTCGCTGCGGCGCTGCTCCATGGTGGCATACGGAATATCGAGAAACTCCCGCGGCTGATCCGGGTGATTGTAAACATAATAGCCCTGAACCGGGTGAAGTGAATCAGCAAGTGCAAACCGCTGGTCGTAACTCCATGCGTCACCGCTGAAATCGTTCATCTCCTGCACATCACTCCAGCTCACCGGCCCGCGGTGCGGATTGGCAATAATATTCCATCCCGGGTGGAGAGTCACGCTATAAGCATCCCGCCCATTGGTTTTAACGCTGCTGATGTTCAGTTCCAGGTTCATAATCTCGGTGCTCAGCACCCAGAATCCCCGTCCTGGTGCGAATACAAACCGCTCATCTCCCGGAATATATTCATCATAGTATTCCGTATCTGCGCCATTCTCGTAGAACACCTTCCAATTGCGTCCATATTTTTTGCCTTCAAAAAAATCTTCCACTTCGAGATGATCGTTTCCGGGCAGGCCCACCATGCGGTAGTCCATCTCTGAAATTTCCCTCGCATCGCTGTTTGATGTTTCTCCAAACGACACATTATAATCTACTATTTGCTCATCATCTTCAGCAGATGCGGCCTGACGCGTTCTGAATTGAATAGATTCGCTCCACTTACTTGTTGTAGAATCAGTTTCTACACGAACACGCCAGAAATAAGGTTTATCCTCTTCCAGACTCATGAGCTGAACTGCATCATTTATTGTGAGACTGTCCGCCACTGGTGATTCAAAATCATCCGAACCGGCAAGTTGCACGCGGTACGTGGTTTGATATTCTGAACTCCACTCCAGCATCGGTGCGATACTGATATTTTCCGCATTTATCAGCGGGAATACAGCGCCCGGTATGTCCGCAACGGTGGTAAAGCGGTGGACGTCTGACCACTCCGACTCACCCGCATCATTCGAGGCTTTCACACGCCAGAAATAGGTGCTGTAATCGGTCAGCATTTCATCGGGCACAAACGAGATTTCAGACAATTCATCAGCTTCTGCCACAAGCGTTTCAAATGTTTCCGAGTCGCTTACCTGTACGCGGTAGTACACTGCGTGTGGAGTGGATTCCCACTCAAAGCCGGCATCCAGCGCCACAGTGCCCTCCCGGTTGGCCGGAACTGCAAGGACCACTGGTTCAGGCACAGGCACAATGGAGGTAAAGCTCCATGACGTTGATTCGTTGCCCACTCCGTCGGCGTTCTGAACTGTTCCCGAAGGAACCGTAACCGTATAATCGGACAGGTTTTCCAGTCCGCTGTGGGTGATGGTCAGCGTGTTATCCATAAGTTCAGCACTTATTTCGGCAGGTAATACACCAGACTCAGATTCAATCGTAATCCCCGAAGCATCCGCAATCGATATCTCCTGGCTGAATGCTATGGCCAGCGGCTCGTTCACACCCACATGCGTTGCGCCATCTTCTGGGGAGAAACTCTCTGCCATAGGTGGCGACATGATGGTCGTGAAACTCCATTCCGCCGCTTTATTCCCTATTTCATCAACATTTTCCAGCGCACCTTCACCAATTGACGCCGTGTATTCGGTGTGATGGGATAGCCCGCCGTGTTTGAGCGTTAGAGCTGTTCCATCCGTTTCTGCTTCAACAGATATGGCTTCCCCTCCGGCAGAAGTGAGCGTGATCAGCGCATCGTTTGCTATCGAAATGTCATGATCAAATTCAGCCGTTATCGCAGCATCAACTGCAATCCGTTCCTCATCGTCACCCGGCGTGCGGTTTTTCACGACCGGAGGTGTTCTCAGAATCGAAAAGTCCGTTCCTGTAAAGTCAATCTTGTAATTAGTACCCGCGGAAAGAGATCCTTTCAGGATCGTGTAATCTCCGGGTGCATCTCCCTGATCACGATCCGGAGCACCATCAAATACCGATTCGTCATCATCAAAGGCAAATCCATCTGCCGTAAATGTCAGCTCAGGATCCGCATCGCCCTCAAATTTCCACTGTCCTTCATCAGCGTTTACCAACAGTGTTGCCGGGGTAATTAAAAAGGATGCCGGCGTATAGCTGACCGTGTAGTTGTCGCCAGCTTCCAGAGACCCAATAGATAGTTCATACTGTCCTGTATCATCTCCGGATTCGCGCGTCAATTCACCACTCACTATCTGCTCATCATCGCTGAACTGGAAACCATCCGCGCTCCATGCATAACCGGGATCACTCTCACCGTAGATTTTCGACTGATTTTCCACAGCCGAGATCGTCAGTTCTGCAGGAAAAATATCAAACTCCGCACCCGTAAAGCTGATTTGATAATTATTTCCGGCAGACAGATCTCCTTCTGTGATGGCGTAGGCTCCGGCATCTTCGCCTGTTTGCC
This sequence comes from uncultured Rhodohalobacter sp., assembly GCA_964404705.1. Lineage (GTDB taxonomy): Bacteria > Bacteroidota > Rhodothermia > Balneolales > Balneolaceae > SW132. The sequence goes on along the minus strand of CAYOLE010000063.1, from coordinate 7,359 downwards.
GGTCCAGCGAACCGGACAGAATCTGCTCATCATCCCCCAGCTCAAACCCATTTACGGTATATGTAAAAGCTGGATCCGTCTCGCCATACTCTTTGGATTGATCCGCATCGGCTTCTACCAGCAGGTTTTTCGTCTTAATCTCAAAATCGGCGCCGCTGTAATCGATTGTGTAGTTATCTCCAGCATCCAGATCACCCTGATTGATCGTATAGTTTCCCACATCTTCTCCGGTGTCTCGTGAAAGAGATCCGCTCAGAACAGACTTATCATCGTTCCAGCCAAAGTTCTCCGCTTCAAAACCAAACGACGGATCATTCTCGCCGTACGTTTTGGATTGATCGGTCTCCGCCGTTATCGACAGTGTTCGCGGGGTGATTTCAAAGTCGGCAGATATAAAGCTCAAGTCGTAATTAGCCCCCGTGTGCAGGTTGCCTTGTTGAATGGCATAAGTGCCAACATCATTTCCGCTTACACGCTCCAAGCTTCCCGATAACTCCTCACCGGTCACCAAACTACCGGATGTAATCTCGTAACCCAGTACCGGATCGGCCTCGCCGTACACCACCTGCTGCGCATCGGCCGTAAGAGTTAGTGCACGCGGTGTGATATCAGCCATCGTTGTTGGAGCATTTGTTAATGAAACCGCGTACTTTCCGGCATCATCTCCCGTAAGGGTGGCTGACTGCAGCGTGACGTCCTTATCTTCTCCGGCATCCGCATCGGCAAATTCAAGAGTAATATTACCCAATTGCACTTCATGGCCGGAATAGATTCCATCCAGGCTCAGGGAGTTCTGATCGAATTCCGCATCCGATTCACCGTCGTATTCTTTATCTGCTGCCGTAAACGATCCGTCTACCAGCAATTCACCTTTATCTGTTTCAAATGAAATTGGGTCGCCGAACGCGCTGTCCGCATGGTTAACTGCAATCGCCCGTATTGTCAATTCCGTTCCCGGAGGCAGACCGTTAACCGTCGCGGAATAACTTCCGGTTCCCGAACCGGCCCAAACAATGGTAGTGTCTGACGGATTGCCTGCCGTTGCCCAGGTAAATCCTCGTTGAGTAATCTCCAGGCTTCCGTCGCCCGTTACTTCTCCGGCTACATCCACCGAACCGGACGTAATATTTGTAAGGGTTGCATCTGTGATCACAGTTGGTGCACTCACAACAAGGTATCCCGGAACTGGATCTTGTGCGTTATTTTGTAAATAGGGATAGGAAATACTGCCGCCTGTCGGCTCATCAATCTGCCAAACAGCATCGAAATCCCAGCCGGCATCGGTGAAGGTGGATTTATCCTTCATTTCATGAGTTGATTTCCCGGTACCTCCATCTGAAGTATTTTGTCTTGTGGCATCCACATCCCAGAAGCTGTTTGATACAGTTGCTTCATTATTACCGGTAAAACCGCCAATGTTAGAACCCGACGCAGAAGTTACTTCTCCTGCAGAAAATGATTTTTTAATTTCTCCGCTGAATCTGTTTGAACCGGCAAAACCTCCAATATTATAGATATCCATTTCATCGCCAAATGTCTCTACATTGCCGGTTGCATATGAATTTTCAATGATTGCCCCATTATCCCGGTTATTCCCTAAAAATCCTCCAACAGATGAAGTTCCTGTAATTTTACCGGTTGCATATGAATTTGTAATCTGTGACCCCCTGTTAGATCCAACCAAACCACCAATACCGGACGCATGATCTACACCCGTTACATTTCCGGAAGCATGTGAATTCGTAATTTTTGCAGCATCATATCCATTTATTCCTGCAAGACCTCCAATACTACCTCCACCCACAATATTTACAGATGAGCTTGCATGGTCAATAGTCCCGCTATTCTGTCCCACCAACCCGCCGGCAGTATTATCAGCATTTATATCTCCGGAAGAACTTGAATTTATTATGATACCATCCGTGTAATTATTCCCAACTAATGCTCCAACTACGGACTGCCCGCTCAGGTTTACAGAAGAAAGATTCACATTGGCCAACCTCCCTTTATTTACTCCAATTAAACCTACAGAGTTATCAGAGGAACGGTCAATATATAGGTTGATGATTACATGCCCATTGCCATCAAAACTTCCGGTAAATTCATTTCCATTATCACCTATGGGATTCCAGCCAGCTCCATCACTCCATGGAGAAGTACCCAGATCGATATCCGCGATTTGAGTGAAGTGATTATCCAGAAAATCCCTCACAACATCCAGTTGCTCAGCCGTAGCTATTTCATACGGATTGGCCTCGGTGCCCTCACCGTCTGCGAAAGGAGATGCAACCGGACCGTTGAAAGTGCTTTCAACTGCGGTTCCCGCATCGGTTCCATCATTCGGCGTGACTTCAAAACTGATGAATTTGCCAATATCATCCTTCGATAGCGTATAGGTGATTTCATCAGCAGCGCTTATTGCAGATCTGCCGGATCCGTTCGAGTCATCCGCCCTGTACCATTGATAAGTGGAACCGGATTCGGCATCGTCTTCCGCATCGCTATAGTCATATTCTCCGGTAAGCTCCCGGTCATATTGCAGGTCGCCTGAGACAGCAACATTTGAAGAAACAGGTGGCTGATTAGCAATCGTTGTAAATGTCCATGTATTGGATGAAGCTAAATAGCCTTCAAAAGCATTTCCATGTAAATCTTCAAAAATATTTCCGGTTGATCCATTTTGAATTTCAATACTTAAACCGGTGTTGTTGGGCAGCGGGTTGTTTATGGAAATTTCCAGGGTTTTATTATCCCCTGATAAACTGAACTGGTTCCTGTCTTCTGTTATCGAAAGATCATAATTCAAAACTTCTGTGGATCCATCTTTTATAATAAAAGATCCTTCATTGCCAAGGGTTATCTCTTCATCGAAGGCGAGAGATAGTGTTGGCTCAAGGGCAACATCGGTCGCATTATGTGCGGGGCTGTAGGTTTCTACAACCGGTCCCGTGTTGTCTTGCACGTCAATAGAAAAAGATTGTTGAGTGGATCCGGCGCTATTGGAAGCTTCCAGCACCACAGGGTGGTCGCCAATATCTGTCCTGGCAGGGGTACCGGTTAAAATAGCCCCGGTCTGTAAACTATAAACCTGATTAGTATTGAACAGTCCGTACACCAATGTCCCGGTATTTGTAAAAGAAATGCTCCAAATATTATCATTTTCTCCAGGTGAAACATAGGTAAAATCATTCCACTCGGAATCATATCTTCTGGTACCGCCATTAGCCATTGAGATATAAAAATTTCCGCTCTTATCCGTTTTTACAGAAGTGACATTGTTTGGCAATTCACTTACTACGGTTGTTACCGAACTGCCGTCATATTTTAAAATGGATCTGTTACCGTAAGTGGCGATGTAGAGATTGTCTTCATCATCAAAAACTAATCCAAACGGACCACTGGTGGGTATGCCATCAGCCGACGTCAGTATCGTTTCAACGGTCTGATCAGATTTGTGAATGCGTTTTATTTCACTGTTAACATAGTTTGCGGCATAAATCCAATCGTCGTGATCGGTAAGTGACAATGCCCCCCCGTAAAACGAAGCAAATAATTCTTCCCCCGCCTCCGGATCATCTAAAGCAACCCGGGTAATTGACTCGTTTTCATTGTAATACCGGGGTATGTACAAATAATTTCCCGCAACATGTAAAGCATACACATTTCCTGATGAAAGGCCGGTAGTCCATTGTGTGGTATTGCCATCAGGTTCAATTTTATATATGGAAGTACCATCACTTGTTGCTGCATATATATTTCCATTGTCATCTCCAGCAACACCTATTATATACGTTCCATCAGGAATACTCCCGATTTCTGTAGACTCCGACTGACCTTCTGTACTTAAAGTTAACCACGCAGGTAGGGTTGGTGCAGAAAAAGTAGTTCCCAATTCTTCTTCTTGAGTAGCTAAAATACTGTAGGAATATAGCTGCTCATAATCTACTTCTGTAACGGGTGTTGAGGTGAATGCAGGTGTACTTAATGTTTCCACATTCAGCCCCTCAGGATTATCCTGAAGATTACCTTCCTCATCATCAGCCACCACATAAATGTCATAAGCTGTGGAGGAAGTCAACCCTGTAATATCATCGGTAAAATCCTGAGCGGCCATGCTTACATTTATACTTCCACTTGCCAAAGCCGCTCCGCCTCCACTGTTTTGTCCGGCTTTTACCTGGGCGGAACCTGGGATTCCGTCGCCCTCAGCAACAACCACAAAATATGCGGTGCCGATCTCATTTAACTGTACGGTAAGGGTGGTTTGTGAACCTGTTGTACCTGAAAGTGAGGGCGTTGAACTCAGGAATGATGGAGCAATATCATCGACGACGGAAATGGTAAAGGCTTCCGAGTAAGTGTCTGTACCGTCATCGGTTTGGATGCGGACGCTATACTCTCCGGCTGCAAGCGCAGAGGCGTCATTCGCCCGCAGATCACTGCCACTGATATTAAAACTGCCGTTGTTATCATCGTCGGATCCGGCCACAAGACTGTAGACATGGGTGTCGCCCATGTCGGCATCAATGGTACTTAGTGTACCTACAACCGCATTTATGCCCGAGCTTTGGTTCACATCCAGGGAACTTACTGTAATATCGGTGGGCGGATTGTTACTGCTGCCCCCTACATTCTCGACCTGAAAATCATCAATATTAACATATATCCTGCTTGAAGAAATGGTCAGTGCCGTAATATCATCTGCAAAATCAGACAGATCTACTGTTTTAGCTTCCGATTGATTAAAAACAATATCTTTATTATCACCTTTATCACTGGAAAAATTGAATGTATATGTCCGTCCACTCCCGTCACTAAATATGTTGTCGATTTTTATATTTTGAGGGCTAAACGGGACATCATTAGAAAATCGTAGTGTTACTGCTGTTTCCGTGTTTCCGGTATACGCTGCCTGTCCATTTGATCTTGAACCTGTGTATAGATCAGTTGCCCTGTCTTTACCGTCAATTTCCAGTGCGTATTCTTGTGATGGGCTCGTCCAAACCTCTGCGTTTATTGTTGCATCACCATAATAATCGCCCGCATCTTTAGTTTGGCTAAAATCAATAGTCCCGCTAAACTGCAACGTTCCCGTAAAATCCTTCATTGCAATGGATTCCGGCAGCGGAGTGGCTTCAATATCTCCCTTCCGAATTTCCAGGTCCCAGTTACCGCCGTAAGCTTCGTTCCCGGTTTGATCGTTGGAAGCAGCCACATCCACGTGGGTGTTGTTTTGAATGATCTCGAGGAAGTCGTTGCCTTCCTGACCCTGCGCCACATCACAGCCGTAAATCATCAGATCTCCGCCTTCACGGATGGCGCTGTTAATCGCCACAAATCCGGCTACGTCTTGTTCCAAAACCTTTTGGTCAATACGCTGACCTCCTATATAAATCGCTCCCTTCTCTGCATGAGACACAAAATGCACTGCATCCAGGTTGGTGTAATTGGAGAGAATTTTCATCAACTCCACCATGCCGTCTTTGCCCTGCGGTATTTCCACAATATCCACGCCGGGCTGAGCCTGTTTGAAGATCACGCTTTTATCTTCCACGGCACTATCCACAATAATCAGCTCTCGGGTTTGCTGAGTTTTCTTTAGTTCAAACTCCGTCCCTTGTGCTATAACTGAAGGTTCCATCTCACCCTTCTTCTCAAATCCTTTAATGGATGTTGAGGCCAGCGGTTTCAGGTTCATATCGGCGGTAATGGCACTTCCGGGATTATATAATCCACGCTGTGCGCGATAGTAGGTATTGCCACCACCGGCAAGAGCAGTTGCGGAAATGGCCAGATGAGCAGCCGTAAGACCGGCTTTTTTTATAAAATTAGTGCGTGATTTCATATTGAAAGAAGTTGTAGCGATGTATTATTTATTGTCTTTTTTTGGAGTGATGACATGGGCAGCTGATCCGGACGTATCTTCCCAGAACGCCATTTCGCTGTATTTTTGAAATAGGTCGGGGGGCAGAATGGTTCTGCGTGGTTTGAACTCCACTTTTTGTTTGACGGTGTGAAGGCCTTTAGCCCCGAGGTTGGCATCAAACTCATCCTGAGAATACTCTATGTTCTTAAAATCGTGATCGTAATACTCCTCACCCAGGAATTGGTAGATCAACTTCACGGTACTTTCGGGATGCTGGGCCAGCAGGTCATAATCCACCAGCAGCAGGCGGTCGGAATATTCCCCATAGAAAGCTTCTTTGAGGGCAGTCCAGGATGCACCTACTATTCCCCCGTTGATCATGCCTTCGCAGCGGGAATACACTGTAGCGCGATTTCCCGCTCCATAAATTTTACTGTAGTCAAACGGGTTCTTCCGATAGATCTTCTCAAAGCTGTCCATAACCCAGGCAGGGTTGCGAACACAGCAGACCATCTTAAAATCATCATACAGTTCGGTAAGCTGGTGCAGCCGGGCCGACCACATGCGGTTGGTGTCAAAAATCACGCGTTCGTCTACATCGGCGTAATAGGAATTAAAAATAGAGGTGCATACCCGCTTGCGTTTGGCCTCATCAAAAAAGGTATAGAATTCGCTGCCCGCCCCGATCTGCTCAAGCACACCGTTGATGAGCGACCCAACAGGACTGCTCATCCCTGCATTGAACTCCGGGTTTTGTTTCAAAATGCCTGATAATAATGTAGATCCCGACCGCGGAAGTCCGGATATAAAGTGTAGTTTCTTGTTCGACATACGTCGTTCTGCTATCGAAAGATTTAGTAGTTTATTCTATCGGTAAGATGCTTGATTACACATAATCGCCATTCTGACACACAACATGTTTTCCCGGTTCCGTATCAACTCCACTACTTTTTTTAATGAGTCAATTGTTTACAGGTTTGTATTTTAGAACCTGAGCCGGCTCATGGTTTTTTAGAAAACTCAAAGAAGAGCGGCCAACGGTAACAGTAATTCTCATTTATCGACAGTTTTTATAATCTGCATAACTGCCCGCTACCAAATATTTACAGCGCGTTAAAAAATAAGTATTAACGCCTAATGGCTCGTTTGACGAATACGCGATCTGCCTATGTGCATTCCTACAGGCCAACTCTCGCGGGTCAGCGACGCCGGGGCTGCAGCAACAACTACTCGTCAGCCCACAACTGCAGCGTGCAGACGAGAACCACGTAGCGCAGGTCGCCTGACCTGCGAGTTATGGATTTGGATAATGAAAATTTGATGTAGATAAAAGATGGTTTGAATAGTAGATTCTTCTAAAAATATTATTGAAGCAGGAATAGGTTCAGCTCGCGGGTCAGCGACGCCGCGCTACAGTCACTGTCATTCCATTGATGAACAGAAACACACTTCCGGTGCAAACAGAGCTGAAAATAGTACGGTAGTTGGAATAA
>CAYOLE010000062.1:0-15455 GCA_964404705.1 uncultured Rhodohalobacter sp. | reverse complement strand
TTTAAATTTCAGCAACCAGCGTTTCTTCTATAACTCTTTTCTGGATGTTCCCAGGCACAGGTCCGTAGTCGTGAAATTTACGAGTATGAGTGGCGCTTCCCTGCGTCATGGATTTTAGCCGTGTTGTGTAGCGATCGAGCTCTTGCAACGGCACAATTGCTTTTACTTTTTGGATTGATCCTTCCGAATCCATTCCAAGAATTTGTCCGCGCCGTGTACTGAGATCACTCATTACATCACCCATATAATCGGCAGGCAGTGTCACTTCAATTTCGTAAAGAGGCTCCAGTAAACGGGGTGACGCATTCATAAAGCCTTCTTTGAAAGCCATTAAAGCTGCGGTTTTGAATGCAGCTTCATTGGAATCAACCGAGTGCATTGATCCGTCATAAACCGAAACACGCACATCCCTTACACGGCAGCCGCTCATAGGTCCGTTCTGCATTTTTTCCATTATTCCTTTAAGAATAGCGGGCATAAAGCGATTGTCTATTACACCGCCTACAATGCAGTTCTGAAAGACCAGTTTTCCGCCCCATTCCAAATCAATCTCATCAACGTTACGTACATTCAGGTCATCCCGCGGTGGCATTCCCTCATACCAGGGTTCAATCGACATATATACTTCTGCAAACTGTCCTGCACCTCCACTTTGCTTTTTATGGCGATAACGAGCTTCTGCTCTTTTTGTAATCGTTTCACGGTAAGGGATTCGTGGAGTTGTAAATTCAACATCCAGTTTAAAGCGTTCCGTTAGCTGATGTAGAATAATATTAAGATGTTCTTCGCCCAATCCATGTAAAATGGTTTGTTGCAGTTCCTGGCTGTGTTCTACCCTCAGGGCGGGATCTTCTTTTTCTATTTGATGGAGTGCTGTGCTCAATTTATCTTCTTCACCTTCTCTTTTTAATTTAAGTGCTGTTCTAATGGTCGGTTCAGGATACCGGATAGATTCAAACTGAACACCGTTTGATTTACCGGAAAATGTGGTGCCGGAAATTCCATTCTTAAGTTTTACGGCCACTCCAATATCACCAGCACTTAATTGGTTGACTTCCGTACGATTTTTTCCGTTCGACGTAAAAAGGGATCCAAGACGGTCCGATTCCCCCGTATTTTTGTTTTCAAGTTCCAGGCCGGGAGTAATAGAACCAGACATTACTTTAAACCAGGAGAGATCACCAACATGTGCTTCGGATACCGACCGAAAGACAAATAAAGAGGGATCGTCATTTTCTTTGATTTTATAAGTTGTTCCGTCGGTGAGGAGGTTTTCCCTCTCTGTGGGATCGGGTGCAGTATTTCCCATAAAACCCATAATTCGGCCGCTTCCCATGTTACGTTCAGCAACACAACAAAATAGCGGAAATATATCACGATTTAGCATTCCTTTTCTGAGTCCATCCCGCATCTGGTACTCGTCGAGTTTGCCGTGATCAAAATAAAGTTCCAGAAGTGTTTCATCATTTTCTGCAACAGATTCCACCAGCTCATTGTGCAGAAGCTCTGCTGTTGCTTTCAGTGAATCCGGTATCGGGAGTTTATCCGGCCGGCCGCCATTTTCAGGGAATTCATACATTGTCATTTTCAAAACATCAACTATGGCATGAAAATCTTCACCCTCGCTATAGGGAAACTGCACCACAACTACCCCGCGGCCAAACCGTTCTTTTGCCATGTTTACCGTTTTTTCAAAATTAGATTTTTCACCATCCAGTTTATTCACCGCTAAAAACACAGGCAGATTTCTTACTTCAGCAGCCCTCCAGAACGTTTCTGTTCCCACTTCTACTCCATACTCGCTGTTCAGCAGAAGGAGTGCAGAGTCTGCCACATGTAACGTATCGGAAACATGACCCCAAAAATCAGGAGTTCCCGGCGTATCCAGCAGGTTGATTTTGGTACCGCGCCAGTCCAGGTTTAGTATGGAACCATAGACTGATTTTTCCTTTTCTTTCTCAATATCATTGTAATCCGAGATTGTATTTTTACTCCTGATATGTCCGCGCTTGTGCGTGGTGCCAGATTCGAACATCATCGTTTCGGCAAGTGTGGTTTTTCCCGCACCGGAATGGCCCAGAAGTGCAACGTTTCGAATCTGGCCTGTTTGATATGATTTCATATTCAGCTCCTTACTGTTTTTTATCAGCTGCCGTTATCTCCCTGCATACATCACGGCTAAATTTGGATTAGATTATTCTTCTTTAATTTAGCAGGGCAGGAATCGAAATCAAGTATAAATTTTAGTGGCCGAAAGTCTCAGCGAATGTCTAATTCTATCTACTCGTTTGTACTTAAAGATAAAGTTTTAGCTGATCGCTTAACTTGCAGGCATGTGGTGAGAAATGGATCTTTCTTTGGTATCGCTTTTGAAAACCAGGGTTATCCACAAAATGAAGAGAATAAATTCTGCCACCGCGTCCAATAAGTAAATGGGGGATATTACATCTAACCATACGTATGTAACATCAATCACCATCAAACCGAAAGCAGCACCCGCAGCAATTATAATAATGGAAATAGTGACCTGCTTTCTGATACCGGCGGCAAATATTCCGGCACCTATAAAAAAGATAAGCATGCCTACAGTTCGTACAAGCCATAAATCAACTTTTGGGCCGGTAACAGCAATAAAACTATCCATATGGAGAATGGGCCATATACCTGGTAACATATAGAAAATCCCATGGATAATAGCTAAACGGGCCATATTGATAGTTGTGATGATCTGTTTCATTTCATTCTTTTTCTATTTGATTTATTAGCTGATATCCAGCTGCGGCTCCCCATCCAAATACTATATGAGCTGCCAGCAGCTGGAGATAATAGTTCTTAAGGTGTATAGATGGGGGTTTGGGATGAATAATGAATAGAATGTGCCATCCCGAAATGCCAATAAATCCACTGATGAAACCCAGGAATGTACTGTTTTTTAATGTAGGATTTAATTTTTTGCGCCTCCAGATAAAATGATAGCCAACTACAAAAACGGTTCCAATAGAATAATGGAGAATCCAGCCGGGAGCAGGATTATTTTTCTTTGATATAGCCAGGGGAGAACGGCTTATCATTTTATTCAACAAAACTGGTTCTTTGAACTCTCTGTTTAATTTATGTGATATATAGTAACTGAATAATGTCATCAAAGATGTACCAATAACAGTACCTGATAAAATTTTAAGAATAGGCATTAAAATTTCTATTAATTAAAAATTAAACGATTCATCAACAACAGTTCATAATTTCATGATATGGATACTCTCCCTTTTTATGGAGTAAGCACAACTTTAACACAGCTATCTTCTTTATCTCTGAATATTTCATACCCCTCGGGTGCCTGGTCCAGACTGAGTTGGTGTGTTATGATAAAGGAGGGGTCAATTTCATTATCGGTTATTTTAGCTAAAAGTGGCTCTAAGTAACGTTGAACATGAGTTTGTCCCATTTTAAAAGTAAGTGCTTTATTCATGGCACTGCCCATAGGAAAAGCGTTAACAGGTCCCACATACACCCCCGGAATTGATAATGTGCCGCCTTTTTTACAACAGTGAATCATTTCCTGAAGTACATACGATTTCGAAGTTTCAAGATGTGCTTTTCCCATAGCTTTATCCCTGATTTCACGAAACGTATTACCTCCGTGAGCTTCCGCTCCAACTGCGTCTATGCAACTATCGGGGCCCCTGCCATCGGTCATATCCATCAGGGTTTCGTAAATTTCTGAATAGCTTGTTGAATGGATGGTTTCAGCATCACAAAGTGCTTCAGCCATGTGTAGTCTTTCAGGGACCTTATCAATAGCAATTACCCGAGCTGCTCCCAGCATCCAGGCACTTTTTATAGCAAATAGTCCTACGGGTCCGCAACCCCAGACTGCAACTATATCACCGTCTGTTATATCCGCATTTTCAGCCGCCATGTACCCCGTTGGAAATACATCTGATAGAAATAATACTTTTTCATCAGTTAGTGCATCCGGAACTTTTACAGGACCTATATTCGCATAAGGCACGCGAACATATTCAGCCTGTCCTCCGGCATACCCTCCAAGCATATGCGAATATCCAAAAATACCTGCCGGGGAGTGACCCATCACTTTAATAGCCTTATCAGCTTTTCGGTTACCATTATCACATAAAGAATATAAGTCATGATTACAGAAATGGCAGTGTCCACAGGATATGGTGAAAGGCACAACTACACGGTCGCCTTTTTTAAGATGAGTGACATCTTTGCCAATTTCTACCACTTCTCCCATAAATTCATGGCCAAGAATATCTCCTTCTTCCATAGTTGGCATTAACCCACTCAGCAAATGCAGGTCAGATCCGCAAATGGCTGTTGAAGTAACTTTTAATAATATATCTTCGGATTGCTGAATTTCCGGATCAGGAACATTATCAATTCGAACGTCATTTTTTCCATGCCAGCATAATGCTTTCATATTTTTGATTTTAAGGTTGATGAAATTGTGGATGAAGATTGCTTAAAGACCTAAATCAGAAACGGAAAAGATCCATAATTGATAATGATAGTCTCTCGCTGTTTTCTTAAAAAAGGGTTTATTTCATATCTCCCCTGATTTTTTTTAGAGGATGCTGATTGAATATGAATCTTATTAAATAAAGCAATCAGCTCCTCAGGCTGCGGCCATATTCCGGCACTTTTCCGCGCAGTCAAAACAGGCATCGGCGCATTTTTGGCAATGATCGAAATCATGTTGACGGCATTCTTCCCCACAGGCTTCGCAAATTTCGGCGCAAACACGGCAAATTCGTTCAGCAAATTCTGATTTACGTGCCATAAATTTTGCTGCCAGATGACAAATATCAGCGCAATCATGATCCAGCTGAATGCAGCGGATCATATCTTTAACATTATCTTCTTGCAGGCAGGAGGTCGCACAATGCGAACATGCAATGGCGCACTCGTTACAGGCATCTATACATTCCTGGTATTTTTCGTGTGGCATAATATTTCTCTCTTTTTTATTTCTATTTGAGTACCAATCTGATGAATTGAGACAATTAATGCATTACACTATTTTTTTTCTTCGTTACAAATTTTTAATTCACGATGCGTGCTATTTGTTTGATTTTAAAAGATCATCACCCTCTTCCGGAGATCTTGATCTTCGGGCCTGTTCCAGGATCTCTTCATCATTGCTTTCTAATTGACCTTCTGAATTTGTCGTAACTTTGGAATCGTCTGAAACAGGAGAATGCACAGGTTTGTTACCATTCCCTTTTTTGGGAGCTGGTGTCTCTTCTTTTTGCATTTGTACAGTTACACCATTCGGAAATACTACCTCTCTGGCGTCGTCGGGCATAGAAATTCCCTCTCTTAAATAAGCTGTTTTAATCTGCCTTAGGATAGATGATTTTACCTTAAGTAAATTGTGCTTACTGCCATCTACCCAAAAATAAAACTGCAAATTGATGGTGGAAGAAGCCAGCTTGTCAACCAGGATCCAGGGTTCAGGTTCCATCAACACAGCCGGATGTTCTTTTAAGACTTGTGAGCCAATTTCCTGGGCTGTTGTTATACTGTTTTCATATCCAATGCCAATTGTAAAACGGGTGCGCTCATTGGGATTGCTGGTAAAGTTCAGAATATTGCTCTTATAAACTGTTGCATTCGGAATTTGCATATGATTGCCATCGAGCGTCATAAGTAGCGTGGCACGAATCGTTAGCCGCTGAACAAAACCGGTGTTGCCTTCAATCTGTACAAGATCACCGGCGTGAAATGGATTTTGAACACTCAGGAAAACACTGGCCAGGAAGTTTTCAGTAATATCACGAAATGCAATACCAAGTACGATACCTAACAACCCTGTACCTCCTAATACAGTCAGGGCTATATTGGTTAAATCGGCAATATGAAATACAATATATAAACCGAGCAGGAATACAATTACAGCCACGCTTCTTGCAGCTATATCCTGTAATAATGGGCTAAGTTGTCGTTTATTAGTATAAGCTCTGGTTCCTTTGGCTACCAAGGTGGAGAACCACCAAAATATAACTAATACCACCAGGCCAAATATCCAAAATGGAATGGCACGCATGATACTATTCCACAATTCTTGCATACCTACAAAGGCGGGTTCATAGTTCCATATATCTGGTTCTGTTATCCTGATCTGATTTACGACCGCCGCGACATCCTGTGTATTGCGGGCCAGATCTCCCGCCCATCTTTTGTATTCTTCATTTTCTGTAAGGCCCCTGAGAAAAACGACTCCCTCGTTTACCTCCACTTCTGTCTCAAAAAACCATCCTGTTGCATTTAATATACCTGAGATTCGCTCTTTTATTTGTGAGTCATCTGCCGTAGGTGAAACATCAACCTGATCGGGGGCAGTTGTTTCCGAGGTCCTTTCAGGAGGTTCGGTTTGAGTCTGATTTTGAGCCAGAACGCAAACGGGCATTGAAAACAGAAGTAAGAATAAAATTAACAGACCCGGTATAATTTTTTGCATAAAGCCTCTTGATAGTACAGAAATTCCCTTCTTCTTACTTACAGAAGAAGTTTGTAGACACTAATTAAACGTATTGAGCTTAATTTGGCAACACTAACTTTATAACCAGCCGAAATTTCTCCTTTGATTATAACTTCGAATTAGAAAAAATAGCAGAATGAAAAGTTCTGACAATACTCACCAAATTCTGTAGATGTGTTACAGTTATCGGCGAATTGATTTTGAGGTTATCTCATTCAATCCTGAATCGTCAATGAAAGCAGATTTTAAAAATAGTTTATTAATTTTCTTCGTGAATCTGAATTGAAATTTTTTTGTTCTTCAATTGGCAGTAAAAACAATCAAGTGTAACTCAAAACAGTCAGATGCGGTTAGCCAAGCTATTAAAATTTGATTTCCTGGAATTGATTAAAGCAACATTTAAAGGGTTTTTTGACAGTGATCTTGATAAGTATGCAGCCGCTGTAGCTTTTCAGATGCTTTTCTCCGTCATCCCTTTTTTAATTGTGTTCATAGCAATTTTAAGTTTCCTGGATCTTCAGGGACTCTACCAGACTCTTCAGGGACATGCTGAAACCGTTGTTCCGGAAGAGGCTACGGATATTATAACTCAAATTGTAGCTGAGATGGAACAACCAGCCGGCGGATTAATACCCATTGCCTTGCTGGTGGCACTTTGGGTGGCTTCCAGCGCGATGAGGTCAGCTACACACGCATTGAATATAGCGTACCACGTAGAAGAAACACGTCCATTTTGGACACAATTTCTTTTTTCAATAGCCTACACACTCGCAATTGTGTTTATGCTAATATTAGCAATGTTATTTATGATTTTAGGGCCCCAGGCGATAGAATGGCTTGCCAGTTGGGTGGCATTAGATGATGTTTTTATTACGGTATGGACCTGGCTTAGATGGCCGGTTGCTATGATTCTCTTAATGTTTACCATTGCTTTTATTTATTTTGTAGCTCCTAATATTAAACAGAAATTCAAAAAAATGATTCCGGGAGCTGTAATTGCCGTATTGGTTTGGATTGGCCTGTCGGTTGGTTTTGATTTTTATATGCGTACGTTTATTGATCTGAGTATTCTTTTCGGTGGTTTGGGTGCAATAATATTCGTGATGATCTACTTTTACATATGTGCGGCAGTGTTGCTTTTTGGAGCAAAATTAAATTCAATTATAGAACACCGTCTCTCAACAGGACAATACTGATAAACGATTTTCTTGGGTATTACCGCTGATCAGAAAAGATATGGAAACAAAATGATGTTAAATTTGTTTACAAATCGAAGACCAAACTGATAAATGATATTACCGATCATTTATAGGTTTTATGAAGTCTTTTATTTAAGCGGGTAAATGAGAGAGCCGCTCAGTTATATCGGTACACTCATTGTCCGGTAACCTCACTAAATATAATTAAATAATAATTTCAGGAGACTAACATGAAATATCTAAATATAACTTCATATCTGTTTGCGTTCCTCTTATTTTTTGGAACTGTATTTATCGTTCAATGTGATCGTGATACACAGCAGGCAGATAGAGACGACCAATATCAAACCGAACAAGATATAGCTGTTGACGAAGAAGATCGTCGTTATGATGGTACCGGTGTTGAAGGAACAGCCGATGAGCAATTAGACCATACCATGGAGTTCGACGATCGGGATGACCTTGTAGATAGAATTGAAGATCTTCGCGATGATCTCGATTCAAAAATCGAAGAAGGATCTGAGGCCACTGATCAGGATGTAGAACAGATACAGAATGATCGTACCGAATTAGATCGAATCTTACGAGAAATTGAGACCACTACCGAAGACAGCTGGAATAATGTTAGAACGGAGGCAATTCAAACGTATGAGAGTATTGCTGCCCGATATAACGATCAAAGTCAAAGTACAACTGATAATGATAACTGGTAGTGAGTATTTAATAAACTCATTTACACTGCCTTTTATGGCAATGACCTAAATTAATGCCCGGTTTCATGTCTGCAGCGCTAAAAAACTGTAGTTGTCAGAAGCCGGGCCATTTTTTCAGGTTTGTGATCTACAATGGCTTTTGAAAATTGCGGACGTTATTTTTTTATTGTTAAAAGAGAAGGGGGAGAACTAATAAATTAATTTCTAACGTTACAGGGCACATCTGATGCAGAAAAAAGCTATCTGGAGTCGCTATTCAAAAATTAAAGAGTATCCCAATTTACAGGAGAATATAACGGTTGATGTTGCCATTATCGGAGGGGGCATTACTGGCATATCCACCGGTCTTTTGCTTGCCCAATACGGAGTAAATGTTGTGGTGCTGGAAAGCCTTAAAGTAGGAGGTGGAACAACCGCTCACAGTACCGGAAATTTATACTTTACTATAGATAAGATCCTATCCTCACTTCTCTCAACGTATGATATTGATGTTTTAAAACAGGTTGCTACATCACGGATGGAGTCTTTAGAGCAGATAAGATCGTGGGTTTCAGAATATGACTTCGATTGCGGTTACAAAGATGTACCCTGGTATTTATATAGCAATGATGATGAAAGCTGCGAAAAAATAGATCAGGAATATCAAACAGGGATAAAAGCAGACTTACCTTTCCTGAATGCAGATGAAATAGACATTCCATATCCACATAAAAAAGGGATAAAGTTATTGCGTCAGAATCAAATCAACCCGATGCAATATGTTCAGGAGCTGGCCAGAGCCGCACATAAGCAAAATTGCGCTATCTATGAACATACCCCTGTCCATTCAGTGAAAAATCAAAATGATCGGTTTATTTTACAATCAGGTAAACACAAGGTTGAAGCTGAATATGTGGTTCACGCAACTCACTCTCCGAAAGGTATTAAAACTGTACAAACGTTATTAGGACCGTATCGTGAGTATGGCATTGCCTGCAGGCTACAAAAAAACAATTTGCCGGAAGGAATCTACTGGGGTTATCATAACGAAAAGAAAATTTCAACGCGTACCTATTCTGTAAATGACGATCATTTCCTGATTGTGGTAGGTGAACCTCATAAAACGGGGCAGGCTTCCGATAACAAAGCTCACATTCAAAACCTCAAAAATTTTGCTGATAATCATTTTGATATTCAAAGCCTTGAATATTTTTGGGGCGGGCAGCATTATCGTCCGGCTGATCTGCTGCCGTATATTGGTCCTGAAAAAAAGGACTCAAAAGAGTTCATCGCTACAGGATTTTCTACTGATGGACTGGTGTATGGAACACTTGCAGGTATGATTTTGTCGGATCAGATTGCAGGCAAAAAAAATCAATGGAAAGATCTTTACAGTGCGAACAGACATCAGCCTGTAAAATCTGCACCCAAGTTTATCAAAGAGAATGTAAATGTTGCTAAACAAATGGTGAAGGATTATTCAGGTATTACCATCAAAACTGAAGATCTGGATATCGCTGATTTAAAAGCAGGCGAAGGCAGGATAGTTGATTATGATGGAAAGAAATTGGCGGTATTTCTAAATAAAAATAACGAACTGGAAGCTGTTTCACCTATTTGTACGCATATGAAATGTATCGTTCACTGGAATAACGCCGAAAAAACATGGGATTGTCCCTGCCATGGAAGCAGGTTTGAAACTGACGGAACTGTTCTTGAAGGTCCTGCGTATGAATCTTTAGAAAAAATACTTATTAATAAACAGTAACGCTGAAATCTGGTTTATGAAACCCAAAGGTACGCTTATAGCAATTGGCGGTAGTATTGAAAAAGATATCGATGAGATTGATGACAGATTAAAGGCTGATTTTGGAAAGGAAATCATACTCGAGGAAATTATAAAGCATGCCGGTGACAATAATTCCCGATTTGAGATTATAACTTCTGCCACTGACGAGCCCAACGAAGCAGGTGATGAATATAGGGAAATTTTTGGGAAGCTGGGTATTGAAAACCTGGGCATATTAGATATCCATGGCCGGGACAGTGCAAATAGCAACGGAACCGAAGAAAGGATCAGGAAGGCTGATGTATTGTTATTCACCGGGGGAGATCAAAATAAAATTATCGACTCTTTAAAGGATACCAAAACACATGATTTAATTCACAATCGCTATTTAAATGATAAATTTATTATAGCCGGAACCAGCGCCGGTGCCGCCATGATGGGGGAAGAAATGATAGCGAAAGGGAAAAAAGGAGAGGCTTTGATGAAAAACGATCTGAAAATGGATAAAGGTCTTGGTTTTATAAAAGAGGTTTTGTTTGACACCCATTTTATTCAGCGGGGACGCTTTGAAAGGCTGGCAGAAGCAGTGGCTGTTTTTCCCAGTAAACTGGGAATAGGCCTGGACGAAAACACCGGCATTGTTATTAAGGAGGGAAATGTGTGTGAAATAATAGGTTCGGGAATGGTAACCTTGATTGATGGCTGTGACTTTGATTATGAAAACTATCAAAAACTGAAAGATGGAAGCCCTGTTTCACTACTGAATTTAAAGGTTCATATTATGTCTGCCCACGACGAATATTTTATTAGCGAGAAAAAAGCGCGGGCGAACTTCGATAGGCGGGATTATAAACGTTCTTCATGAGCGAAGTGTTTAAATAATGATAGATCTCAAAACGTGAAAGATTCCGATGAGATCTACAAGATCAAAGAGATGATAGAATCATATTATTATAATTGTGGTCGGGATAAGAAAGAATCAAAAGACTGTATCAGTCATTTCGATACACGAAGATTAATAAGCCCGGAGCCGGTTTTAATCAGGGATTGGAGGATCCCGCATCTGGTGCGGGATGACGAAATAAAGCTTTTTATCTTTGTTTCGAATACAGGTTAATCAAAAAAAGAGGGTATTATGAAATCGATTTGGAATGGTTCATTAAGTTTTGGCCTCATTACAATTCCCATTAAAATGTATTCCGCATCTGAAGAGCGCAAACTTGACCTTGATATGCTGGATTCGAAAGACCATTCGAGAATTCGCTATAAACGCGTAAACGAGAATACGGGAGAAGAGGTAGAATGGGGAGATATCGTAAAAGGGTATAAAAAAAATGACCACTACGTTATTTTAGAGAAAGAGGATTTTGAAAAGGCCAATATGAAAAAATCCAAAACAATCGACATCGAGGCATTCATCGAGAAAAGTGAAGTGGAAGATGTATTGTTTAAAAAGCCTTACTTTCTTGAGCCGCAGAAAGAAAGCGGAAAATCTTACAACCTGCTTCGTGATGCTCTAAAGAAAACTAATAAAGTGGGAGTGGCCACTTTTGTGATGCGCCAGAAAGAAAACCTATGTTTGATTGGAGTGTATGAAGAGGCAATTGTACTTCATGTGATTCGGTTTGAGGATGAAATCCGGGATCCATCCGAGCTCAATCTCCCCGAAACCAAGGTCAAAAAAAAGGAAGTGGATATGGCACTGTCTCTGATTGAGCAGTACACCGAAGAGTTCGATTTTTCGAAGTACAAGGATTTGTATAATGATCAGCTGATGAAAGTCATTGAAGCAAAGTCTTCCGGCAAGAAAACGAAAGTTAAAGAAGTGAAATCTGAACCAACTGAAGCCAAGGATCTTATGAAACAGCTGAGGGCCAGTCTGGATCAGAAGAAAAATGGCAATGGTAAAAACGGTAAAAAGAAAAGCAAAAAGAAGAAATCTAAAGCATAAGACTAAATAGGATGGTGTTCTGAAAATTTGATGAACATCCTATCGAACTATTTTATTAGTTTAAATTATGAGTCTTACCGAGTATAAAAAAAAGAGAGACTTCAGATCCACACCGGAACCAAATGGTAAATCCGGAAATGGGGAGAAAGCACTGCGATTCGTGGTTCAAAGGCATGATGCAAGAAGTCTGCATTATGATCTGCGTCTTGAAATGGATGGCGTTCTGAAAAGCTGGGCTGTGCCAAAGGGTCCGTCAATGAATCCATCCGATAAGAGGCTGGCCATTCATACAGAAGATCATCCTGTTGATTATCTCGATTTTGAGGGCACCATCCCAAAAGGGAATTATGGGGCAGGGGAGATGAAGATATGGGATAGTGGAACCTACATAGCAGCTTCATCAAAAGGGGAAAATGAGAATGACCTTATGGATCAAATGGAGAAGGGAAGCCTCAAGATTGTGTTATCAGGAAAAAAGCTGAAAGGAGAATTTGCCCTGTTTTCTATGAAGAAAAAAGATCAGTGGCTGCTTGTAAAGAAAGATGATGAATACGCCACCGATCTGGACTACGATGCCGAAGACCTGGTAGATGTAAATAGTTCTGATGAAGTAAAACAAGCTGAGGAAGCTGAGAAGGAAGATTTCGCTCTGTCGGAAATCATACAGCCTATGCTCGCAAAGAAAGTATCGAAAATGTTTGAAGATCCTGATTGGATATATGAACTGAAGTGGGATGGTTACCGGGCGCTTGCAAATATTGACGATGGGAAAGTGGAGTTGTATTCCCGCAACGGTCATTCCTTCAATGAAAAATTTTCGCCAATAGTAAAAGGGCTCGAATCCATCAATCATAAGGCGATCCTCGACGGAGAGATTGTTTTGCTCGATGATGATGGTAAGCCGGTATTCCAAAACCTGCAAAATTATTCGCCGGAGGATGAGGGAGAGCTTCGCTACTATGTGTTTGACCTTTTGCACCTGAACGGACACAATACAATGGGATTAACTGTGGAAGAACGAAAAAGTTTGATTCCCGATGTGATTAAAGATGCTCCCGGTGTGTTATATAGTGAACATATAAAAGAAAAAGCCTCCGCGTTTTATGAAAAGGCCATTGAAAAAGGATTGGAGGGGGTAATCGCTAAAAAATCTAATTCAAAATATTTTCCCGGTAGTCGGTCAGACAGCTGGCTGAAGATTAAATCGCAGGAAAGGCAGGAAGCGTTGATTTGCGGTTATACTGAAGGAAAAAGAGCGTTTGGTTCGTTGATATTGGGTGTACACGAAAATGAGAAACTTATTTATATAGGAAATTGCGGAACAGGATTTGGCGAAGATACACAGCGGGATATTTTAAAAAAACTGAAGCCGTTAAAAATCAAAAAGAGCCCGTTTGACGAGAGTATCAACCTGAAGGGGAGAGAAGCAAATTGGGTGAAACCGGAGCTGATTTGTGAAGTGGAGTTTTCAGAATGGACAGAAGCAGGATCTATGAGACACCCCGTTTTTAAGGGATTACGTGAAGACAAACAACCTGACGAGATCACAAAAGAGAAAGAAGTGGAAGAACCGACCAAAAAGAATAAAAAAGAAAAGAAAAAAGGGAAAAAATCTTCTGCTAAAAAAACGGGAAAAAACCGTGATAAGCAAAAGGGTGATAATACGTTAGACATCGAAGGAATCTCGGTTTCTGTCACTAATCTGGATAAGGTCTATTGGCCAGAGGAAGGGTATACCAAATTTGATCTTATTGATTACTATCTGAAAGTATCGGATGTTATGATGCCTTACCTGGTGGACCGTCCGCAGAATCTGAACCGGCATCCGAATGGAATTGAGGAGGATGGATTCTATCAAAAAGACAGTGGTTCGATGCTGCCAGACTGGATGGAGTCAGTAAGTATTTACTCTGAGTCCTCGGAAAAAGATATCGAATACATGCTCTGCCAGAACACAGCATCGCTGGTATATATGGCGAATCTCGGGTGTATTGAAATCAACCCATGGAATTCAAGAAAAGAATCACTCGATAAACCCGATTATTCAGTAATTGATATTGATCCATCCCCCAAAACAACGTTTGAAGATGTAATTGAAGTTGCACAGGCAGCAAAGGAGGTACTCGACCGGGCGAAGATAAAAGGATATTGCAAAACATCAGGCTCGAAGGGACTACATGTTTATCTGCCGATGAATGCCCAATACAGCTATGATGAAGCGCGTGATTTTACAAAACTGCTGTGTTATCATATTAAAGATCTGCTGCCGGATCTTACTACAATGGAGCGCACCATCAGGAAACGAAAAGGCAAAATATATCTTGATTACCTGCAAAATCGCTCGGGGCAAACACTGGCTGCACCTTATTGCCTTCGGCCTAAAAAAGGGGCAACTGCTTCGGCTCCTCTAAAATGGAGCGAAGTAAAAAAAGAACTCGATATGCATGAATTTAATATCCAAACCATGCCGGAGAGAATAGAATCCATGGAAGATCCATTTAAAGAAGTACTTGGCAAAGGAATCGATATTTCAAAAGCCCTGGAGGTTTTGGGTGAAGATGAGTAAGAATCCCAAGTCGGATGTGTCTAATACTGTTGCATGGCATTTAGTAATTCATCCACTTCTACACTGGCCACGGCAGGTTCAAAATCAGATATAGCATAAGGTATAACCAAATGTCCATTATGGATGATTGATCCGCAGGTATAGACAACATTTGGAACGTAACCGATCACGTCATTTCTGTTGGGCTTTAGCAACGGTTCTTCCAGTCTGCCGATTACCTTTGTGGGATCTTCAAGATCCAGTAAAATGGCTCCAATCGAATAGGTGCGCATGGGGCCAACGCCATGTGTTAACACCAGCCATCCTTCAGGCAATTCGAGGGGAGATCCACAATTGCCCAATTGTATCATTTCCCAAGGTTCTTTCGGGGATTGAATTATCTCTGAGTCATACCAATGGCGAAGGCGGTCTGAGAACATGATCCGATTATTTTCACCATCTTGTCTTGACAGCATGGCGTAGCGGCCACCCACTTTTCGTGGGAACAATGCCATCCCTTTATTTTTTACCGCATCTCCGTACAGCGGATTAATTTTAAACACATTGAAATCATGTGTTTCAATAAGTTGCGGCATTATATTCCTTCCATCATATGCAGTATAGGTAGCATAATACACGGGGTTGTTGGAATCCTCAACGAATCTTACAAACCGGGCATCCTCTATGCCTCCGCTTTCTTGTTCAGAAACTGGAAAAATAACACGTTCCGAAAAATGGTGGTCATCTTCAAACTTGAGTTGATAATCAGAATCT